>BDTS01000067.1 GCA_002897915.1 bacterium BMS3Bbin09 | reverse complement strand
CCATAGGGATATGGACCGCCCTTTTTTATTTCCATATAATGATGATAAAACAAAGGGGAGGTTATTGTCCGGCCGGGAATTTGCGGAACAAATTGCCCTCTTCTTAAAATACGTATTTAATAATGAGAAAGCCGCCGATCAGGAGGACCATGAACGCAATGCTCAGATAATTGAAATACTTCTCTATGAAGTCCCTTATGGCAGGCCCGAACTTCCAGATAAGTCCGGCAACAAGAAAGAATCTTCCTGCCCTGCCAACAATTGATGCCAAAACAAAAACAAAAAAATTAATTTTGAATGCACCGGCAGCAATAGTAAATATCTTGTATGGAATAGGGGTAAAACCAGCTATCCCTACTGCCCATGCATCATATTTCATGTATAGATCCTGAATATATTCATATTTATCCATTGCTCCATAGAAATTAAGAATTGGCATGCCGATAGTGTCAATAAGTTCAAGCCCGATAACATATCCCAACATTCCTCCCAATATTGATCCGACCGTACATATCGTAGCGTATTTAAAGGATTTTTTCGGGATCGATATGGCAAGTGCTATAAGCAGCACATCCGGCGGGACCGGGAAAAAAGATGACTCGGCAAAGGCGAGAAAGAAAAGCGCTGGAACAGCATATGGTGTATTAGCCCAGTGAAGTACCCAATCGTACATTTTCTTAATGATCTTCATAAGTTACGTAATCTCCCCAATCTATTGATATATTAGAATGTAAATATATTCCTGACAGTTTTTACGCAAAAAAAGGCGGGGTTAAATACTCCGCCTTTTGGTCAAGCTGTAAGCCTAACTAATAGGGGGGTTCAACCGCCGCCGCTGCAATACAGGTTTTATTAATATTTTAAAAATTCTCCTTATTATTCAAGCTGTTCACTGAAAAAGAAGACTCTCTCCCTAATGGATCTTCACTTTATCCTGAAATTACTAAGGCAGAATTATTAGAGAAGTATTTTAATTATAACAATTCAGATTGGCGCTGTCCAGCAAAAAATCAGATTATCTCTGTCGGCCCTTTTTTACGCCTTTTCTCGCAAGTGAGTCCGCCTCCGCGTTCAGGTCCCTCGGGACATGAGCGACCTTACAGCTATCGAAATTTTCAAGGAGACCCTTTGCCTGTTGCCAGAGGGGTATTAGATTCTTGTGCTTTACTTTATAGACCCCTTTCAACTGCTTTACAACCAGTTCGGAGTCGAGAAATACCTTTATTCTCTTTATCCCGAGCGACATCGCCTTTTCGAGCCCCCTTATCAGAGCCGAATACTCAGCGATATTATTGGTCGCGATTCCGATGTACTCGGATATCGCATAGCTCTTATCTTTGTTCAGGGCCACGGCATCCTCATCCGAAAGATTGATCGATACACCTATCCCGGAATCACCTGGATTACCGCTGCACGCGCCGTCACAATACATTGTTGAATATCCTTTCGGACCGGAAGACTTTAAACCGGAACTCTTTAAAGGGGTGTTCCCGGTATCAAAAAGGCCGGGTTGCGATGCGGCTTTATTCTGTTTCTTCTCTGTCATTAGATGCCGGAGCGGCTTCTTGAGGGCTATTAGCAGGCGTATCATCCTTGTAGAAAAGAAGCCTATTGCAGTAAAAACAGGTATGAACATCATCACCCTTCTTTATGTCGCTGCACAATTGCGGGGGGATATTGGTATTGCATCCAAGGCAGATCTCGTTCCTCGTTTCGACCACGGCAAGGCCCCCGAGTTTTTTCAGTAGCTGCATATATCGGTCATAAGTCTTTTTATCGAGCTTCTCGACATATTCCGCCCTCTTCGCCTTTATTGCTTCTACCTCGGAAAACAGTTTCTTCTTTTCTTCTTCCTGCTTCTCCTCTTCCTGCTTAAAGGCCTTCTCCGCCTCTTTAACCTTTACCTCTTCTTCCTTCGATATGTTCGAAAAGGTCTCGATCTCTTCCATCATTGTGAGGATCTCATCTTCGATCCTGTCCCTGTTCTTCTCAAAGCTTTCTATCTCTTTGAGGTTCGCTTCGTACTCCTTGTTGGTTTTGACATCTGCGCTCCTACTTTTAAGCTTCTCAATCTTGTCCTGAAACTCATCCAGCTGCATATCTTTGTCTTTTTTCTTTTTATTCAGGAGCTCAGCCTGTGTCTTTGCCTTTTCAAGGAAGTCGTTTGCTTCTTTAAGAGGGGCTTTGTATTGTTCCAGCTTATCCGGAAGGGCGTCAACCTGATCAATCACCAGAAGAATAGAGGAATCTATTTCCTGAAGTCCAACTAAAATCTTTAGTTGTTCATTCAATTTTGCCTCCAGTAAAAATACAGGACTGATATCATTTTTATCAACGTTTACCTCTAATAAATTATATGTACCATGGGCATAAGTCTCATTGAAGCGGATTACACACCGCTTAATTCGGCTATATCAAAAGTCAGTGTATGGTGGGCCCACCAGGACTCGAACCTGGGACCAACCGGTTATGAGCCGGTGGCTCTGACCAACTGAGCTATGGGCCCTCTCATAAAGCTGAGTTGAATAGTGAAATTAATTAATTTCATCTATTCGTACGAAACTTATGCCCTTGGTATAAATTACCAACATGACATTCTATGATAAAAAACCAATAAAAGTAAACTCCCATCATTGAATTAATAATTATTCTTAAAGGTCCTTGCTGACTGCGACATGCTGGTAAAATTTACATTTCCTGCAGTTCTTGATCTTGTCCTCATCTTCTTTGCTCTGATACGGGAAAATTATCTTGCAGGAAGTCCCCTCGCCAAGCTCGCTGTCCACGAAGAACAGTCCGTTATGTTCGTCTATGATCTTTTTACATATAAACCTACAAATGCAACGTCGGCAATTTCAACGTGAGACCTGACTGTCCCGGCCTGTGCCTTCAGTTTTTCATATAGGTTCATTGTCATCTTACCTGGATCATTATAATAGAGCCAAACAGTTAATCAGAAGTAACGAATACGCTCCTCTCTATATTGTATGGGCACGGCATGCTGTGCTTCTACAATATGATTCCTAACATTGAAGTTTCTTGTTCCCATAATACATAATACTCCATGAATTCCACTTTTAAAAAAGTCCACGCTGAAATTCAAAGGGGCATGAATCTTACCAGGTGCAGGAAGTGCGGCTGCATGAAGGGAACGCTCGAAAACCTTAAGGCCTCGCTTCCATTATTAAAGATCAAGGATGCGAAAGAACTGCTCGATAACGTTAACGAGTGGTACGGGCAGTTGACCCCGCTTGAGTATCCATGTCTCGGGTGTAAATACTGCATCCCTCCGGAAGCAATGACGTGGCTCACGGCTAAATATCCTGTCCTGACCTCGGCAACCCTCTCGACATGTGAGATCACTGTAAACAACGACTCATGGCCGCCGGTTGAAGGTGAATATACTGTAGTGAATAGCTCGGCACCTGTTGGAGTTTCCACTCTTGCCAGCGTGAAACTCGAGGAAAAGCTGGTAAAGCTGAATCCCGAAGGGCTCTGCATAGTGGGCAAGACAGAAACAGAGAATATCGGGATCGACAAGATAGTGAAGAACATTGTCTCCAACCCTGCCATCAGCTTCCTGATACTGGCCGGCAAAGACACGGCGGGGCACCAGGCAGGAAAGACACTGCTGGCCCTGCTCGAGAACGGGGTGGATAAGGACATGCGCATCATAGGCTCAAAAGGCAGACGTCCCATACTCAAAAACGTAACACATTCCGAAATAACTAAATTCCGCAAACAGATAAAGATCGAGGACATGATAGGGTCCGAGAACACAAGGGCGATAGCCAAAAAAATTAAAGACCTTAATAAGCTATCTCCGAAGCCGAAGGCATCAACAGGCTGCAGATGCGGCGACAGCACATGTGCCCCTGCACAACCTGCCGCAATCCCGATCAGTTTCGGAAGCAGTCCGAAACGTACTACAAAAGCCTCTACCGCAAAGGATGTGATCAAGGCTAAAAAACAGAGCAAATACACTATAGATCGGAA
>BDTS01000066.1 GCA_002897915.1 bacterium BMS3Bbin09 | reverse complement strand
TTAGTCTATATGTCTAAAATCCCTAAAGGATTGGAGCTTTTTTCGATATCACTGATATTTGGGGGAGCTGTCGGCAATCTGATTGACAGGATACTGTTAGGTAAAGTCGTTGATTTCATTGACTTTTATGTTGGCACATGGCATTGGCCCGCATTTAATGTGGCTGATTCAGCGCTGACAATCGGGATAATACTTTTTATGCTTGCAGCCATTATGCAGTCCAAAAAACCTTCTTCCGGGCAGTGAACATGGAAATTTATTAAGCTAATGAATAATAGACCGGAAAATATCAAAGAAACTTCCAAACCAGAGGGCCGCGGCAAGATCAGAGATATTATTTCGGATAAGGTTGAGAAGCTTAAACAAAGGGATTATACCTGTCCTTTCTGCAGAGAAGTTATAAAAGGGATATCCGCATTCGGAAGGCACCTCAAGGACCACTGTATATGATAAAGCTTCTTAAGGTTGGCCGTCGGCTGACCCCAGAGGCAGGTAAGCCCTTGGATTTAAAGAGTAATTTGCAACTTCTCCTCTATTGAACAGATGAAAGCCAACAGCTGCGACCATTGCCGCATTGTCTGTACAGAGGTGCAGAGATGGCAAATAGGCCTTCATCCCTTTTTCAGAGGTTATTTGAGAGATCCTTTCTCTAAGCCCGCTGTTGGCCGCGACTCCGCCTGACAGAACGACCTCTTTGACCCCTTTTATTTCTGCAACCTCAATAACTCTGTTGACAAGGACATCTACCACTGCTTCCTGAAAGCTCGCCGCTATATCTTCTTTTTTTGCATCCGGATGTTTTTTTGTATAGTTGAGGACAGATGTCTTTAGCCCGCTGAAGCTGAAATCATGGCTTTCCTTAAGTGTTGACCTCGGAAAGGCAATTGCTTCAGGGTTCCCTTCAGATGCAAGCTTATCTATAATGGGACCGCCGGGATAACCGAATCCGAGGAGTTTCGCCACTTTATCATATGCCTCGCCCGCGGCATCGTCCCTTGTCCTGCCTATTTCCGTATATTGGCCAAAGCCTTCCACAAGATAAATACTTGTATGTCCCCCTGATACTACCAGCCCGATAAATGGAAACTCCGGGGTGTTTTCCAGGAATATTGAGATCATGTGTCCTTCCAGGTGATTTACAGCGACCATCGGTATTTTTTGCGAATATGAGATTGATTTGGCAAAGCAGACGCCAACCAGAAGCGATCCGATCAGCCCGGGCCCATGTGTCACTGCAATGGCTGAAATATCCTTGAAATTCGTACCTGCCTTGTCCATCGTCTCTTTGACTACTGGCCATATCATTTCAATATGCCTTCTGGATGCAAGTTCCGGCACTATTCCGCCATATTTGGTATGGATCTCATTCTGGCTCGAAACCACATTGGATACTATCCTGCAGCCGTCCTCTACAATGGCTGCGGAAGTATCGTCACACGATGTATCTATCCCAAGTATTAACATTTCTTTAACAAATAACTCCTTTCCAAAACCTACTGAAATGTAGCACAACTCTATATAATTAGTCAATTTTTTGATAATAGCCGTAACTGTTCCACGTGGAACAATTGAAATTGTGGAAAACTGTTTACATTTCTAAATTGCCCGGTTAATGAAAAATGGGACCGCTTTTCCCAGATAAAGCCGAATTAAGCGGTGCAAAGCATCCGCTTCAATGAGACTTATGCCCTCTGGGTACAAGAAGCCATAAATCAATATGTCAGGTGTGGGATGGGCAAGCATTGTATAAACAGTGACGGCGCTAAATTTGAAGACACATACCGGGGCCTTGTAAATGATCGCAAGCAAAGGCAGTACATGTTCCACGTGGAACAGTAAGGAGGCTTTGCCAGCTAATTTTACATAATACCGCGCAATTAAAAAGGCGACCAAGCCATGGTTGACGTAAGCCCTTGAATCTAAACAGAAAACAGTGTATACACATATCTATAGAGTCTGGACCTCGGTAGTAGCAAGATAGAGGAAATAGTTAAACAGCTTAGCGGGTAGTTATTGTAAATTATCTGTAGCGAAAAGAAAAATATTGAAGTTTTGCAAATAATGTAATACATTTAAAGCTGAGTTGAATAGATGAAATTGTTTAATTTCATATATTCGTACGAAACTTATACCAGTTGTATAAGGTTGCGTCAAGAATAATACAATAATAACCTTTGGAGGTATGATGCTCGAAAAAACCGATCCCGTAGAGACTGCTGCATGGCAAAAACTCCAGAAACATTACGTGTGGATGGACGGCATTCATATGCAGGGAATGTTCACAGAGGATCCTGAAAGATTCCCCAGGTTTTCTGCCAGGTTTGAGGACATATTTCTTGATTATTCTAAGAATATAATCAACGAAGAGACGATGGGACTGCTACGGCAACTCGCGGTTGAAACCAATGTTGGGGACGCGATAGAGAAAATGTTTTCGGGCGACAAAATAAATGAGACCGAGGGCCGTGCCGTTCTGCATACGGCGTTGCGGAACCGCTCGAACGTACCGGTATATGTTGACGGGAACGATGTAATGCCCGGGGTCAATAAGGTGCTTGCGCAGATGAAGGCGTTTTCGGAGAAGATCACTTCGGGGCAATGGAAGGGCTACACAGGCAAGCCCGTAACGGATATTGTAAATATCGGCATCGGCGGTTCGGACCTCGGACCTGTAATGGTCACCGAGGCATTGAAGCCGTATGCGAAAGAAAATATAAGGGTGCATTTCGTATCGAATATAGACGGTACGCATATAGCGGAGACCTTGAAGAGTCTATCTCCGGAGACGACGCTCTTCATGATCGCATCCAAGACTTTCACAACTCAGGAGACAATGACGAATGCACATACTGCCCGGCAATGGTTCCTTGAGTCGGCAAAAGATGAAGACTATATCAAAAAACATTTTGTCGCGCTTTCCTCCAATAATGAAGAGGTCGAAAAGTTCGGCATAGACCCCGTGAATATGTTTGCCTTCTGGGACTGGGTAGGCGGCAGGTACTCTCTTTGGTCCGCTATAGGCCTTTCAATTGCCTGCGCGATAGGGTTTGAGAATTTTGAAGAACTTCTCGAAGGCGCGCATGCGATGGATAAACATTTCCGTGAGACCCCTTTTGATAAGAACCTTCCGGTCATACTCGCACTGTTAGGTATCTGGTACAATAATTTCTTCAAAGCCGAGACCGAGGCTATACTCCCTTACGATCAGTACCTTCACAGGTTTCCCGCGTACTTCCAGCAGGGCAACATGGAAAGCAACGGGAAGTATGTCCAGAGAAGCGGCAAGGAGACTGTCTGCCAGACAGGGCCGGTCATATGGGGCGAACCAGGGACGAACGGACAGCATGCCTTTTATCAGCTTATCCATCAGGGGACGAAGGTGATACCGTGCGATTTCATTGCCCCTGCATTGAGTCACAACCCGTCCGGAGAGCACCATAACATACTTCTTTCGAATTTCTTTGCTCAGACAGAGGCGCTGATGAAGGGCAAGACCGAAGAAGAGGTGGTGAGCGAACTCAGCGCTGCAGGTAAGAGTGACGGAGAAATAAAAAAGATCGCGCCGTTTAAAATATTCAAAGGCAACAAGCCCACAAATTCCATACTCTTAAGGAAGCTCACGCCAAGGACCCTCGGCAGTCTCATAGCAATGTACGAGCACAAGATATTTGTGCAGGGTGTTATATGGAATATATTCAGTTTTGACCAGTGGGGGGTTGAGCTTGGGAAGCAGCTTGCTAACAGGATACTCCCCGAGCTTGGTGATGATAAAGAAATAACCTCCCACGATACTTCGACGAACGGGTTGATCAATTACTACAAGGAGATCAGAAAAGGAGATTCTCATGCAACGTAAATTTCTCAAACTATTTGCATTGGGACTGATGTTGATTTTGGTTGCCTGTTCTTCGGGGAATGAAAGTCAGATCAAGGGAAAGTGGTCCCTGGCCGGGAGCATGACAGCGGACGCTCCCACTTCATTCTGGTTCAAATGGGGCGGCAGTGTTGTCGCTCCCTGGGAGAAACACAATATCATTATGCAGTCGAAGGGCGAGTACGAATTTATAGACGATACTCATATTAAGATCAATATGCAAAGTGGATACTATAACGGCAATAGTTACTATTTTGAAATTGTGAAACTGGACGAAAAGAAAATGGTACTGAAGACCAACTTTCAGGAAATAGAGATGAAAAGAGTTGAGGATTAGAAGTTAGTTCATATCATTTTGAACACACAATGCGTCACCTTCCTACAAAATTGTAGTTCCTACAAAAACGTAGTTTTTTGCCGCTCAATAAACCGTTAATTACAGGCAGTTACGAACTGGCATGGTTTTAGCTTTAATAAATTAAGGAAGCATCTTTTATTTAAGAAGGTTTCCTTAAAAAGTTTACAAAATTTGTGTTTAATTGTTATTATTGGAAGCCGTATTTCCAAGATTTGAACGCGTCTGATACCGATGTATTCTGGTATGGGCGCTATTTTTGACTGTATGCAACTATAGGTAGTTTAAGGAAAAAAATATGTGCAGACTGGCAGCAATAACATCGAGTGATTATTTCTCCCCAATGGAGAACATATTGGCCCTGGAAACAATGAAAGAGGGACATGACGGTTCCGGTATGGGGCTTATGCTCAAAGGCCTGGGCGGAGAGTTCGAAGAACTCAGAGAGTATCCGATCCTTTCGGCCATCTGCTCTGAGGCTGGCGTAAAGATACTTGATGATTACATGAACAAGGCCGGGTTCAAGCTTAAATACACCTGGACCCCGAAGATAAAAGCCGTAAGGGGCATTGAGGCCCGTGACTACTACTTTGCCCGGGTGTATGATTATCCCGATATGTACAATGACAAGCCCATGGATGTGAAGGAGAACCTTCTTCTTCATACAAGGCTCAGCCTCAGGGAACTTGGTAAACAGGATGAGTCGATCATTGTATTTACATTTTATCCTGACATAGTGGCGCTGAAGGAAGTCGGGGACCCTCTTCAGCTCGGTGAGTTTTTCGGTCTCGAAAAGTCGTCCCTTAAGGCAAAGATAGTCTTTGCGCAAGGAAGGCAGAACACGAACTACGCGATCAACCTTTACGCGTGTCATCCGTTCTTCCTGCAGGGTGTCTGCACTATGACGAATGGGGAGAACACCGCGTTCGTCCCGATAAGGGAATTTCTTACGGGAAGGAACATTCCGGGTTATATGGGATATAACAGTGACAGCGAAGTTTTCTGCCACATTTTGCATTATACTTACAAGAAATTAGGATATCCGCTTTATTATTATAAGGACGTGATCACGCCGCTTAAGCAGGAAGATATCGATCATCGTCCTGACGCTGACGCGCTTACATATTTAAAGAGATCGTTAAGGCCGCTTTGTATTGACGGGCCGAACTGTGTGATCGGGTTCACTCCCGACGGGACATGTTTTATGGTCCAGGACGCAAAGAAGCTCAGGCCCGGAACTGTAGGCGGCGTAAAAGGCAAGTACGGCCTCATGTCCGAGGAGTGCGGACTCGAAAGCGTGGTCCCGGACAGGGACCGTTCAAAGGATATATTTCCAATGAAATTTGATATGGCAATTATTAAACCCGACGCAGAGGAGGTGATGGTATGGAACCAGCTTCACGGTTAGACAGCAATCACCAACTTGCGCTTAAAGACTTCCCTTACATTGTAAGGTGGAGAGATGACAGGTGCAAGAGATGCGGAAACTGCACGGCTGTATGTCCGATGTTTGCCATCGAGCCTTCCGTGGTAGTAAAAC
This sequence comes from bacterium BMS3Bbin09, assembly GCA_002897915.1. Lineage (GTDB taxonomy): Bacteria > Nitrospirota > Thermodesulfovibrionia > UBA6902 > UBA6902 > BMS3Abin09. Next base: position 3,948 of record BDTS01000066.1, on the reverse strand, counting down.
GCGTACTGCATTCCGAAGGGCCGATGCCTGAACCAAAGGCCGTGCGAAGGGTTGAGACAATAGTAAAGCAGACTAACGATATAGATCGCCACTGCAACGGATGCGCTACATGCGCGCTCGTATGCCCCAATGAAGCTATCGAGCCCGAATATAATCCCGTTCACAAGTTTAACTTCCACAAGAACCAGGGAGGAAGGCCGTACACGAGGGGCGGTCGCAGAAACGACCCGATGCCTTCGACACTTGACAGGCTCAAGTTCTCGAGGATATCGATGCTTACTGACCCGGCGCTTGATGCTGGAAGGCACGAGTTCAGGATCAGGACGTATCTCGGCAGGATACTGCCGGCGGATGAACTCCCGATACAGGTCGTAAACGGCAGGCTTGACGTAAACAAGAGATCAGGTGTATTTGTACCGCCTGTACGTGAAATATATCCGATCATGATCGGAAGTATGTCCATCGGCGCGCTTTCCCCTAACATGTGGGAAGGTCTTGCCATGGGTGTTACATATTTAAATGAAGTAGAAGGCATGCCGGTAGTGATGGCCTCAGGTGAGGGCGGAATGCCGCAGAGACTTTTACGGTCGAGGTTCATTAAATATTTTATCCCGCAGATCGCGTCCGGATATTTCGGATGGGATGAGATAGTCAGGGCGCTTCCTCACATGATCGAGGACCCTTGCGCGATAGAGATAAAATACGGCCAGGGAGCAAAGCCGGGCGACGGCGGACTCCTCATGGCGCATAAGGTGATGAAGCTTATTTCCGAGATCAGAGGTGTGCCGATGGGGGTGGATCTTCCGTCTCCACCTACACATCAGACCCAATATTCGATCGAAGAGTCAGTTGCGAAGATGATCCAGTCAATGTCAATGGCATGGGGATTCAGGGTGCCTGTTTATCCAAAGATCTCGGGTACCCATACCGCAAAGTCTGTTCTGAACAATCTTATCAGGAACCCGTACGCGGCCGGACTTTCAATTGACGGCGAAGACGGCGGAACGGGTGCCGCTTACGATGTATCAATGAACTCGATGGGGCACCCGATCACATCGAACTTGCGTGAGTGTTATCTTGACCTGGTTGCCCAGGGCAAACAGAATGAACTCCCGCTGATCGCTGCAGGCGGTGTCGGAAAGAAAGGTAACCTTGCTACGAACACGGCTTCACTTATAATGCTCGGTGCGTCTTGCGTATCGATTGGAAAATACATTATGCAGGCTGCTGCCGGTTGTTTCGGCGACGAATACAATCGATGCAACGTATGTAATCTCGGGAAGTGTCCGAGGGGCATCACGACGCAGGACCCGCGACTTTACAGGAGGCTTGATCCGGACAAGGTCGCCCAGAGGGTGGTTGAGGTATTCAAGTCAGTTGACACTGAACTTAAGAAGATATTCGCTCCGATGGGAAGAAGCACAGAACTCCCGATCGGCATGTCGGACGGTATCAGCATAGATGACAAGGCAATGGCTGAAAGACTGAAGATAAAATATAACTGTTAATGAATAACCCCTCTGTGTCTCCCCTTGGTAAGGGGAGAATAAAATGAGGGCAAATGTAGATTAATGAGATCATGAAAAAAGTAACGCTAAAAGGGAATGTAAAAGGCAAAAGGACACCGTCAAGGGTCTTTGAAGAGCAGATACAGCAGGCCGTCAGAAAAGGCGCGACCAACCTGCATCTTCTCGCTAACGGACAGCATGGGATCGGCGGGCGCATATGGCCCGGGGATAATAAAGTAAAGATCACTGTTGAGGGGCCGGTTGGACAGAGGCTCGGCAGCATGGGCATGTTCGGAACCGAGATCGTTGTCAATGGAAGCGTTTCGGATGATGTGGGCTGGATCAACTGCGGTGCCAATATTACTGTTCTCGGTGATGTCACGAACGGGGCGCACAATGCCGCGGCCCAGGGCAAGCTCTATATTCAGGGCGGAGGAGGTGCGCGGTGTGAGACAATGACCAAGCACAATCCCAAATTCGATCCGCCGGAGTCATGGTATTTCAGAGATGTCGGCGATACATTCGCGGAGTTCAAGGCAGGAGGCATTGCCGTTGTCTGCGGTGTGGACCCAAGGAAACCCGAAAACATACTCGGTTACCGTCCCTGCGTTGGAATGGTCGGGGGCGTTGTATATTTCCGAGGTCCCATTCATGGTTATAGTGAAAAAGATGTAAAGCTCGAAGACCTTACTGACCAGGACTGGAAATGGCTCACAACGAACATGAAGCCGTACTTGAAGGCCATTAAAAGAACAGAATATTACAAAGAGCTGATCAAAGATACAAACGCATGGAAGAAGCTCGTGCCGTATACTGCTCAGGAGAGGGCAAAGAGACAGCCGCTCAGTATGTCGATGGAGCAGTTTCGCTCCGACATATGGGACGAGGGAGTTGGAAGTGGCGGTATATTTGCGCCTTATCTTAACCATGACCTGACGATCCTGCCTTATGTAACAACAGGCGACGAAAGACGGTTCAGGCCGGTCTGGAATAACTACAAATATTCACCGCCGTGTGAATACGCGTGCCCCAGCGGTATCCCCTCACAAAAGAGGGCGCAGCTTATAAGGGCCGGTCAACTTCAGGAGTCCATGGAACTGGTACTTCAGTACAGTCCGCTCCCTGCTTCGGTATGTGGTGAGATATGCCCGAACCTCTGCATGCAGTCATGCACCAGGGGCCAGTTGGACAAGCCATACAATATAAAAGAAATGGGCAGGGCAAGCCTCGATCTAAAGGCGCCCAAGCCTGCGAAAAAGACTGACAAGAAAGTTGCGGTTATCGGCGGCGGCCCGGGCGGGCTTTCGGCTGCATGGCAGCTCGCATTAAAGGGGCACAATGTCGATCTTTATGAAGCGGAAGGAAAGCTTGGAGGAAAACTTGAGCTTTGTATCCCGAGGGAACGTCTTCCGCAGAAAGTGCTCCTTACAGAAATAGAGCGACTTAAAAAGGTCGGGATCAATATGCATCTCAATTCAAAGGTAACAAGAAAGAAGTTCGATGAGATATATAGATCCCACGACATGACTATTGTTGCCTGTGGAGCGCACAAGCCAAGGATGATGACACTGCCCGGATCAAAGGACATGGTCTCGGCATATGATTTTCTCAAGGGGATCAATCTTGGAGACAAGCCTGATCTGAAAGGCCGGAATGTTGTTGTGATCGGTGCGGGTAATGTTGGGATGGATGTTGCTATCGAGGCATATAATTGCGGTGCAAAAGAGGTTACAGCGGTTGATATACAGAAACCGTCTGCGTTTGGACATGAGCTGGAAGTTGCGACCTCACTCGGCACAAAGATCGAGTGGCCTAAGTTTACGGAGGAATATTCTAAAAAAGGGAAAAAGATACATTTCAACGACGGCACTTCAATGAAAGCTGACTTTGTTGTTATGTCTATCGGCGATATGCCGATGACCGACTTTCTTCCGCCGTCTGTTGATACGGACAAACACGGATGGATTATTGCGGACGAAGCGGGCCATACATCTAACCCGAGAGTATACGCGATAGGTGACGCGATCCGCTTAGGACTTGTGACACACGCGATCGGGAGCGGAAGGACATGTGCTGACGCGGTGCACGCGCTGCTTTCGGGAAGATCTTACAACAGACCGCCGCGCAAGCCTGTGGTCCCGTACGACAAGATAGCGACCGCGTATTATGATGTGAGCTATGGTGAACCGACATTTAAGGCAAAAGAAGAGGCTAACCGCTGTATGTCCTGCGCTGTATGCAGGGATTGCCACATGTGCGAAGCCGTATGCTACAACGGTGCGATCAGCAGAAAAGAATATGAAGACAGTTCATACGAATATATAGTTGATAAGGACCTCTGCATAGCCTGCGGGTTTTGTGCGGGTATCTGCCCGACCGGCGTCTGGGAGATGGAAGATAACATCTGATTCAATTACGAATTACGAAAATTGTAGGGGCA
>BDTS01000065.1 GCA_002897915.1 bacterium BMS3Bbin09 | reverse complement strand
TCTGCCTGTGCGGTATTGTTCATAAGATCCGGTTCGGGAGTGCGTTCTATCATATCGTTTCTCTTATCCTAAGAGCAGGAGAGCTTTCAGCCGCTGCCAGTTTTTTCCTGCCACTGTGATTGTATGTCGTAAGTGCCGTGCCGCCTGAACTTCTTCCTGATCTTATATATATCTTCCCCCACAAGGTTGTCGAGTGAATATTCCCCCATCTTATATTCTTTCTGCAGGTAATATAAATAGCCTATATCTTCTGGTTCAAAACCTATTAGTCTGGCAGCTGCACCGTCCGCTTTTACAGCGTCAGCTGAAGCAATGGCTGTCCTCATCTCTACAGGTGTCCCGTCAACGGGACCGTCTCCTTCCATACAGACATATCCGTCCAGGATGACCAGGTCGGGCCATACCCTTGTTGCAAGTTCCGCTATGTTCCTGTGGATCATCTTAACGCTCTTTCTGTAGGTCGGATACGATCTGAACATGAGGTTTATGAGCCAGTTTGGCAGAAGTCTTCTTGCTTTTGATACGGTACCGGGCGGTAGTTTGTCCAGAAATGTCTTGGGGGCGTCTACCTCGACACCGCCCTTCATCCCGTGTATCATGGACATGTCCTGCCTCATTACGAGACCGGCCATGTTCTTTATGCCGAAGGTGGCGACCGCAAAATTGTGCGTCTTTGGTATGGCGAGCGATATCTTGTAATCGAATTCATCCGCGCGTTTTGTGATCCTGAGATGCGTGTCGCCGACAACCGATTGTATGGGGCTGTCAATATATTCTTTGTCATCGTCAAAGTGTGTCAGGGATACCTTCTCGTATTTCTTTTCGAGGCGGTAGTAATCAAAATCTTTGAACACCTTTGTGGTTGGGTACCTGTTGTAAAAAGCGGAGGCTGAGCTTTCACCAACTGTTATCGGCGTATCGGGAGCCATCTCCCTGATGAACTCGATCACGGCCTCGATCGTCTCAACATGGGTATTTGCGAAATCGGGTTCGAGTGCGACAAGGTTCGGCTTGATAAGGATATTCTTCGCGGTCTTTATCTTATCGAGGTCTTCCCGTATCAATGTCAGGCATTTCCTTATATTCTCTTTCCTGTCGTCGCCTTTTATAACTGCTAGTTTTTTGTTATTCATACTATTTTGCCTTTTGGATTAAAATTTACATTTGCTTTTCACATATTCAAGCGATCCGTCGTTTGCCCACATATCCAGAAGCGCAGGCTCCTTAAGCTGCATGCCGCGGAATCTTGAAACCGAGAAGTAACCTGAACTCATATCTCTAAGGCTTGTCATGTCGCCCCACAGCTTCTCGAATTGTGCCACGGGATATATATCCTCCTGCCCGCTTCCCCATAGATATTTTACATCTTTGATAGTCACATATGTAGGTATTCTTTTTTCGACATCATGGATGGCATCGAGTATTTTTGTCATTTTTTCCGGAGTATCTGCATCTAACAACATTTCCCGGCTGATACCGAAGAATTTGAGCAGGGAGTCGATCGTTATCCAATTTGTAAGTGTATTATAGTAACTCAGCCTATATTCATCTTCCTCACTGGGCAGTGCAAGGCCCTCTACCAGTCTTATCTGCCCGTCGATCTTTGCAAGGCCGCCGCCAGTGTCCTCGATCCTTCTCGGTGTTACTTCAAACGTAAGACAGTTACGGCCTTCAATATGAGTTCCGAGAATGGCGGGGTCTATATTCGCGCCGAGCGTGTCGATATTGTGGCAAAGCAGATACTTCAGTCCGGGGTTGTCCCTTAACATGCGCGCAAGGATGCCATTCTTCAGGAGGTTCGGGATCTCGTACCAGTGGCCCGGGGGGTTGAACCTGAGGATTGACCTGTTCTCGTCGTAGTCCTCTCCCTCACCCTTGAGCTTTGCCCATTCTATGAGCGCAGTATGAATGTTATCCTGCACCTTCTGGATGTTATCATCCAGTTTCTGCTGCAACTGTTCTTCCCAGAAAAAACGCAGGTCCCTCTCCATCGGATATACTCTCCGGCCTATGCTTTTGGCAGGGGAGAGATAAAGGCCTTCTTTGTAGCCGAAGTAATCGAAGTTCTCAAGATATTCTGTGATCGCGTTATGGGTCAGATAGCTTGTTGTGAATACGTGCGGTATCCTGCACCCCGATAGATCGCCTGTCTTTCTGCTCTTGGCAAGATGAAGCTCAATGAATGTCCTGTATCTGCCTTCTATATTGATAAATGGATTAATAGGCTTAACGACAGCAGCGCCGCGGGTCCAGCGGCTCCCTAAACCGCCTGCTAAAGTGATGACAGCTATTTCGTTTTGCTTGAGAGAGTCCATCCCCTTTGCGAAATGGTCCGGATCACAGTTTTCATTTTCAAAGTGGATGATCTCTCCATATTTGATGTCCTCAATAATGGATGTATGGGGCAGTCTGTTTTTCGAAAGCCCGATATGGCCGCTCTTTAGCAGGGACTTGATATGATCGTGTGACCGGGCATCAAAACCATATCTGTTTTTAATTTCGTTTTCGTCGATTTCTTTCGACCCCCCTGATTCCCCCCTTGTTAAGGGGGGATTGAGATTGACTCTCCCCTTTATAAGGGGAGATACAGAGGGGTAAGTAGTTTGCATCTCCGGCATTACAGCCTCTAAGCCCGTTAACAACTCTGATGTGATCCCTTCATGGTTGAGCTTAAAGTCATATGTGACCGGATCGATTATAAAAGGGAGCGAAGAGTTGTGTTTATGTTTCAGTTCGAGCATGATCTCCAATATTCTCTTCCTGAACGTATCTCGTATCTTTGGATCGACCATGAATGCCATACCACCGCCTGACATACCTCCAAGCATTAGGAATCCCCAGTAGTTTTCACCGAACTCTTCCTTTACCCTAGTGATCAGGTCCGAGGTAAAGGAGTTATTCACCCACGGGATGACCTTCTGTATAGAGGTCTCCCAATCCTCTGTCGTAAGCCTGCCGAGCTCCTTCATGTCGCCGGATGTTAATGCGCTCACTATCTTATCGAAAAGGCCGATCCCCTTGAGACGCGCAGTCCATTCTTCTTCGAATTTTAACAGGTATTTAATTGTGACCATCTCGAGAATAGGGCCGACATCCTGTGATATTCCCCCGTGAACAAGGACCGTTGAATCGAGTATCTTTTTTTCCACTTCTTCCGATATCTCGTCCCTTGAAAACAGATTGTGGACCGGGAGCAGACATCCCTTGCTGATCCCGAATTCGGGGGAGCCTTTTTTAGAAGTTATTCCCGCCATTATCTTTATGCCGGGCCAGAGACCGCCGGAATCCTGCCAGCCGCCCCCTGAACCTCCGAGCCATTCGCCCAGTATCGCCCTGGATGCAACTGTGCGTCTGTCATGTTCCATGATGGGGCCGACTTCTATCATCTGACCGCTGAAACGCATTAAGCGTGTGATGATAGTAGCCAGCAGGGTGGTGCTTACTGCGAAGCGCGAACCCTTTGGAATGCCGTTCACTCTAGTGACTATCTCGATACCTCCGCGTCTGACGAGTAATTTATGCAGGATGTCCGCAAGCGGTATATTGCTCTCTTCAAGACATGGAGGGATGATCCCCGAAGCCACAACCCCGGCCTTGAGCAGAGAAAGGTGATCGTTTCCAAAATTAAAGAGTTCTTTTAGGTCCGATACTTTTTTTGATGTTTTCAGGTCGATTGATGAGAGGTATATGACCGGTTCTTCTATATAACGGCAGTAGCATTCACATGGCGGTTGAATAATATTACCGCTGCCGTGGACACAAAGGTCAATGGACATATTTACAACCCTTGCGCCTTCAGGAAAGTCCATTCCGAGAAAGAATATATCTGACCACCCGCTGTGGGAAGGATCAAGCCTGACCGGCGAGGCATCGACGCCGACCGGATAATTTCCTGTTCCGGTGTCAGGGGTTGTCAGTCTGGACGGGACACTGAACGGGTAATCTTGAAGGACGTTTATATTGTAGAGGTTATGATTTTCTGCGCACTGGCTTATAGAGAGTTTGACCTGATCGAGGAGGTATTTGAATGATATCCTGTAATATGAATCGGCTATGGCGCTGAAGATAGCGCTGTTCTGTTTTTCATTATCCCTGATATTTTTGAGGTATATATCTATCGAAGCCTCAAAGTCTCTTTCAAATGATGCCTTTACACCGTCAAAGGGTATCTCGCCGTGCTGTGGGGTTTCATCCTTTTCACTGAGGTTGAATCTGTAGATCATAAAAAGAAAGAGCGATGCCCTGACCTTGTGGTAGAGGTTGTCCGAGGACCGTCGGAAATCTTCGAGCTCATACGCTGACTGCAGGAGATCATTTCCTTCCATCTCCTGAAGAAGCATGACGATAGAACGGTTGCGGATGGAGTCGTCATGACTTGTTATTGTTTCGATAAGGGCATTAGACATGAGCAAGTAAATTATTTTAACACATTCTTTTCACACTGTTATTTTTGACAGCTATATTTAATTTCCGGGAATAATATAATTTAATAAATCTTTGCATTGGGAATTTCTTAATTTCAGCAATCTCATCTTCTCATGAACAATAATCTACTTGTCATAAGGTTAACATTATGTTAACATCTAAACATGGACACGGTTTAGCAAAACCGGAATACACAAAACTTCAGGCTGCCCGTCTGATCAAACAGATAGCACAAAAGGGCAGCATAAGAAAAACCGGTCATGCTAAAAAGCATATGAAGGAGCGCAATGTATCAGATCAGGATATATTGAAGGTTCTAAATAATGGCCGGATCTATAATGAACCTGAACCACATATCAAAACAGGCAATTGGATATATACAATTATCGGAAGCGGGATAGAGGATGGGAATATAGTGGTTCCTGTATTTATCAATAAAAGGGAAAACTATATATTAATAGTAACCTTAGTGAGAGAAAATTAAATGAACTGTTTTAACTGTAATAATAAGATGAGCAAAAAGACAGAGGCCTATCATTATACAGAGTCTGGTCTGGATAATGTATATCTTGAGACACCTGTTTTTAGATGCACTAAATGCAAAGAAGTAATAGCTGATATCCCTGTAATGGGCGAATTGCATATGCATATTGCTGCTGGCCTGATAAAAAAGGATTCTTTGTTAACAGGTAAAGAAATAAGGTTTTTGAGAAAGCAAATGAATCTGAAGGCAAATGAATTAGCCGACATTTTGGGTGTTACCAAACAGACTGTTTCGAGGTGGGAAAATGGAAAGACTGAGGTCAGCCCTTATAATGACAAACTTATCCGCATGATATGTATTCAACTCCTGCAGGAGAGATGTGACAAAGTATTCAAGGAAGTGTTGAAAGGGATTAAGAATATAATTCCTGTTGTTAAGAAAAGAAGAATTGATATTACCCAAGCTCAGATGAAGGAAGAAGTCTGCCATTTACCGTAATAATAAATGGGGACACATCCCATATTTCTGGTAATTAATATGGGATGTGTCCCTGATATTGATTTCAGGAACCCTTCCCGAAGCTCAGACCTATAAGTTATAATTACCCATGGATGACAATAATAAGACAAAGGCAGAACTTGTAAAGGAACTGGAGAAGCTGCGGAGCCTTGTCTCTGATATGGAGAGTAAGCGCCATCTCACTGGAAAGCTCGAAAAGGGCTCCTCGCTTCAGGACATCTTCGGTAAGTTTCCCACACTAAAAGAAGTTGATGATTATATGATCGCAGATGCCATGGAACGCTCGAACGGCAACCAGGGCGCTGCCGCCGCTCTCCTCGGTATTACACGTCAGGCCCTCAACCAGAGGCTGAAGAAAAGGAAAGCCTAATTCTACTCCGAGGCAATATACCTGAATTCAAAAGGGCAGTGGTGTCCCTGCGTTAGCTCAGTTTATAATTGCCTATACCACTTCATTTGTTTGATACAAGCTGTTTAGTCCGGCAGATTCCTGAGTCATTTCAAAAAGCTAAATTCACAGTAAGATCTACATATATTAAAACCTTGAAAAACCAAATGGTTGCGCCAAAGGGCTTGACAAAAAAATAGAAGTAGTCCATAATTAGACTAAGATTATAATTGAACAACATATAACAATGAAAGGAGTTCAATTATGGATGCCGGACAGGTAACAACCATTAGCAGGCGTGATAGGAAAAAACAGGAAACAAAGAAGAATATAATTAAGATCGCTATGTATCTGTTCCGCAAACAGGGGTTTGATGCGACCACTATGGAGCAGATAGCGCAGGAAGTGGATATTGCAAAAGGGACCCTTTATAACTACTTCCCTGTCAAAGAGTCGATCATATGTGAATATTGGCAGGAGGGTGTAAAAGAGATAAAGCTTCAGTTGCTTGAGCTTATACAACTGCTTCCCGATACACGGTCACGGCTTCAGAAGACATTCACCAAATCCGCTACCGAGCTCTTCAGAACCAGGCAGGACATATATAAGATATATTTGAGCCACTGGCTCAAGAACCTTAACAATTTCTCATCAGAAAAATACATGAAGAGCGGTTTTGAGGACATCTTTACCATGATCATAAAGCTTGGGCATCAGAAGGGAGATATACGAAAGGATATTACTATTGATCTTCTTGTCAGGCAGCTGGAGTTATCGTTCCTGACCGCGTGTATGATGTGGCTTGCGGACCCGAAGATGTATCCATTGGAAGAGAACCTCGAAATGGCGGTTTCGCTTTTTGTGGACGGTGCCGGAACTGGAAGCAGAAGGAGCAGGACAAAGTCTGAAAGTAAGAGCAAAAAAAGTAACAGGGATCAGGGGACATTGCTGTAGTCATTGTATCAGATCGTTCTGTCCGGTATTTTCCTTTGCTTTTTTGTCCTGATACATGAGCTTATCAGCCCTGTCAAGGAGCTCTTCTATGAAGCACGGCTTTTCAGGGTCATAAAACGCTATCCCGATACTTATGGAAACATTGTAGTTTTTGTTGTTGCTGGCGTTGAGTTCATTGAAATTCTCATCAAGCCGTTTGTTTATGATTTCGGGGTCGAATTTATGAAGTCCGACAGGGAGGACCACAAATTCGTCCCCGCCGATACGAGCGATAATATCCGAGTCCCTGTAACTTCTTTTAAGTATGTTTGCAATATCGACCAGTACCTTGTCACCTTCGTTGTGGCCGTATGTATCGTTGATCTGCTTGAAGTGGTCCACATCGGCATAGAAGAGGAAAGTATTGCCTTTGTGCCTATCGATCATTTTCAGGTATTGCGTGGCGAGTGTCAGGAAACCGCGCCTGTTATTAAGACCTGTAAGATCGTCTGTAAGTGACATGGCGCGGAGATCTTTTTCCATAAGCTTACGCTGGTTTATCTCATATTCCATGGAATGGACCATTTCACCTACCTGGGTGGAATAATCGTTAAGTTGTTTAATCGCGTTTTTTGAAGAGAGGCTTGACAGGTAAAAACCCATTGAAACCAGTATCGCAGTGATCGCCAGCATTATTCCTATGGAATACATTGGTATATAGTTGAGTATAGGGTACATGAATTTTGTAATGGTCAGGAAGAGAGTGAATACTATAAGGACGATTACCAGGTTAATCAGCTTAAAATTGGTCTTTATGGATTCAATAGCCACTAATTTCTTGTATTCGTTTATCTCGGACATAGTAGCACCTTATTGGATAATAAATTAAAAAGCTGTATTAAACTAAGTATTTTGTTTCCCCTTTTTTTGTTCATGCATAGATTTTTCCGACCGTGTAAGCAGGTCTTCGATAGAACAGGGGCCCTCGGGGTTGTATTTAGCCACTCCGTAACTTATTGAAATAGTATACTCTTTTCCTGCGGCCGAATTGGCCTCGTCGAACTTTTTCTGGAGCCGACTATTAATGAGTTCAACGCCTGACTCTGTAGATCCTACCGTCAGAATAACAAACTCGTCATTGCCTATTCTTGCGATCAGATCCGACCCGCTATATAGATCCTGAAGGATATCTGAAACAGTTTTAATAACAGAGTCTCCCTCATGGTGTCCATATGTGTCATTGATACGCTTCATATTGTCGATGTCCGCGTAAAATATATATGCAATCGATTTATCACGTTTGAGGGTCTTGAGGTACTGTTTTGCGAGAGGCATGAAGCCGTGTCTATTGTGAAGCCCGGTAAGTTCATCCTTAAGCGACATGGCCTCCAATTGCTCCTGTTTCAATTTTTGAGTGTCCATTTCCTTTTCCATTGCTATAAGCAGTTTGTTTACCTCTTTCTCATAGTCCTGCATGTGCTCAATAGAATTTAGCGCGACTTTCTTTGAAAGATAGTAGTTTATCACCACGAGCACCGATACGATCGAGAGCAGAGCTATGATGGAATATTTCGGGATGTAATTGACCAGCGAAGTGACGGAATTTACGATTATAAGCATAAGTGTAAAGACAACGACAAGGGCGGTCAGGTTGTACATCTTCGTGTTAAACTTGATGGCGTTAATGGCCGCTATTTTCTTGTCTTCTTCCTTTTTCATGATTGGTTCTGCTGAGATTAAGTGTTAACAGAATGTTGTTTCCCCTAAAAGTAACATATATTATATTATCATAGATAGCGAATATTCTTGTAAAGTATAAAACAACATCTACTGATAATTTATAAACTAATTTCCTGATATAGTTGAAATATGAGCTTATATTAATATGTACAATATATCTCGAAAATCTTAGCTTTTGTCAGGAAGCCAATGAGAGGGGGATGTTTACCTGGTAATGCGGGGAAGACTGAAGTATGACTTCTGCAGGTTTATCTTGCTTTTAATTACAAAAACTACTAATATCGGTAACAATGCTTTGCTTTCAGGGTAAGCAGAATATCCCATGGGCTATTAAGGCTTTTTATGTATACAGTAAGTAGACAGTCTGGAAATAAACCGGATTCAAATGGAGGTGGGGATGAAGTCACTGGTTGAACAAATGGCAAAAGCTTTGGTAGATAGTCAGGATGAGGTTTCAGTTGCCGTGGTAGACGGTGAAAAGACCTCTGTCTTTGAATTGAGGGTTGCTACAAACGATATCGGTAAGGTTATCGGGAAAAAGGGAAATACTGCACGAGCAATGAGAACGATACTTAGTGCTGCCGGCAATAAACTCGGCAAGCGCTGTGTCCTTGAAATACTGGAATAGGCTGAGTATTTTCTTTAACGGAGTTAGTTCGTCCTTTATACTTAGGTGCGGGAGACATACATGAACATGAAAAAGATAAAGATATATTGCGGTGATTTAGAGAAGATGATCGATGAGGACGGATGTTATGATGCTGAAGGTTCAACTATATGTCAGACCTGCAGGAATAAGCCAATTCGCAAAAAAACGAGCAGAGCCCATAACAGCGATAAATACAATGTAAAAACATGAAGATAGCCCATGTAACTTCTTGTAACTTATGAGGCTGTGAGGTTTTTAAATCTTGCGGCTATTTTTTTGCTATTTATCGGGGCGATACTATTATATAAATGCGAAAGATCAAGCGCACAGGCAGTTTCTCTGTCTATATTGTCCGATGTTCAAAAGGGACGTTCTACACCGGGTACACAACCGACCTCGATAACCGGATCAAAAAGCATAATGACGGGACAGGGGCAAAATATCTGAGAGGGAAGGGGCCGATCAAGCTGGTTTATGCAAGGGAATACAGATATTTCAAAAACGCAGTTAAGGCAGAGATCGAGATCAAGAAGCTAAAACGAAAGCAGAAAGAAGAACTGATAAGGAAGCACTCCCATTAACCTAACCCCCGTATTCCCATGCTTATCACACATATATATGTTGAAATTTATGGTAGCCATTATTTTCTAAAGAAAGATATAATAATACAATGAGTGTTACTGAGCCAATATTGATTTATATAGAAAGAGACAGTGAATAATAATTCTGAAAAGCCATCTATAGCTATTTGTTTTCCTGTTTATTGCGATGAGGGAACAGTTGAGACAGTTGCTATGAAATCAATTGGTAACGTTCAAAAGTTGTGGCATTATGCAATTTGGACTGAAGCGATTTGAATATTGAAATAGCCTCTGATCCCGAGTTTCTTCTTCCAGTATTTTTCCCATTGATCTCTTGAATACTGTCTGATCATTATCATCTTGGAAATGTTTGTAACTGCACTGTCAGACCATCCCCATGCTATCTTTTTCAGACGACGGCCTATCTCTCTGAATACTCTTTCCAGCAAAGAGGTTGTCTTCGGAGCAATTACACCTGTGTCCAACCAGAGTTCTATGTTGGTAAATAGACGATTTGAAAGCTTCTCCAGATAGGTTGCGCCATGCTCGTAACCTTTTGCATGAAACACTTTTATCAGTTTCTGTATTTCTGTCTTGCTCGTTTCGTATTTTTCTCTTACCTGCGCTTTGTCTTCTTCTTTGAGTATCTCAAAATCTCCTTCGGGAAGCTCTACGCCTATGAGCTGTTTTATCTTGTCCGTATGAGGCTGAGACCCTTTCTTCTTCAACCCATCCTGC
>BDTS01000064.1 GCA_002897915.1 bacterium BMS3Bbin09 | reverse complement strand
CAATTATAAGGAAGAATGCCTTCCGAGATGTGCATGGCATGGGCGTCTCCTGATAACAACAAGATAGTGATCGTTAATATAACAATCGAAAAACAGATCTTCATTATGATTTTTCCGCCGCTATTTTTAAAAGGGCATTAACAATTGCCGCTGCAACAGGCGAACCGCCCTTCCTACTGATATTCGTTATGAACGGAAACTCCTGCTTTGCAAGCAATGCCTTTGATTCAATGGCCTTCACAAAACCTACCGGAACGCCAATAACCAGAGGAGTCCCGTCTGTAGGGGCGTATGGCGATACGCCCTTACCATTGAGCAGCTCAATAGTCTTCAACAATGCAGTAGGCGCATTACCGATCGCGACCATGCCTATATTGTCATTTTCTTTAAGCGCCTTTTCTATACCGGCTTCAGACCTCGTGGTATATTCCGATACCTGCTCCCCAGCATTGATATTACATATCACTTTGCCGCCCCATTTATCGAGGAGCTTTTTATTTATCCCTGTCTTCACCATCTCAACATCAGTAAGGATGTCCTTCCCGGCTTTCAATGCCGCGATACCCGCCCTTACGGCATCCGGATGGAATGTAAGGCTGTTCTTAAATTCAAAATCAGCAGTTGTATGGATCACGCGCTTTATAATGGGCTTCTGCTCATCAGGCACATCGGTGAGGTCTGCCTCGTCTTCTATTATCTCAAAGCTCCTGTCCTCTATCTCCTGCGGCCTGAGTCCTGCAGCGGCGTTTATCCTTTCCACCACCAGTTCGATCATTTTATTATGAATGCCCAGGGGTTCGGTATAAACAAATTCACAGTCAGGAAACTTTCCCCTTGCCTCATCAATTATCTCCGGGATGTCTTTCGTTACATGCACGCCGTTGCTGAGGAAGTAGGGGTGTATAACAACTTTCTTTGCCCCGTCTTTCACGCAGCTCTCAAGCGCCTGCGGTATATTCGGCTCGGCAAACTCCATGTAAGAGGCCCTTACGCACTGTTCCGTACACTCGGGATGGATTTTTTCATGCAGCATCTTTGCTATATGTTCAAGACTGTTGGCGTCCTTTTTTGGACTACCGTGTCCTGCTAAAAGTATCAGTTCCATGGTGCTCCTTTATAAAATCAACCATATTTTTTGCAATTAACCGTTCACTCCCAAAATGTATATGTATATAACTTCCAAGCGTATTTTTTGTCCTGTACCCCTCTATCCCTGAATCGTGCCCCTCACCATCTTTGACAGAATATATTAGATCCGTTAGCTGACTGCTGTTTACAATTTCCGAATAATGAAATTCATGGCCCCGGACCGACGTCCCTTTTTTAGCAAGAATAGAATCCTCCCGCAATACAGCCTCCCTGTACCCGAGCCGCATTCTCCCTTTGGTCATCTTTGTTTTAAATGGGAAAATCCCTGCCATCGGGGAAAGATTACCATCGAAGTCATAGATGCCTTCCGTCAAATACATGAACCCGCCGCATTCCGCGTATACCGGCATACCGGATCCCACAAAATCACTTACTGATTTAAGCATTGAACCATTAGCTGACAGCTGAGCCGCGTAAAGCTCGGGATATCCACCGCCAATATAAAGGGCATCAATATCATCAGGAAGCTTATCATCTGACAGAGGACTGAACTTCACGATCTCAGCTCCGGCCTCTTTCAACAGATCAAGATTATCTTCATAATAAAAACAGAACGCCTTGTCATACGCGACAGCGATCTTTACAGGCAACCTCGCCCCTACCAAAATCTTTTCCTGCTTTTGCACTATTGCGAAGTCCCCATGTCTTAGATTTGTCCCGAAGGGCGAATCTGTGGGGAAACTATTGGACTTTTGAACTATTTGTTGAACATCTATATGTTCCAGCACTGCGTCAGCCAGCTTATCGATCTCTTTCGCATCAATAGGATCTTCTTCCGCAACAACCAGGCCAAGGTGCCGGTGAGGAATATTAAATTCAATGTTCCTCGGCAGATATCCAAGAACAGGCACATCCGTGACGCTGTCCCTGACCCTTTTATAGTGTCTCTCAGAAGCAACGCGGTTGAAGATCACCCCAGCCAATGTAGGGACATGATCCATGCATATTGCCCCGTAGTTCGCAAACCCTTTTACAATTGCGCCCGCGCTCTCGGCCATGCCGTAGGCGTCCACAATAAGTATGACCGGAAGGCCAAGTTCAGCTGCCAGGTGAGCAGTGCTCATTTGACCGTCATATATACCCATAACGCCTTCAATAACCGCGATATCGGCATCTGCGACATTCCTCTGAAAACAGCCGCGCACATACTCTTTGCCGCACATCCATAGATCGAGATTCCTTGAGGCCCTACCCGTGAGCAGCCCGTGCAGTCCTGTATCAATAAAATCGGGACCGGCCTTGAACGGCTGCACCTTATATTTTTTCTTTATAAGCGCGGCGAGCAGCCCGAGAGTAATGGTTGTCTTCCCGCATCCACTGTGTGTACCTGCAATTACTATTCCTTGCATAAAAAAACCCCGGCCTTCAATAAAGAAAGCCGGGGGATAAAAGTCATGACCTTTACCCTCACAACCTCTTCCCTCGAAGGTGTTCGTGTGAGGCATAGTTCAGGCAGGTCTTCTGACTCTCCCGATCTCTACCAGCCTTCCCTGTTTAT
This sequence comes from bacterium BMS3Bbin09, assembly GCA_002897915.1. Classification (GTDB taxonomy): domain Bacteria; phylum Nitrospirota; class Thermodesulfovibrionia; order UBA6902; family UBA6902; genus BMS3Abin09. The sequence continues at coordinate 31,340 of BDTS01000064.1, read as the reverse complement.
AAACAAGTGGCATTCAGTGAGTAGAGACTATGACTTCCGTAACAGTGGAAATCGGGATCACAGCGGCGGGTCCGCTCCAGATTTTAACTGGATTCCCCATTAAGCCCAAATTGGGCGCCTGAACAAATACGTCTAGAATTATACCTTATCAGACTGTTGATAAGTCAAGGGCGTTGAATGGAAGATGCCCGGAGAAGAAAAACGTCGCTACGCCGTGGGAACTTGACATCAAAAAATAAATATGTTTAGATAGCACCGTGCCTGTTGAATTTTTTTCACACGCACAGATGGTAGTAGAAGGAAAGGGGTGAAAATCCCCTGCTGCCCCGCAGCCGTAATGGGAACGAAAATCCAATAAGCCACTGACATGGGTAATACCATGCTGGGAAGGCGGATGAGTAGGTTGTCTCGGAAACGAACCGCAACGCCCTAAGCCGGAAGACCCGTCCATCTAATAACATCTCGAGGGAGAACAAGAAATGAGTCCTGCTCATCTTATCTGTATAATTTTATCTTCTGCATTTATTTCCTTTCATGTAATTCCTGCGTCTTTATATAATATGGCGTTGTCCCCGGTACAAACGGGGACTGCAGATCCATCACTTACCAAAGACTTGAATACTATCCATATAAATATTCAAAAACATTTCACAGGCAAAAAGATGAGGAGGACGGGACATGCTTAATAAGATCAAAAAAAGGGACTGCAGGACAGTAAAATTTAACCCGGGAAAAATTACAGATGCCATTGCCAGGGCTGGCGCTGCAACAGGAGAGTTTGACTATAAAACCTCAGAAAAATTAACTATAAAGGTCTTGAATCTTGTGGAGCAGATAACTGGCCGTAACATTCCGACTGTAGAAGGAATACAGGACATTGTTGAAGAAGTACTTCTATCCTCTACTTACCGCAAGACTGCCAGGTCATATATTCTCTATCGTGATCAGCATGCAAAAATCAGAGAAATCGCCACAAAGTCCAATATTGACCTTGTGGATCAATACTTAAAACAGATCGACTGGAAGGTCAATGAGAACAGCAACATGGCTTTTTCACTCCAGGGACTGAATAACTATATCTCTTCAGAAGTCAGCAGTCTCTACTGGTTGAACAAGATATACCCGCCGGAAATCAAAAATGCTCATCTCAACGGAGACTTTCATATTCATGACTTGAATATCCTTTCGGTGTACTGTGTTGGCTGGGATCTTTTTGATCTCCTGATGCAGGGATTTAAGGGTGCATCAGGAAAGATAGAGAGCAGTCCTGCCCGGCATTTCCGCAGTGCGTTAGGGCAGGTGGTGAATTTCTTCTATACACTTCAGGGAGAGGCTGCAGGGGCACAGGCATTCTCAAACTTTGATACCCTTTTAAGCCCGTTCATAAGATATGACGGTCTGAGTTACAGGGAGGTCAAACAAGCTCTGCAGGAATTTGTTTTTAATATCAATGTGCCGACAAGGGTCGGGTTCCAGACCCCTTTTACAAATATCACACTTGACCTTACAGTCCCAGGGAATTTTGCTGATCAGCCTGTTGTTAAAGGCGGCAGCCTGCAGGAGCAGACATACAGGGAATTTCAGACAGAGATGGACATGTTCAACAGGGCATTTTTGGAAGTAATGCTGAAGGGTGATGCCAAAGGGCGGGTCTTTAGCTTCCCAATTCCCACATATAATATCACTAAGGATTTTGATTGGGAAAACCCGAATCTGGATGTTTTATGGGAAGTGACAGCCAAGTACGGAATCCCTTACTTTTCAAACTTCATAAACTCTGACATGAAACCGGAGGATGCCCGTTCCATGTGCTGCAGGCTGAGGCTTGATAACAGGGAATTACAGAAGAGAGGGGGCGGACTCTTTGGTGCTAATCCCCTGACAGGCTCTATCGGCGTGGTCACGATCAATATGCCGAGGCTCGGATATTCAGCTAAAGATGAAGATGAATTTATTACCCTCTTGGACAGACTTATGGTCATGTCCAAGGAAAGCCTTGAGACCAAAAGAAAAGTTCTGGAGAAGTTTACAGAAGGTGATCTTTACCCTTATGCAAAGCACTATCTGAGAAGTGTCAAGGAACGGTTCAATGAATACTGGAAGAACCACTTCTCCACGATAGGTCTTATCGGGATGAACGAGGCATGTCTGAATCTTTTCAACAAAGGGATCGCGTCTCCAGAAGGGCGTGCCTTTTCACTCAGGGTAATGGATTTTATAAGAAACAAACTGGTAGCGTTCCAGGAAGAAACAGGCAATAACTATAATCTTGAGGCAACACCGGCTGAGGGGACCTCATACCGGCTGGCAAAGTTCGATAAAGACAGATTTCCTGATATTATCTGTGCAGACGAGGTTAAATACCGCACACTTAATGCAGAACCTTTTTATACAAATTCCACCCAGCTGCCTGTGGATTTTACAGATGATATGTTTGAGGTGCTTGACCATCAGGACAAGATACAGGTGAGATATACCGGCGGAACAGTACTGCATCTCTTTATTGGCGAGAAGATAGATGACCCCTCCGCACTGAAGAGACTTATAAAGACGGTCTGTGAACAATATCATCTCCCCTATTTTACTATTACACCTACGTTTAGTGTCTGCCCTCTGGACGGATACATTGCCGGAGAATTTGCAGAGTGTCCAAGCTGTCATCAGGAAACAGAGATTTATTCCCGCATTGTGGGCTACCTTCGGCCGGTGAAACAGTGGAACAAGGGCAAAAAGGAAGAGTTCAAGGCACGAAAGGAGTTTGAGCTGGCATGATGATAGGCGGTCTTCAGAAATTCTCTTTAATAGATTATCCTGAGAAAATCAGCGCTGTCATCTTCACCCGGGGCTGTAATTTCAGATGTACCTATTGTCATAATCAGGAGCTTATTGATCCCCTTTTATTTAAACAGCTGATACCTGAAAATGAAATTCTCTCCTTTCTTGAGCATAGGAAGGGGTTGCTGGATGGCGTGGTCGTGACAGGCGGGGAGCCCCTCCTTCAGCTCGATCTTGAGGAATTCCTCAAAAAGGTGAAAGCAATGGGCCATAAGATAAAACTTGACACCAACGGCTCAGAGCCTGACAGGCTTGAGGAATTATTAAAAAAAGGTCTTATTGATTATATAGCAATGGACTATAAAGCTCCGCTCTGGGCATACAGGAGTATCACCGGTGTTGAGATCAATAAAGAAAGAATAGTCCGGTCCATAGAAATGATAACAAGAAGCGGCCTTTCTTATGAAATAAGAACGACCATCTTCAGCAGGCTGGACATGAGTGATGTCCTTGATATGATGACGGAGTTACTGTCCATGAATGTGGAGAGTTATTTCCTTCAGGTCTTCAAGCCTTTTCCAAGATGCAAAGAAGACACTTATTCAGAATATCTGGATATTGAATACCTGCATAAAAATCTTATGTGCAGGTTCCGGAGATACGGTATAAGAAATATAGAAAAGGAAAAATATAGTTATGCTGGTTATAGGTGAAAAGATACATGTGCTAAATACAGTGGTTTATGAGGAGATGGTCCCGGAGGTCAAAACCCTGATAGGACTGAGTACTATCTCTCAGGGAATACATAAAAAAAACAGATCCGTTATTAACAACACCGCTCTTGGGGTAATGACCGGTGCAGGACTTGATGCCGCAATATTAAATCCACTGGACAGGCTAGTCATGGAAACTGTAAAGACAGAAAAGTTACTGTGCAGTAATGGCATTTACTGTGATGCTTATTTATGTGGTTAAGTGCAGGATTTTATCATTGGAACTAAATCGCTATTTTAATGCAACTATAAATTAATTAATACACTTGTTTAATAATCTGCCTGTGTAAAAAGGATTTTCCTTTTGCAGGCGCGAATGGATGTGTGGAAGAGGGGTGAAAATCCCCCGCTGCCCCGCAGCCGTAATGGGAACGAAAACCCAAACTAAAGCCACTGGTCGTAACTGACCGGGAAGGCGGGTGAGTAGGTTGCCTCGGAAACGAGTCGCAATGCCCTAAGCCGGAAGACCAGTCTGTTCGAAATTTCCTCGAGGGAGGTGAGTATTATGCTGCTGTCCGATTTCAGGATTTTTTCTTTTTACCCCCCGTAAGTACATAGACGTATTCTACATTTGAACTCATGCGGATCAAAACAACCTGAAAAAAACAAAGGAGATATTTAAATAATGAAGAACAGACATGTATTCGTTTTAACGGTTTTGATGCTTTTTGCCTTGACGGGAAGTGCATTTTCCATGCTGAAGACCATGACACTCAAGAAGGAACCGGCCATAGTGATTGCGGCCTTCGGCACAACCACAAAGGCGCAGGTGACCTATGATTTCTTTGAAAAACAGCTCAGAAAGGAGCTTCCGGCAAAATACAGGAACTATGAGGTACGCTGGGCGTTCACTTCCGAGATAGTGCGTGAAAGGGCTAACAGGAAATTTGAAAAGGCCGGTATTAAAAAGAGATACCGCAGCCTTGCACAGGTTGTATCAAATCTTGAAGATGAAGGCTACAGAAAAATAGTGGTTCAGCCTCTGCACATCTTTCCGGGTATAGAGTATGAACACGTTTTGGAGATGTCTGAAGGATTGAGGGAGGTTTTCAAAGACTTTAATCTCAGAATTGAGGTGGGCGAGCCCCTTCTTCAGTACTGGTGGGATATGAGGATCGTGGCGGATGTATTAAAACAGGACCTGCTGCCCTCAGGCAAAGGCTGCAATGTCCTTGCGGCACACGGGACAGGCGAGACAGCAGTTGGGAGCAATTCAACCTATCTGGGCCTTGACAGGATGCTCTCCCTGGAATTTGACAATACCTTTCTGGGGAGCGTTGAAGGAATAGTATCCGGGGAGGAAGCAATGGCAAGGGCAAAGGCATGCAAGGCAAAAAAGGTGAGATTCATTCCCTTTATGTATGTTGCCGGAGACCATATAATGAATGACATAATGGGCGCTGAGCCGGAAGACGACGGAGAGCTTTCATGGTCACTGCAGATGAAAAAGGCGGGGTTAAGAACCAGCGCCACTACAGTCAGATATAAAGGCAGGGAATACTTTAAAGGGCTTGGATTCTACCCTGAGGTAAACAGCATATATATTGAAGGCATTGTCAGATTGCTGAAAAAGTTTGAGATGTAACAGTGTCTGCGCTTGATTCAAAGACAATGCGTGTTATGCGCAAGATACACAGATGGGGCGGCCTGCTGTTGGCCGCCTTCATCATCTTTTACTGTGTCACGGGAATATTGCTGAACCACAGGAAGTTTTTCAACTACTTTGTTTCCAAGAATAAGACTGTTTATGAAGTGCCGGTTTCTGATATTAAAATAATGACATCATTTATTGATTACTATAAAAAACAGATAGGCAGAACAGATGATCCTACTGTCATCAGGCTCCGTGAAGGCAGGACAGTGGAGTTCCTCTATGGCTCTCACGGCAGGACGACTTATATAATCCGTCCTGAAGACGGGGTCATGGAGAAGATCGTAAAATTCCCGAATCAGCCTTTATACTGGCTGAATAACCTGCATAAGGCATTTCAGACAGAAATCTCCTGGGTAATACTAACAGATATGGTCTCTCTATTTATAATGGTTGCTACCATAACAGGGCTGGTAGTCCTGAGATACTGCATGCTTGATTTTATTATGCTCTTCGGAGGAGTATTGATCCTGATATTGGGGGGGCTATTGTGGCAGTGACCGAAACAGTGAAACAGGAGAAAGATGTACTTGAGGCAAAGGGTCTTATCAAGAGGTTCGGCGACAAGACCGCCATTGACGGGATAGATCTCCGGATTAAAGAGGGTGATTTTACCGGCCTTCTCGGTCCTAACGGGGCAGGAAAAACCACTACCATAAAGGCTCTCACGGGTCTTGTGAAACCGACCGGTGGCAAAATTCACTATTACGGAAAGGACTTTTTCAATCATCCCAAAGAGGCAAAGAGATTCATCGGTATGGTGCCACAACAGAGCAATGTTGACAGGGATCTGACTGCCTATGAAAACCTCTATCTCCATTCAATCCTGCATGCAATACCCAAGCCGCTAAGAAAAGGGAAAATAGAAGAATCACTTGAGTTTGCCGGTCTTCAGGAATACCGGGACAGGCAGGTCAAGACATTTTCAGGGGGAATGAAAAGGAGACTTGTGCTTGTCAGGGCGCTCCTTCATGAACCCAAGATACTTTTTCTTGATGAACCGACCGTCGGGCTTGACCCCCAGATAAGGAAGAATATCTGGGAACTGATCCTGAAGATAAATCAGCAGAAGGGCATGGCAATCCTCCTTACAACCCACTATATTGAGGAGGCGGAGAAACTCTGCAGGAACACATACATTATCGACAAGGGAAAGATCATTGTCAAAGGCTCCCCTGATGATTTGAAGAAGGACATGGGTAGATATGTATTGGAGGTCTTTTTAGAGGACAGGATAGAAGAGGAGTTTTTCAATTCAAAAGACGATGCCCTCGTGCGGTTGAAGGAATGCGGGCATGCCGGCAAGATCAGGCAGGTAACGCTTGAGGATGTGTTTATAAAATTAACAGGAAAGAGGATCAATGTTTAACGGCTTTCAAGGTGTGCTTTACAGGGAATTAAATGTCTTCAGGAAACGGGCAAAGAAGCAGATCCCGGCATCTTCGCTTTCACCGCTCCTGTTTCTGGTCGCATTCGGCTGGGGATTCGGCGACCGTGTGACAGTGGACGGGCTTCCGTACATTACATTCCTTATCCCCGGCCTCATAACCATGAGCAGTCTGAATCAGAGCTATGGGATTGCCCAGGAACTGAACATAACAAGGTTTTATTTTCACGTGTTCGATGAATATCTCATTGCGCCGATATCCCATGTTGAGATCGTGCTCGGAGAGGCTGCCTACGGCATGTTCAAGGGGCTGCTGAGCACCTGCCTGATATTTGTTTATTCCGTAATATTCGGCGTGAAGCTGATTATCGGACCGATGTTTTTCCTTGCAATATTGACACATACATTTCTCTTCACAACGCTCGGCATTACCATCGCAATGCTCGTAAGAGACCACGGGGACCAGGCAACTGTCAATACGTTTGTCATTACGCCCATGGTGTTTCTGTGCGGGACGTTTTTCCCTGTTGATAAACTGCCTGCTGTTTTTAAGGGACTTGTTTATGTGCTGCCGCTTACCTATTCAACAAATGTCATAAGGGCAACGCTTACAGGTGGGGATGTAAACATTTTCTACTTAATGTTGATGCTCGGCTTTGCAGTAACATTTTTTTTCACGGCCCTGAGGGCTGTGGGGAGGGTGGAAGGATGAGACTGATACTGCTTGCCGCTCTCCTGACCGCATTTATTGCCGCGATCTCAGCGGGCGCGGTAAAGATAGACCTGTTTAACATGTCGGAGATAGAAAGGAATATATTCCTTGATGTGCGGCTCCCGAGGGTCGTGCTTGCCGGACTTGTGGGTGCGGCCCTTGCGCTCAGCGGAGTGCTCTTTCAGTATGTAATGAAAAACCCGCTTGCGGATTCATTCACGACCGGGGTTTCTGCTTCATCGGCAATGGGCGCTGTAATAGCAATTATGCTGGGGCTTATGCCATATATCCCTCTCTTTGCACTGGCAGGAGGACTCGCGGGCCTGTGTCTGGTTTCCCGGATTGCCTCTCACAGAGGGCGGATACAACCGATTACGATGCTCCTGGCCGGTATAGTGCTGAGTACTTTTGCGTCGGCCACTATAAGTTTTATGAAATTTTTGAGCGATGATGCAGTGAGCTCCATCATCTTCTGGTTAATGGGAGGATTCCAGGCTGCCACGGCCTCAAAAGACATGATCCTCTTTGCGGTCATCTGCCTGTCGTTCCTCATGATCAGGGACGATTATCTCAAGCTTGACATCCTCTGCTTTGACGATACAACTGCCTCGTCAACAGGTGTGGATGTCAACAGGCTGAGGAAAAAGCTTTTCTTTGCAGCAGCCCTGCTTACTGCATTCAGTGTGGGCTATGCAGGCATCATCGGTTTTGTGGGACTGATCATTCCGCATATTCTGAGACTCGGCAATTTTGTAAAGGCATCATATTTGCTGCCCGCGTCCCTCATAGGCGGGGCCGCATTCATGATCGCCACTGACCTTATCGCCAGGACCATCCTTCAGGAAGGGCAGGAACTGCCGGTGGGCGTAATAACTTCCTCAATCGGAGGGGTCTTCTTTCTTTACCTCCTGATCAAGCGGAGAAAGGAGCTTTTCTATTTTAATTGAGCTTAATGACATAAGAGCTAAACTCGGAGACTTTCACCTGAAAATAGACGGTCTGGACATCAAAAAAGGAGATATGGTTGCTGTACTCGGCAATAACGGAAGCGGCAAGTCCACCTTCCTCAACGTGCTCTCCGGGCAGATGGACTTTACAGGAGACTACAGGGTCGGGAACAGGAAATTTCAGGAGATATCACAGCAGGAGTGCGCCCGCCGAATTGGATTTCTGCCGCAGGAGGCGGCGCTGAACATGCCCTTTGACGCCTTCTATGTCGTGCTCACAGGCAGGTTCATCCATTCGGACGGCAGGATGTATTCAGAGCAGGACGTCATTTACACTGAAAAGGCCATGAAGACATTTGATGTGTTTCACCTTAAGGACAGGCTCTTTAATGCGCTCTCCGGCGGTGAAAAACAGAGGGTGCTTCTTGCGCGGGTAATGAACATGGACACAGATATATTTCTGTTAGATGAGCCATTCAGCGGGATAGACATACTGCACCAGATAAAGGTCGTTGATATTTTCAAGCGGCTGCAAAGAGAAAAAATAATAATGGTGGTCATACATGACCTTTCATTTGCAATCCATCACTTCAGCAGGTTTCTCTTTTTCAGGGAGGGTCTCCTGCTCTATGATATGGGCAGAAATGAACTTGACCCGGAGAAGCTCTCGGATATATTCGGGGTAAGGGTAGGATTTGTTGAACAGAATAAAAGAATGTTTGTTTATACGGAGGAAATATAAAATGATACCGAAAAGAAAACTCAAAAAAGAAAAAAAAGGCGCGGGCAGGCTCGTAAGAACACTGTTCCTGGGTATTACTCTTTGCCTCATGTTTTTTTCGCCTGCATTGGCTTACGAAAAAATAGTTGTGCTCTACCCTGCTGTAAGCCCGATACTCATTGAACTCGGGGCGCTGGACATGATCGTCGGCACCACCCGCTCTGACCATGCTGTTAAGGGTGTAGTAAAAGTCGGCTCTCATTTAAGGCCGAACATTGAGCTTTTGAATGCACTCGCCCCTGATCTGATAATTGCAGGCTCACGGAGGGCATTTCCCTATGAAATGAAGGAAAGGGTAAAAGCAGATATCTTTTATTATGACCCGGCGACGCTTGATGATATCCTCGTTAAGATCAAAAAGATCGGCGCAATGCTTGAAAGAAAAGATAAGGCCGAAAACCTGGTAGCCAGACTGAAAAAAAGACTTTCAGAGATCAGTTCCCTGCCAAGACAACCGTCCGTAATCTATGAAGTCATGGCAGAGCCCCTGAGGGTGGCAGGGAAAAAGAGCATTCTCACATCCATTATTAGTGCGGCCGGCGGCAATAATCTCGTGAGTATCAACAAAAAGCATGCCGTTATCTCAACTGAAAAAGTGCTAAAGCTCACGCCCGATTTCTACGTATACCAAGTGGGGCCGATGAATAAAAACCCGGTGCCGCCTGAGGAGCGGCCTTTTTATAAATCATTAAAATCGAAATTCATAAGGATTAATGAGCTTGAATTTGCGAGGCCGGGAATCAATGCATTTGATGCGGCTGTGAAACTTAACATCATATTTAAAGGAGCAGCCCATGAATAAAGCGGTATATTCTCTAGGTCTCGGCCCGGGAGATCATGAACTTATAACAGTCAAGGCAATAAGAATACTTAAGGAGTCGGACGTTGTGGTAGTACCCCAGTCCAATAAACAGGGAAGGAGTGTGGCAAGAGAGGTCATTCTTCACTACATCGATGCATCGAAGGTCCATATGTACTACATCCCCATGACCAATAACAAAGAGGAGTTAGTGAGGAGATATACCGGGCTTGCGGCAAAGATAAAAGAGATGGTTGGACAGGACAAAAGCGTATCCTACGTTACACAGGGCGATCCAACGATATATAGTACATCAAATTATCTGACGGAAAAATTAAACGCAGTCGGGATCAGGGTAAATCATGTCCCGGGCATAAGCTCCATAAATGCCGCTGCCTCCATGATAGGTCTTCCTCTGAGCGTCAAGAAGGAAAACTTCGGTGTCTATGAAATGCCTGCTGACCCGGAGAGTGTGGCTGACCTCATACAGAGACACCCGACAACCGTATTCATGAAGGTCAACAACAAGCTGCCTACCCTTATTGAAACGGTAAAGCGGATGAAGCCGGCAAAGGCATTTCTCGTAAGGCGCATCGGCCTTGACGGTGAGTCGGTCTATGATATGCTGAATGGCGCGCCTCCCCCCAAGTCGGCATATCTGTCGGTAGCAGTAATAAAGAGGGGGCAAAAGTCATGCAAGATTCCGGAAAAACAAAAGTAAAGTTCCGGCCAACAGACAGCTTGAGGGAAGAAATAATATGAAACAAACAGCCTTATTCAAAAAAACCGTTTTATTCTTTATTCTGATCTTTCTGGCCTCGGTCGCCGCCTATTTTCAGTTTTTACCCGGGCATTATCACACAACCTTTACAGACGGCAGCGGCAGCACTATCGAGATCATAAAAAAACCGGCCAGGGTGGTATCACTCGTGCCTGCCATCACCGAAATAATATTCAAGGTTGGGGCAGACGAGACACTGAAGGGCGTAACAGAACACGACAAGATCCCCGCGGGTGCAGCACCAAGAAAGATCATGGGTGGTTTCTTCAGTCCTGATACAGAAAAGATCGAAGAAGTAAATCCCGACATGATCTTTGTCTCAAGCCTGCATGAAGAAGTCAGGGAAGAGTTCGGCGACAGGGCAATACTCATCGAACTGGACGCTCACTCTGTCCAGGACATTTATGAAAACATCTCCATTATCGGCAGGATATTCCAGAGAGAAAAAGCGGCCCTGCGTACTATCGACAATATCAAAAAAGAATTTGAGGCCACTGCTCAAAAGGTGAAAGCCGTCCCGCAAGTCTTAAAGAAAAGGACGATCAGGCTCATGGGAGGAGACAGCGTCATGGTCCCCGGAGACGATTCTTTCCAGAACTCGTATATACGAGCAGCAGGCGGGATCCCGCCGATATTGAACAAGACCGGGAATGTTGTCCCAATTACAAAAGAAGAGTGGCTCGCCTTCAACCCACAGGTAATATACGCCTGCAATGAGATGAGCAGGGCAGCAGAGATAATCCGGAACGAACCAGGGTGGAAGGATGTTGACGCGGTCAGGGAAGGGAACGTATTCTTTTTCCCGTGCGACCTGACATGCCGGGCATCGATAAATGCCGGGGATTTTGTTACCTGGCTGTCTTCGAGTATATATGAGGACAAGTTCCTAAAACGATGATTCTGTCCATGCTATTGATAATCCCGCATGCAGACGATCTTCCAGGCTCTGGTCCATTTGTCCGCGAAAACACCAGTATTGAACTTCAAAACCTCGGCACCGGGCAGAATACCCTCGATCCGTCCCGCAAGCTTTTGCCCGATCTCCGTAATATAAAAAATTACCGGACGTTCTTTCAGGTTGTTTTCTGTATTCATGCTAAAAGTCTTTATGATACATCCTCGATCCCTTGAGCGGAAGCCTCCTCCGCACTTACAAGAATGACCACGTTCGGATATGCAAAGGACATTCCCGCGATCGTTTCAGGTGCCCCCTGAATTATCTTTTCATCGTTATAACCAATTTTTTCACAGACATACATTGTTACAGCTGACAACTGACAGCCAACAGCTGAAGGCTTCATAAGCTCTTCCGCGATCTTGGACGGGTTGTTTTCTCTGTCAGTAAGGACCCCTACCTTTCCATGTCCCGCAAGTAGTCGGGGAATTTCTATTATCTCATACTTAGGCTTTCTTCTTTTTGACGGGTCAGGTCCTCCGTGCAGGCTGATCATGAGCGCGTTGTTCTCGGTCTTTTTTACCCTTGAAAAGGCAACCTGCACACTCGAAAGGTCGGGATAGATCTCAGCCTCGTCCATGCCGAACCTCTCGATGATGAGTCTGCCGATACCGAAGAACATGGGGTCTCCTGCAGCCAGGAGCGATATCGTTTTTTCAGTGTAATTATCATCAATGTAGTCAAGCATCTCGTAAACAGTAGGGTGGACGACTATCTTCTCCTTCACATCTTCATACTCCGCGTACCCCTTGAAAACATCGAGAAGCCTGCCGTTCGAAAGTACGACATCGGACCCGAGAAGCACGCGAGATGCCTTCTGTTCGAGCGGCCTGAAGCCTATGCCTATTACATGGATCTTATTCTCGATCTCTTCCGGCCCAAGTCCAGACGCGGCCGCAATTCTTTCCCTTACCACTTCTGCCATTTTTTTATGAATCCCGAGCGGTTTGGTATACACGAACGTTATGTCCGGATATTGTGCTTTCACTTCTTTGATTATCTCAGGTATGTTGGTCGAAACATGCGTACCGCTGCTTAGAAAGTAAGGATGGACAATGATTTTCTTCGCGCCTTCCTTCACACAGGCCGTCAGCGTTTCCATTATGTCAGGTTTCAGGAACTGCAGGTAGGCGGCCTTTACGCAGTCATCGCCGCATCCGGGATGAATGATATTGTGCAAAAGCTCTGCTATCTGCTCTATATTGCTGTCGTCTTTCCGATGACTCCCGTGTCCCGCGATGATTATTCTCTCCATTACGCTCCTTCATCCCGCAATGATCCTTTGAGGGACAGTATAAAAGTGAAAAGCCGAAATTGGGAAGGCAGGGAGGTGCAGCAGCTAGTAGGCCTCTTTGTTCCACATCTCTTTTTCAAACCGGATACAACGATTCCTGCCACTCTCTTTGGCCTTGTAAAGGGCTATGTCCGCGTACTTAATTGCTTCCCAGAAGTTATGGGTGTCCTTCGGGAACTCACTGTACCCGACACTTATTGTTTTCTGGATGATGCCGCCGGAGGTCTTTACTTTCAACTCCTCGATCATTTTCCTTATCCTCTCGGCAACCACGCCTGCCTCGCCTTCCTTGGCATCGCTGACGATCACGAGGAACTCCTCCCCCCCGAACCTGATGGTAAGATCAGCCGCGCGAGCGTTGGCAGCAATTACCTTAGCAGTCTCTATCAGGACGATGTCCCCGGCGTCGTGCCCGAACTTATCGTTCACCTGTTTAAAGAAGTCGAGGTCGCACATCAGCAGGCCGATAACGCCTTCCTTTCTGGCGACACGGGCTATCAGAGTCTCGACATACTCCTCGAGGAACCTCCTGTTGTAAAGGCCGGTCATCGGGTCACGGACGGACGATTCTTTCAGGGCGCTTGTTAGCCTCTTCGCCTCGATAACGGCTGAAGATTCCGCAATGTACTGTTCGGCCTTGAGTACCAGCCTTTCTATGCAGGTGTTGTCCAGGATAGTGATCTCTTCCTGTTTCTGTTTATCTATGGTCTTATCGAACCTGAACTGCACCACCCCGCCGATGCTTGCGCCCACGATCATCGGGACACAGACGTGGTACTTGTCCGAAGCAAACAGGAACTGCTTACATATTTCGGAATACTCTATTGAAGAGACCCTGCGTCCCGTCTTTCTTGCCCTGCAGAGACTGTTGTCTATGAATATCTCCCTGTTACAATATATATCATCCTTTGTGTAGGGCGTGGTGAGTATCTGCATGGACTTGTTCCTGTTCGTCGCCTCATAAATCGATATGTCGTCCAGCCCCAAGCCTTCATTAAATACCTTTGCCAGCCGGACATACACATCCGTAAGGTCGTCGTCCTCCTCGATCACCTTCTTGAAGGTGTTCATATCATAGATCGTCTGCATAAGCATATTGAAATTGGCAGAGAGATCCGCTATCTCGTCCTGCGAGCCTATGGTGATCTGCTTTGTCAGGTCAACCTCTCCTTCGGAGAGGATCTTGATCTGTTCGGTTATCGCCTTTAAGGGCCTGGTTATTGAGATCTTAAGCAGGTAGCTGAAGACAGTCAGCAAAATAACGGCCAGGATCCCGACAAATATAAACATGGCCATTGACTGCTTGAGGACCCTTTGTATCCTTATCGTATGGCTTTTCTGCAGCACCGATATCCAGGAGGTGAGCTTGCCGAGTATAGTTACAGCCTGCACGGTAAGGGCATCGTATTCCTTGAGTTTGTTCATAAACAGGGCCTTATTCTTCGCTGTACCCCCTCCCTCTTTCAGCCTCGCTTTTTTTATCAGAACCAGTTCATTCAGGATTTTTCTAATGTTCTGATTCTTTGCTAATGTTTCCTTTACATATCTCTCGCTGCGCGAACCCTCTTTCACGGGCAATACCTGAAACTCCTCGATCAAGTCCCCGGTAAGGTCAGAATAGTCCTTGACCAGCCCGCCTTTTAAAAGAGCGTTGAGAATGACTGAAACATCGTTAAACAGGATATTGGCCCTCTGCACATGATTGTTCACAATGTTTATATCATCATGCATTGCGATATTATAGACAGAGACATTAGCCCCCCTGATCTTTATAATGACTTTCTGGCTCGCCAATATCTGTGGAACAACTTCATTGGTCAACGCCTTGGAGGAATCATTAACATACGTCACCGCACCAAGACCGATCACAGCGATAATAATAAACCACACTATCCCCCCGATCGCAAAGAGCAGAAGTTTCTGCCATATGGGAATGTCCGTAAAGGTCAGGAAATTTAGAATGCGCTTCAGTATCTTTGATATAGACAAATTTATCGTCTCCCAGATCTCCGGTTCACTGCATGCATTAATCTAAAACAAAAAGAAATATTTTTCTATAATATTTTTAATCGGCCTTTCCTGTCTTTTCCTGAATCCTGGCCCCTTCCAACTAAAAAAACCGGAACCATCAGGTCCCGGAATTATATTCTAAATGTTTTGCCTTGATGTCAGGAGGCTACTTGCGCTTTTAGGTCTTGCCTTTGGCTTTGCCAAACGGGTTATTAACGAAAATGATCTCGTTTCTCTTTTGCCCTGTGGAGATGAGATCGATCTTTACACCAAGCTTGTCGCTGATGTACTTGATATAGGCCTTTGCCTGTTTCGGGAGGTCCTTATAATTTTCAGCCCCCTTTGTGTTTCCGGACCAGCCATCGAGCTCTTCATAGATCGGTTCGCACTTCTCAACAACATCAACCTGCTGCGGAAAGTCGGTGAACCTGCAGGCCTTGCCTTTTTTACTGCAGCTGCAGCTGTTGGTCGGAGCCATGTATTTATAAGCGACACAGACCTTTATCTTATCGAGCCCGTCAAGTACATCGAGTTTTGTAAGCGCGAGACCCGTAAAACCATTTATCCTCATGGTGTGTTTCAGGCTGACAAGGTCGAGCCATCCGCATCTTCGAGGACGTCCGGTCGTTGCGCCGTATTCTCCGCCGTCCAGACGCAGTCTTTCCCCAAGCTTGTCCTTCAGTTCGGTCGGAAAAGGGCCGCTTCCTACACGCGTAGTATAGGCCTTCACTATACCGACAACCCCGTCAATGCTTTTGGGGCCCACTCCGAGACCCGTACAGACCCCGCCGGAACATGCATTCGATGACGTCACGTACGGGTATGTCCCGTGATCGATATCCAGTAGCGTGCCCTGGGCGCCTTCGAACAGCACATTCTTGCCCTTTTCCATAAGGTCGTTCACGAGCACGACCGTATCGGTTATGAACGGCTTGAGATATTCAGCATACTTCATGTATTCGTCATAGATCTTATTGACGCTGAGCTTCTTTGTCTTATACTTATTCGCGAGTAAAAAGTTCACATCCGCAAGATTTGTCTTCAGCTTCTTCCTGAAACTCTCCGGATCAAGCAGGTCCGCCATTCTGATGCCGACCCTTGACATCTTGTCCGCATACGCGGGCCCTATGCCCCTGCCTGTGGTGCCGATCTTTTTTTTCCCTTTTGAGTTCTCATGAGCACCGTCCAGAACATTGTGGTACGGCATTATCACATGTGCACGGCCGCTGATGAAGAGACGCTTCCCAATGGATATGTTTTTCTTCTTTAGTCCTTTCATTTCCTCTATAAGCGCCTTGGGGTCAACAACAACTCCGTTGCCGATAATGCATTTCTTTCCTTTATGGAGTATGCCTGAAGGTATCAGGTGCAGTATAAATTCTTTGTCTTTTATCTTTACTGTATGTCCGGCATTGTGCCCGCCCTGGTATCTGGCGACAACATCCGCGCTCTGTGTAAGAAGGTCAACTATTTTGCCTTTACCTTCGTCACCCCACTGGGCTCCAACAACAACTATGTTAGCCATTATTTACTCCTCATTTTGGTATATAGATCTGTTTGGCTGAAAGGACGTTAGGGAGTTTCTTGATATCTTCGAGTATCTCTTTTGAAGCAGGTGTATCGATGCTCACTACGGAGACAGCTATGCCGCCTTCGCCTTCACGGCCAAACTGCATCCTTGCGATATTTATATTGTTTTCCCCGAGCATATTGCCGACATCCCCGATGACACCCGGCTTGTCATTATTTGTCAGGAAAAGCATGTAACCCCTCGGCCTCACCTCAATAACATGGCCGTCAACAGCGATTATACGCGGGTCTTTCTTGCCATGAAGCACTCCGGATATAACGCTCTTCTTCTTCCCGGCCTTGACCCTTATAACAAGCATGCTGTGGTAGTCACCGGCATCATCTGTGGTAATCTCCTTAACTTCGATGCCCCTCTCTTTGGCAATAACCGATGCATTGACAAAATTCACGGTCTCTTTAAGTATGGGTTCAAGGAGCCCTTTCAGTACCGCGATCTTTATCGGCTCAAGCACAAGCGTTGAGACATTCCCCTTGTATTCCACGGTAACCTTGTCTATCCCGCCCTCAAAGGTCTGCGAAAGGAAGCTTCCGAGCTTTTCTCCAAGCTCAAGGTACGGCTGAAGCGTAGGCAGAGCGTCCGCCGAGACAGAGGGGAAGTTTACCGCGTTCCTTATCGTCCCGTGCACCAGGTAGTCTACTATCTGGCTGGAAACAGCTAAAGCCACGTTTTCCTGTGCGTCAGATGTCGATGCGCCAAGGTGACATGTGCAGATAAAATTATCGAGCTCCATCAGCGGCGAACTTGTAGGCGGTTCTACCTCAAACACATCGAGTGCCGCAGCAGCCACTTTGCCGGACTTAAGCGCCTTATAAAGCGCTGCTTCGTCAACAACCCCGCCCCTCGAGGCATTTATTATCCTGACGCCTTTTTTCATCATAGCAATGCTTTTTTCGCCTATCAGGTTCTTTGTCTCTTTTGTAAGCGGTATATGACTTGTTATGAAATCAGACTTTTTAAATATGTCATTCAGCTTTACGACCGCAACCCCTAATTGCTTCGCTTTTTCCTCGCTAAGATACGGGTCGTACGTGATCACGTTCATACCCATTCCCTGAGCTATCTTCGCTACATGTGAACCGATATTACCGAGTCCTATTATTCCGAGTATCTTGCCGTAGAGTTCGACTCCCATGAATTTCTTCTTTTCCCATTCCCCCTGCTTCATTGATGCTGTTGCCTGGGGGATGTTCCGCGACATTGAAAGCATCAGTGCCATGGTATGTTCCGCGGTTGTTACTGTATTCCCTCCAGGTGTGTTCATGACAACAACCCCGTGTTTGGTTGCCGCGACCTTATCAACATTGTCAAGGCCGGATCCGGCTCTGCCTACAACCTTCAGTTTTTTCGCCGCCATCAGAAGGTCAGCCGTAACCTTTGTAGCGCTCCTGATTATGAGGGCGTCATATTTACCTATCTCTTTTTTGAGCTTCTCCGGCGTAAGGCCTGTATTTACGTCTACCTTCAGGCCCGCTTTTTCGAGGATCTTTACCCCTTTTTCAGATATGTTGTCGCTTACAAGTACTTTCATTTCCAGTTTTTCCTTTACTAAAGATATTAATACAATATTAGAGCCCTATTCATTTATATAGTACCCTGCTTTATGAATTTTTCTTTTTAAACTCTGCCATGAATGCGATCAGCGCGTTAACACCCTCTTCAGGCATCGGATTGTAAATGCTGGCACGCATTCCGCCCACAGAGCGGTGTCCCTTTAGTGTTACAAGCCCCGCCCCTTTTGCCTCTTCAAGAAACTTTCCGTCCAGGTCCGGGTTTGCCAGGGTAAACGGCACATTCATCCATGACCGGTATTCCGGGTCGACAGGGTTGCTGTAAAAGCCGGACCCGTCTATAGCGTCATAGAGCTTGTCAGCCTTTCTCTTGTTGATCCCGGACATTGCCGCAAGTCCGCCCTTTCCCTTGATCCACTCAAATACCAGTCCTGCAATATACCAGCTGTACGTAGGAGGTGTATTATACATCGAACCCGCTTTTGCATGTGTCTGATAGCTGAACATCGCAGGCGTTCCGGGGATCGGATCGGAGATCAGATCATCTCTTATTATTACTATTGTCAGTCCTGCCGGCCCTATGTTCTTTTGGGCACCGGCATATATGATACCGTATTTAGATACATCAACCGATCTGGAGAGAATGGTTGAGGACATATCAGCAACCAACGGGATATCCCCGACATCCGGGATCTCGTGAAACTCAACCCCGCCTATTGTCTCATTCGGTGTATAGTGTACATACGCCGCCTCCGGGTTAAGCGACCATTCTGCCCTCGGGGGGGCGGTCGTAAATTTGCTCTCTTCGCTTGTTGCTACAACGTTCACGTCGCAGTAACGTCCTGCCTCAGCAATTGCTTTTTTGGACCATGCTCCGGTATTAATGTAATCAGCAGACTTTTTATTCTTTAAAAGATTCATCGGTACCATGGCAAACTGGCTCGATGCCCCGCCCTGAAGGAAAAGCACCTTATAATTCCCGGGGATACCCATTAGTTCCCTAAGGTCCGTCTCCGCCTTTTCAGCGATCGACATAAATTCCTTGCCCCGGTGGCTCATCTCCATTACGGACATTCCGCTGCCATGCCATTCTTCCATCTCTGACGCGGCCCTTTTTAGAACCTCTTTAGGCAGCATGGCCGGCCCGGCGCTAAAATTATATATACGTGACATTGTCACTCCTCTTAAGTATTAATTGCCTGTTTAAAGGTTGTGGAAGCATCGCGGATAAAATGTGAAGAATTTTTGGTGTCCCCCCGGAACGTTATCAACATTCCCACAGTTTTTCTAAAAGCTTTACCAGACAACCTTCCCTTAAGTTTTCAACATCTTTATCAACAAGGGAAATACCGTCTTTGGCTTGAATAACATAGAATTACGACTTTGAAGATTATCACTTAAGCCATAATTTGTCAAGTTTAGACACGTCGATTTCAACAAAAGATCAACCCTGATTTTCCCTTTGTTTTCCTACAGATTCCACGAATTATCCACACTACTAACAGACCTATTACTACTCTTTAAATACATATATATATAAAAGATATAAAAGAAGTACTTGGTAAAATCATTATTTCTTTAACTAATATATTATAATGCCCTTTAAACCAGCAAGCTCTTTTAGTAAATTTTTTTTTATATGGCTATAACATGATCGATACTGTCATAAAGAATCTCTTTAAAGTAAATCTCGATATAAAAAAAGAAGAAAGACTTCTTATCTTTACAGATGATGAAAGAAAAGAAACATGTGAGATAGGGAAACTCTTTTCAAAAACCGGGGAAAGCTTTACCGAAGATGTTACGTATATTGAATTCAGATCAACCAGGTGCCATGGAGTTGAACCTCCTCAGGAAATATGGGAAAAGGCATTTGGAATAGGAACCTGCAACAAACTGGCAAGAAAAGGGTTTCTGGAGCTTCTTATTAATAAAAAAATAATAGAAGAGAATATAAAAAAGGTTGAGGAGATAATAAGGTCCCATAAGGAAGAGTCTGTGAACGCGATAATAGCGTTGTCCCATTATTCAACATCACATACAAGGTTCAGGAAGATGCTGACAACCATCTGTGGTGCGCGTTACGCGAGCATGCCGCTCTTTGACAGGCATATGCTTACAGGCGCCATGGATGTAGACTGGAAGAAGATGGCAGAGAGGTCAGCGGGGATAGCTGTGAGAGTGAATGAATGCGAGGAGATAGAGATAAGTTCACCGAACGGAACAGCCATATGGTTTTCAAAAAAGGGTCGAGAGGCAAAAGAGGATACCGGCATACTTACGGAACCGGGTTCGTTCAGCAACCTGCCGGCAGGGGAGGTCTACCTGGCGCCTCTGGAAGGTACTGCAGAGGGCAGGCTTGTGCTTGAATGGGCACCGACACGTAAGCTTGATGCTCCGGTAACAATATACATTAAAAACGGAGAGGCCGTAAAGGTAGAGGGCAATGAGCCGTTTGTTGAGTATCTGGAGGGAAAGCTCGCCGAGGACCGGAAGAACAGGAACATTGCGGAGCTCGGCATCGGTACGAATGATAAGGCAGCAAGGCCAGACAATATACTTGAATCCGAGAAGATCCTCGGCACGATCCACATAGCCCTCGGGGACAATAGTTCTTTTGGGGGGAAGGTGAGCACCCCGTTCCACCAGGATTTTGTGTTTTTCAGACCAACGGTGACCCTGATATGCGGCAATGGCGAAAGGGAAGATATATTAAAGGATGGCAGATTGTTATAAATATGATGAATGATATAATGGATATAAGCATTAAAAAGGATGTCTGGATAATAATGGACAATATATGAGCAATAAAGATGAATTTGAAAAGGTACGTAAAAAAATTCAGGGCCTCGACAAGGAACTGGACACCTTTATACAAGCTGTACGTGAAATAAAAGAGATAAGAAACGCTGCTGGGACCCTTCCTGACGATCTGGAAAGGAATAAATCTGAAATAGAGGCGCAGAAAAAGGAGTTCGAGGCATTGGTCGCTTCAGTGAATGATCAGTTGGTCAACTTTGAACAACGGGCCAGGGAGGCAATGTCGGATCTCGAAAAGAAGAGCGATGCCATAGTCGATGAAGCCGGAGCGAAGATATCAGCTCTGCTCGGGGAAAAGGAAGGTTCTATTCAGGAAAGAACAGGCGAGCGTAATAAAACAGGAAATATTACGAAGGAGATCGATAAACGGATAAAAGGGGTCGAAGAAAAAATTTTCAAGGCTCTTTCCAGACAGCAGTACATCATTGTGATAATGGCGGTCCTCTTCATTGCAGGCATGGGCTTTTTTTCATACCTTTTCTTTATGCAATAAAAAAAGGACCCCGGAGCTCCGGGGTCCTTTGATTTAAACGAGCGTTAGAATTTATTTTTTATGAGCGGCGCAGTTTTTGGATTTTCCTGATGCCATGTTCTTGCATTTTTTTCCTTCTTTTGTCTTTGATGCACATCTTACCTTTTTCGCTGCCTTGGCTTTAGCCATGCTGCCTCCTTTGAAAAGATTAGAGTTTAAACATCTTTGGATAATATATCACAGCCATATGTAATTATGGGACTTATTATTGAATAACCGGGCGACGGGAGCTGTTTCGGTAGTGCATAATAAGCTGTGGTATAATAAAAACCTGAAAAAAGGGATAAGGACTTTAAGATGAAAAAATTTCCGGACAGTATAGAACTGAAGTTGGACAAGCCGCTCTATACAGGGTCCGTTCAAAAACTCTATGCTGTCCCGGGATCCCCTGAACTTATAATAAGCGAAACAACCGCGGGCGGCTCGGTCTTTGACGTGGGAACTATTTTCAATATCGAAGGCAGTGACACGGGCCGGGCGGCATTCAGGCACCTGGTCTTCCAGGAACTGCAGGCCCCTGCGGCATGGAAAGAACTTTCAGGACAGCTCTCTGCAGACAGCCCGGCCATGAAGCTCGATACAGCAGGGCTTTTCAAGGGCCTCCTTGCTGAATACTGCGAAAAGGGCGCGCCCACGCATCATGTCGGCATGGTTGAAAAAGAAAGCGGCAAGGTCTTTTCAAAAGGCTTTCCTCCGAAGCTGAGCAATCTTACGCTTATAAGAAAATACCAGGTCATAAAGCCGGAACTCAAGAGGGTGTTTGGCTGGCACTTTTATGATTATGAAAAATACCATCAAATAGACGGGAATGTCGTGCCTCTGGAGTTTATCGTAAGGCTCGGCGTAACGAACGGCGCATCGATATTGAGGAAGTATAGCGGACTTGGTGACGCGGAAAAGGCGTCTTATCTGAACGACCTGGGAGTAAACTCGCTTTCAGCGTGGAGCCGTTTCGATCCCCCCATTGTTGACCTTACGACCAAGTATGAGCCCGAGGACAGAAACATAAGCCGTCAGGAAGCGGCACTTGTCTCGGGCCTTGACGGTGAGATGTTTGGCAGGTCCATGATCATGGCTGTGCTCGGCGCGTTCATGCTCCAGCGTGTATTCTCAAAGATGGGTCTTACCCTGTGGGACATGAAGTGGGAGATCGCGAAAGACGGCAAGAATCTGGTCTTTGTCGATACCATAGACACGGATTCGGTAAGGGTTACCTATAACATGCTGCGCGATGGCAGACAGTACTTTGTCCACTTCAACAAGCAGTCTATGCGTGATTATTACAAGATCATACATGGTGACTGGATCGATGCCGTGAATGAAGCGAAGAAAATAGCGGCCAAGTCAGGGAGTGTCTTTACCGAGATACTGAAAGAAGGGCAGGCTTCGGGTAGATATCCTGCGAATCCCAATATTGACGCGCCTTTCCTTGATCTGCAGAAGAGGAAGTTCGCAATGGTTCAGGACTTTATACAGGGCAAAGGCGGGGACATTCAAAAGGTTGCCGAGAAGATCGCCTCGGATGAGATAGAGTACTACAGTGCCGCGGGTAAGCTTGCCGAGTATGAAGCAATGAATGCGGGTTAACGGCCTCATCACGAATGTATCCGATGGTTATGTGCTGTTTTTATCCCCCGTATGCTTGTTTGAGCTTGTCTAATCGTTTAGCGTCATCCTCTGAAAAGGCTCTTGTAGAAAAGAGCGCCTCTCCATCAGGGCCATCCAACCGTTAAAGTTTTATAGTTACAAGGGGTATGGTTAAGCAGGATCTCTTTTTCAAATTTACTCATCAACTGTGGCACCTTAAAAGAGTAATCGCAAGGGTTGCCCCTACATTCCCTCAAGGACCTTCTGGTAAAGAGCCGCTTTTCCCTCAGCAACCTTTCCGCTGATCAGCAGCAATATGTTCTCCTTCTGGAATATCCGCCATGCAGGGGCTGCGGAGGGCTTGTTCATTCCTGAATAATATTTTCTGTCCTCTTCAAGTGCTTTTGGAGAACTGTAACTTGAAATAAGGCCCCCTATGTTTTCGCCGACCGAAGGCATAAGGAATATCGTGGTCTCTCTTGCCGCGCGGGAACCCATTGTGATCCCCTTTTGTATATTGACGACCTCGAGACCGCTCTCTTTAAAAGTCTTTATTATCTCCTGGCTGGATAATTTGTAGACAGAAGGGTCATTAAAGGTCTGCGCGCGCGGCCCTGGCTGAGGGGTTATCACGTTAGGATGGTTCTGGTGGAACGCGTTTGCCTCCTGCCCGGACAGGCAGAGACAGGAGAACAGGATAACTGCAGTGGTGATGCGGAGCACCGGATATATTTTGAGTTTAATGTCCATTTGTAGGTGATATTATAGCATGTGGTATAATTACGCATCTTAATAAAAGGCTGGTTCGTTAACTGAGACAATGATAATCCACAGACAGGTACTGAAAGAACTTTTTTGGAACTTCACCGTCATTGTTTTTTCGATGTCGGTGATCCTTTTTATGGATAAATTCGTCCGGATGACGAGGCTCTTTATGGGCAAGGGAGCGGACCTTATCGATATTGTAAAGCTCTTTTTCTATATACAGCCCTCCATCCTGCTTCTTTCCATTCCCATGGCGATTCTCATTGCGATCTTTCTTACCTACGGGCGTATGGCAACAGACAATGAAATGATCGTTATGAAGGCGAGTGGAATGAGCTTTCTCGGGATATCAAGGGCAGCGATCATACTTTCGACGGCATGTTTCCTGCTGCTTCTTTTTATCAGCCTTTATCTGCTTCCGCGCGGCACGCAGTCCTTTAAACATACATTGCATGAAACGATAGTCAAGAAGGCCTCGCTCACTTTTGAGGAGGGGACCTTTTCGGATGTGTTCAAGGATACGGTCATCTATGTTAAGAATATGTACTCAAAGGACAATTTCAGGGGTATATTTATTTATCAGGAGGCGGACAGCTCCATGAAGGACCCGGTGGCGATCGTTGCCGAAAGCGGGGAGATAAGCTCGAATGTTGAGGAGGGCCTTGTAAAGATCAGCATGAACAACGGGTTGATCCATACATTTACGGATAAGAGATCGACCGAGATCACTTTTGAGAAGTATGATTTCCTGCTTACGACCGGGATCAAGTCAATAACGCAGGCCAAGCCCGAAGAGGTCATGACATCGGACCTTTGGAAGGGCTATAAGGAGCGGCTCGACTGGGCGGTTGAACTGAACAGGCGGCTCGCACTCCCTTTTGCGTGTCTGATATTTGGCATACTCGGTCCTGCGTTCTCGAACAGAATTGGAAAGATAGGGCGTCTCGGCGGTTTTTCTCTGAGTCTGCTGATAGTGATAGTTTATTATATGCTACTGATCATGGGGGAGGGGCTCTCGAAGTCCGGGAAGATATCTCCTTTTCTGGGAGGGTGGATCCCGAACATACTCTTCGGCCTGTTCGCTGGCGGCGTTTTTTATATTGCGTATAAGGACAGGCCCATAAAAAAGATATAGACTGTGGACAATAGATATGAAGATACTCAGAAAATACTATTTAAAGGAGTTTTTTAAATTTTTCGGCATGGTGCTTCTTGGCCTGACCGCCATCTCGATCGTTGCCGAGTTCTTTGACAAGGCCTCGGAGTTCTATAGCGAGAAGCCGCCGCTTCGTTTTATCATTCAGTATCTTCTGCTGCAGACACCGAGGGTTATATTATTTGCATTGCCGTTTGCCTCTCTGTTTTCAATACTCATGACATTAGGGATGGCGTCCAAGTGGAAAGAGACGATCACCATCAGGGCCTCGGGCGGTAGTACAAAGAGGGTATTTTCATTCTTTCTCGTGCTTGGCCTCATCATAAGCCTTGCGGCGCTGTTTTTGGGTGAGACGATTGTTCCGGCAGCGACAAAAAAGGCCTCATGGGTGAGGCAGGTGAAGATACTGAAACACTCCCCGAAGATCGCGTACAGGAAAGAGGCGCTCTGGCTAAAGGGGCGTGAGAGCAGCCTTATCCGTATTAGCGGTTTTGTGGAGGATGGCAACAGGATCCTGAAAACGAGCATTTTTACATTCACACCCTCTTTTAGTCTTGAAAAGAGAATAGAGGCGGAAAGCGCAGAGTGGGCCGGTAACGCCTGGGAACTTAAGAACGTAAAGGTCTTTGATATCGGGAACAATATAACTAAGAACTATAGTTCGCTAATGACTAACCTGATCGAAGAACCGAAGATATTCCGTGAAGAGATGAAGCAGCCGGATGAGATGAACTTCTTTGAGCTGCAAACGTATTATAGCAGGCTGCAGAAAGCGGGCTTTAAGAACGTCAAATATCTTGTGCGTCTTTATGAAAAGCTCGCTTATCCCGCGATAAACTTTGTCATGATATTGTTCGGTATCGCACTTGCGCTGAACTCGAACTGGGGCGGTGGCATGAGGGCCGTCGGCCTGGGGGTCATCATAAGCATAGTGTACTGGCTCTCTTATTCGATAACCATTTCTCTCGGCACTACCGGGATACTCCAGCCGTGGCTCGCCTCATGGGCCAGTCCGATCGTCTTTGGTATCGCGGGCGGGATCATGTATTCGAAGATCAATGAATAGAGAAGGGGATGAGGTAGTTCAAAAGGGTAAAGACAAATACGGTAACGCTTATATATCCGTTCATATTGAAAAAGGCCATGTTGAGCTTGCTGAGGTCTGAAGGCTTTACAATGAAATGCTCATATAGCATGAGACCCGCAGCGATCAGGACCCCGGAAAGATAAAAACCGCCCAGGTCAAAAAGAGGGGCAAGGCTCAAAAACAGTGCTATCGTAATTAAATGAAATGCCCTTGCTATCCAGAACGAGGTGTTTATTCCGAATATGCTCGGAATGGAATAAAGGCCCTGCTTCCTGTCAAAGTCCATGTCCTGCATACCATAAAAGGTATCAAAGCCCGCAACCCAGAACATTACCCCGAAGCATAGTGGTAGTATCTCGGGATTGAATGTCCCCCTTACGGCTATCCATGCCCCGAGCGGAGCGAGCGCGAGTGTTACCCCAAGCATAATGTGGCAGAGCCATGTGAATCTCTTTGTGTAGGAATAAGTCACAAGGACCAGGATGACCAGCGGAGAGAGCTTCAAACATAGGGGGTTCAGTTGATACGCGGCAAGTACCAGGAGTGCGAACGCTATCAGGGTAAAAAAGCATGCTTCCCCGGTTTTTATAACTCCTTTCGGAAGCTCCCTGTCCTCTGTCCTCGGATTGATCGCGTCGATCTTTCTGTCAATGATCCTGTTCATCCCCATCGCGCCCGACCGTCCGCCGACCATCGCGATGGTTATCCAGAATATCTGCCATGGCTCCGGTATCCCTTCAGCCGCGATAAGGGCGGCCGTGAACGCGAACGGGAGCGCAAAGATAGAGTGTGAAAATTTGATCAACCGGAGATAACCCGCAATTTTTCTGAAAACAGACATAGTGCACATATTTTAGTTTCAGGGCAAAACAAAAGCAACATGGATTTTGTAATAAAGGTATTCCGAATCTATGCCCGAATTTGAATTTTGATAATACTCAATGTTAAGATACGTTTCATTTTCAGGACAAAACCATGGCAGAGATAATCCCCTTTAAAGGAATACTGTATAACCCCGCAAAAGTGGACGCCTCCAAAATAATGGCGCCTCCCTACGATATAGTTGCGCAAGACCTCAAAGAAGAGCTTTATCAAAAGAGCCCGCATAATGTCATCCGGATCGACTTCGGCAAGGACAAAGACGGTGACAATGATAATGAGAACCGCTATACAAGGGCTTCAAAGTTCCTGACACAGTGGCATGAAGAGGGTATCCTGACTCAGGATCCCGCTCCATCCTTTTATTGCTATGAGATGAGCTATGAGATCAATGGAGAGACGCTAAAGACAAGGGGCTTTCTCGGTGCTGTTAAGATAGAAGAGCTTGGCAAGGGCAGGATCCATCCACATGAGATGACCTATTCAAAGCCTAAATCCGACAGGTTGAACATTCTGCGCATATGCAACGCAAACACAAGCCCCATATGGTCCCTTTACAGCAGTACAAAAAAGACGGCATCGTCCATACTTGAAGATATTGCGAAAGAAAAACCATTCATAGAGGCTGATATCGGGGACAATGTCGCGCACCGCCTCTGGAAGATCTCTGACGGTTCGCTGATAGAGAAGATAAAAGAGGAGATGTCCGACAAGGACGTCTTTATCGCGGACGGGCATCACCGTTATGAGACTGCTCTTGCGTTCCAGCAGGAAATGAAGGAGAAGGGGCTGAACAAGACAGGGGAGGAGCCGTTTAATTATGTGCTGATGTTCCTCTCGAACATGGATGATGAAGGGCTTTCGCTCTTGCCCACACACCGCATCGTAGAGATAGATTCGGATATTCATCCGAAAGACATTCTCGGGGAGCATTTTGAAGTACAGAAAATAAGCTCTGAAGGAAACTCCGGCGAGGAAACAAGGCGGGAGATGTTCAATATGATGCAGGCAAAGAAGCATTCTTTTGGGATGTACCTTACAAATGCGGACACATATTATCTACTCTTGTTCAAAGGTTCCATTGAAGACCTGGACCTGCCGGACTGCCTGAAGAAACTTGACGTGACCGTTCTCCACCAGTTCATATTCGAAAAACTGCTGAACATAGGGCACTACGAATATGAAATGGCTCCTGATGTAGCAGTCGAAAGGGCCAACAAGGGTTCGTTCGAGGCGGTTTTTTTCCTGAACAAGACGGACATTATGGACGTGAAGGATGTCGCGCTCGCAGGACACAGGATGCCCCCCAAATCTACCTATTTTTATCCGAAGCTCCTCACCGGGATGGTTATTTACAGTTTTTAATAGACACTGGAGGAAGAATATATTATGAAGATAGGGATAATGTCCGATTCGCACGATCATGTTAACAACATTCAGAAAAGCATTCAGGCGTTCAGGGAGAGAGACGTTGATTATATTCTTCATCTCGGCGACTATGTTAACCCCAATTCGGTCAGGGAGTTCAAGGGCGTAAAGCTCGTCGGGATATTCGGGAACAACGATGGCG
This sequence comes from bacterium BMS3Bbin09, assembly GCA_002897915.1. Lineage (GTDB taxonomy): Bacteria > Nitrospirota > Thermodesulfovibrionia > UBA6902 > UBA6902 > BMS3Abin09. The sequence continues at coordinate 2,980 of BDTS01000064.1, read as the reverse complement.
ACAAGTTCAGGCTCATGGGCGCGTTCAATGAAGTAGCCGGTGAGATAAAGGGTGAGTTTCACGAATTCGAGGAGGACGGCCTTAAGATTGCCTGTTACCACGGGACCGAACCGCAGATAAAGGACGCCCTGATCGAGTGCGGGAAATATGACGTCTTTGTTTACGGCCATACACATAAGCTCAGGAACGAGAAGGTCGGTAAGACACTGGTGCTTAACCCCGGGACAGTGCACGGATTTGAACATAAACCCACGATAATGATATTTGATACTCAGACGCAGATCTCCGAAGTCATTAATTTGTAGGAAGAGACTTGCGGTGTGCCATGTCTGTTAATTACATCGTGTTGTTGGACATTTTGTCACACCTAAATAAGAAATAATGCTAGGATTGTAATGAATCCAAAAAAAGCATAACATAATTCTTCGAGAGAACGTCGATCTTCTTTATATTGTTTAGGCATATCTCTTATTTCTTCAAGAAGACATTTTGGGAACAATTCATGATTTTTAATTTGTGTAAAAGAGTCGGGTGCAGGTTTGCAATCTGATGGTTCAAGTGATTTCTCGCCTGAAATAATCTTTGCTGCTAATGAGAGACAACCTACATTTACATCAACTGCATCACCTTGTAACTCATATTGCTTCTTAATATATGCTAAAACTAACACTGCAAATAATATTAAGATAAGTGTTGCTGTCACCTCAGCCGAACAAATAAGAGATATTCTTTTTATCTGTAACTCCCGGCAACCAACTGAAAAGAAAATAATTCCAGCCCACGCCATTCCTTCTTTATGATTATGTTGCTTACGAAAATCCGCTTGGATATCTGACAAGAGTTTTAAAAAATGTGGTGTAAAATTATCCAATGAATGTCTCCTTTTAATTCTTGCTGTCTAAGAACAATGGATATTTGCATATTTCCTAGAATTTTATTATTCAATAGCCATATCCATAAAAAGTATATCCCATCCTTATGTATTGGGCAAGAAATTTCATGTTTATTATTGGCTGCAATCTTTAGTATAAGTTGATATTTAGGCCTGAGAACTATAGAGAACAATCAACAGAATTCATCCAGCTTTAATCTTATTAATAATTGAGGATTATGAATAACATCTTTCTGAGGGTGATTTTGAAAACAATTTATTTAAGTATGTTTTTTGCCAACGGGGTATACAGTATGATCAGGGTCCCACCACAATATATATAATATTTCTTCTTGCCTGATTCCCCATACTCTTTCTTTGCCAGATAATCGAAGAGAAAAAAGTGGATCAAATTCTTGCAACCTAAGTTCAATTATTCTTTTTTGAGCTTCTCTGCATAGTTTATTAATCTCAATAAAATGATTTTGTGGCCCTTCTATTTCTTTCCATTTCATTTTCTCAAAATTTACCAATTTGCTATGCATTTCTTGTATTAGATGGGATCTGTCTAGGTTGTTAAATCCCCACTCTCCATGATGGAAGTCTAACTTGCCAAAGCGCCAAACTGGTTTTTTATCAAGGGTATTCTTAGGAAGGTTGCTCTTATCTATCTGGGGTTTTTTAGCACCAGAAACTTTTTTCTTTGATATTGGACGCTTCAAAGGCTACTGTAATATTCAGCCATACTTGCGTGGGTTATTGCTTTACTGCCACGTTGATTGGGAGTTAAGCCTTCTCTGGCAATTTTCCAAGGGGTTTCTTTGTGGGTAAGCTCAGAAAGCCACTGTGAAGTTTTCTTCCCATAATATTTCAGAACACTATCAATGGTTTCTTTCTGATCGAGAGAAAGATTTGCTACTTTTCCATGTTTCCATCTTGTTAATGAAAAAAGACCCGCATGATCATTATATATTGCTCTTACAACAGGGCCATTTGCCCAAGCTTCAATTCTTTCATGGAAAATAGGAGCGTCATCCCAGACAAGAGACCATGCCTGACAATAATACAGAAGCTTTTGTAGCTTCATTGCTGTCATTTTACCTTGTTTGTTAAGGATATATCTTGCTACATCATGTGCGGATGTTTTCATCGTGTGGTGCCTCGTCTCTTACCTTGATTAATACTACCATACACAAGTCTAGACTAGTCAAATAAATTGTTATGTTAATTAACAAGTATTATGAATTCTAAATGCTTATTAATATAAGGATAGATCAAACAATAATCTACTGTTATTATTGACAGGTTATAGATCGAGTACCCTTTAAACCCCTTACATTCTTGACACAAGCTCCAATATGATGTTAAATTCTGTGTTCAGTATTGATGGCGTCGCAATAATTCCGATCTACTGCGTTGTAGCGCATTTTTGCTTATTCGGCATACTATAATGTATAGCCTCAGTTACAAAAACACACTACAACTTGTATATCAAAATTATTACTTATCCATCACAAGACTTTTTACGAGTGCATCAGTATTACTCATAAAAAACTTTAAAATAAAGAAGATAATAGATATGTCAAACGATTACAAAGACTCACTGAACCTTCCGAAGACAGCTTTCCCGATGAAGGCAAATCTCGCCAAAAAAGAGGTCGAACTTCTCGAGTTCTGGAAAGAAAACAATATATATCCGAAGATGCTCAAAAAGGATAGGTCAAAGTCCTATATCCTGCATGACGGCCCCCCTTATGCTAACGGGCACCTGCACCTCGGGCATGCGCTCAACAAGATCCTCAAGGACATGATAATAAAATATAAGGCGATGAAGGGGCATTATGCGCCTTTTGTCCCGGGCTGGGACTGCCACGGCCTTCCGATCGAGCACCAGGTGGACAAGAAGCTCGGTAATAAGAAGCGGGACACATCAATCATTGAAAAGAGAAAGCTCTGCCGGGAATATGCAAAGGGATTTGTGGATATCCAGAGGGATGAGTTCAGGCGTCTCGGTGTATTCGGAGACTGGGAAAAGCCTTATATTACAATGGATTACGCCTATGAGGGCACTATTGTAAAGGAGTTCAACCGGTTCGTTGAGAATGACAT
>BDTS01000063.1 GCA_002897915.1 bacterium BMS3Bbin09 | reverse complement strand
CAAGCTCGATCTCCTGACGCTCGTTTATGAGCATTAACTCCTTACGTCCTGTTACCGGGTTTACGGCGCAGGATATGAGCAAAGATATAGAGAGTAAAACAAGAAAGGCTCTGTTGATTAATAGTCCGATATTTTTAATCATGGCGTACCTTATACATTTTATCTTATTATTCTTTAAGCTTCAATGCTATTTTAGAAAAGTATAGTACCGGCTTTATAAGTGCTTACCGTATATCGTTAATTTATGGTACTATTTAATAATAAGAAAGCCTTCCATAACTAACGGTGAGAGACAGAGAAATATGCCGGATATAAAGGGTAACATTTTATTCATTGAGAACGACGAGGCCGACCGCCAGACATTAAACAGTCTGGTGGAGAACAAGGATTTTAAGTATGAATATACTATTGTGAGATCCGTTTCTGAAGCAAAGAGTGTTTTGGAAAAAGATAAGTTCGATGTTGTGATCCCGGACTATATGCTTGATGACGGGACGGCGTTTGATATACTGGATCTGGTCAAAGATGCACCGGTGATAGTCTTAACCGGTGCCGGTGATGTCGGGATAGCTGTGAAGGCCATGAAGGCCGGAGCATACGATTATATAATAAAAGACCCCTCACTTGATTACCTGAAAATACTCCCTGTAACAATAAAAAATGCAATTAAGCGCAAAGGGGATATAGAAAAACTGAAGCTGCTGGAATCCGCTGTTGTCAATGCCAATGACGCGATAATTATATTGGAAGCCGAGCCTGCTGAAATGATAGGAAGACGGATACTGTATGTAAACAAAGCTTTTACGAATATGACGGGTTATACATATGAAGAAGCCGTAAAAAATACATTAAGGATATTAAGGGGGCCCAGAACAAATCTTGAGGCATTGAATAGAATGCGCATTGCGCTTGAACAGGTCCAGCCGGTCAGGGTGGAACTGATCAATTACCGTAAGGACGGCACTGAATTCTGGGTGGAGTGCAATATTGTCCCGTTTGCGGATGAAAATGGTTCATTTGTTCACTGGGTCTCTGTTCAGAGGGACATTACGAAGAGGAAGAAGGCCGAAGAAGAAAAAGCGAGGCTCATGAGAGAAATAGAGTCGATCAACGCAGATCTGACTAAACTGAATCAGGAACTCGAGACCATAGGCGCAGAAAGGACGATGAGCCTGATGGCCCTGACCGTTGCGGACAGGATCAGGAACCCTGCCGCGATGATAGGCGGAAGGGGTAGAAGGATGCTAGCAAAAGAGGAGCTTTCCGAAAGTCTTAGGTCGGGGATCATGAACATTATTGAAGGTGCTGAGAAGCTTGATAATATAGTAAAGGACTTTGAAGAGCTCCTTAAGAACAGACAGTCTAAATTCAAACATGAGGACCTGAACAAGATAGTTGAAAGTGTTGTTTCGATCTCGGAAAAGGAAGCTGCATTAAAAGGGGTGGAGATGATCGTAAGTATCTCGAAAGAGCCCTTGAGAATGAACATGCAAAAGGACCTTTTGCGTGTTGCGATCTTCCATATCATGAAAAATGCGGTCGAGGCGACTTCAAAAGGAGGAAATGTAACGGTCACGACATTCAGTGAGGGTAACTGCGTGGTTCTTATGGTTTCTGATACAGGATATGGCATCCCGGATGAAGACGTTGAATATGTGTTCAGGCCCTTCTTCAGCACAAAGGAAAAGGGCTTTGGCATGGGACTCCCCTTGGTGAAACAGATAGTTACAGAGCATCTTGGCGAGCTTATTGTCGAAAGCAAGCCTGGAAAAGGTACGACATTTAAACTTTATTTTCCCGTAAGATGGAATGAAGACAAGCTTTCTTACCGTTCGCCGGAAGTTTCCTGACGTACGTATTTTAGTATTCGGGGCTGAATGTTAAAGAAATATTATATTTTACCGTTTATAATTTATTGACGGTCTTTCGGTTCGGGCCGTAATAATCAATTTGATCTACATTTAATTAACTTAAAAAATATAAGGTATTCAGGGAGGTTTTTATGGATGAAAGAGAAGCTTTGATGGAACTGAGTCTGGAAGAGAAGATCGCATATTCAAAAAAGGTCATTAAGGAAGCGATCGAAGAATTCGGCGTGGATAAAATGGCCGTGGCATGGACAGGCGGCAAGGACAGCACCACAATGGTCTGGCTATTCAGGGAAGCGTGCAAGGAACTCGGGGTGAAGATGCCCAGGTGTATGTTTATTGATGAGGGTTATGTTTTTGAGGAGATATGGGACATTTTTAATAAGCTTAAGAAGGAATGGGACCTTGATGTTGTGATCGCAAAGAATACGGATGTGAGCGATAAGGCGGAAAATATCGGCGATATGGTGAAGGTAAGCAGTCTTAATGAGCGGAACAGGAAGGAAATATCGCTGCTTGAGATAGAGGATGAAGAGTTCCCGTTCCAGCCGGAGTCGTTTATCGGCAATCACCTGATGAAAACCATAGCCATGAACGTGTTCATAGAAGATAACGGGATCAAGGCGCTTGCAACCGCTATCAGATGGGATGAGCAGGAGGCCAGGATAGAGGAGACATTTACCAAATCGAGGCCGAACCCGCCTCATACACGGATACAGCCTGTTCTGCATTTTATGGAAAGGGATATATGGAACTTTATATTTAAATTTGAAGTGCCTTTTTGCGAACTGTACAAGGAAGGCTACCGTTCACTTGGAGCAAAGGGTTCCACTGTAAAAATGTCGGATATCCCTGCCTGGGAGCAGGACCTTGAGAATACCTATGAGAGGGCCGGACGCGGACAGGATAAAGAAGAGCTTATGGGCAAGCTCAGGGATCTCGGCTATATGTAAAACTGAGTTGAATAGTGAAATTTTAATTTCATCTATTCGAACGAAACTTATGCACTTTGGGTATAAACTTGCCATCGTATCGGTGAAAATCCCGAAAAGACCTGTATGGGCATAGAGTATTTCTATTTTGGCTTGACATTTCTTAATAGTCACATTGACGAAATCCTGAGCAATCCATTACAATTGAATCTTTTAAATGGTGCTGCCGGAGTGGCGGAATTTGGTAGACGCAAGGGACTTAAAATCCCTCGGTCTTTTGACTGTGCCGGTTCAAGTCCGGCCTTCGGCACCATTTAACTATTCCACTTCTATAAAGAGATCCTTCCCTGCCTGGCACTGCGGACATGTCCAATCATCCGGCAGATCCTCAAAAGCAGTCCCGGGTGCAACCCCCTGTGTTGGATCTCCCTCTTCTGGGTCATAAACATAACCGCACGGACATTCATATTTTTTCATAATTAGCTCCTTTCAAACAATTTAATTTATAATATCCATACAAAGACAGCATTAATATGACTTATGTCATACAGTCATTATATTATGAAAAATCGATCAATGCCAGATGATAATTCAAAATTAGTTTATTCGACCGGGCAGTCAGTTCCGCGCAAGGGGAATAAGGTCAAGAAAGATACCTCTACTAATCTACCCCCTTCACAACAGAAAGTGATTGTCCGGCTTGACCGGAAAGGCAGGGGCGGAAAGTCTGTTACTATAGTTGAAGGTATCCAACTGCCGCAAAAAGAGATGCAGTCCCTCATCAAACAGTTAAAGGCAAAACTGGGTACAGGCGGTGCAATAAAAGAAGGCTCTATCGAGATCCAGGGCGAACACTGTGACAAGATCATCCCGGTATTGGAAAAGATGGGGTATAGACCAAAACGCTCTGGGAAATAAAAATAAAAAACCGTTCCAGCCGGTTAAAACTGGAACGGTTCGTGAAATTCTATATTTCTATCGACGGCCTTTAAATCCGCCTTTTAATGCCTTTGCCCTCTTCTTCTGAGCTTCGACACGTTTCCGCTTTTCTTTTACGGAAGGTTTTTCATAAAATCTTTTGTTCTTGAGCTCCTTGAAGACGCCCTCTTTATTAAGTTTGTTTTTTAAGGACTTAATAGCCTTTTCTATGTTGTTATCCCAAACTTTTACTTCCAACTAAAATCACCTACTCTCTTTGTATATCTTTTGCTTATTTATCTCCATCGAGATTCCATTCCAATGAGCTTTATATAATACTTGAACAAATACAAAAAAAGCTATAAATAATATCTCTTGTAAATATTAAGCCTTTTTTGCTATATATACGATATGCCTGTTACCTCTGGGG
>BDTS01000062.1 GCA_002897915.1 bacterium BMS3Bbin09 | reverse complement strand
AAGATCGGCGATATTGATGTGAGCGGCACTCTTTCAGAACTTCATAAGGACAACTATGGTGATTATCCGTCTGCATGGAAAGGGGTATTGACCGATCTGCCCCGAAAGATCAGGGAAGGAATCACATTGAAACATGGATGGTTCAAGGGGTATACCTATCCTGTCAAGGCATTTGTAACAAGGGCCGGGAACCCTGTAATCACGGCTGGCAGCACACCTGACTGGATCGACGCGCTTACTTCCAGGGATGAGAACGGAGAATATAATCTGGACCTTATGGTCTTTATAGACACACATATAAACGTAACCGGTAAATACGCGGACATAGTCCTTCCTGAAGCAGGGTTTCTTGAGAGGATGGGAGTGAGTGATGTCTATACGATGAACCCTGAACTGGCCATCAGGGACCAGGTTATAAAGCCGCTTTATGAATCAAAGACCCCTTTTGATTTTATGATCACTATGTCCGAGGCACTTATCAGGAACGGGGACAATGATATTAAGGCAGAGGACTTCAAGCTTAAATACGAAAACGAAGAAGCATTTATAAATGAGATATTAAGCGGGGCGCCCGGATTTTATAATATCGGCGAACCTCTTCCATATCCTGACCTTCCGAAGGGATGTTTGATACTCGGTACACCAGATGATCCACGTGCAATATGGGGTGATAAGGTCATCAAGAAGGGTGAACTCCTAACAGTTGACTGGCTCAGAAAGAATAATGGCGTGGCCATATGGCCCACGAGCTATCACAGGTATAAAAACGCAGGTGGTTCGCCTTCCGGAATATACCCTGAAACCGATTCAAAGAAGTTTGAATTCAAATTCAGCTGGCTCAAAAAGATCAATGAAAAACTGGGAACGGATTATCCCACTACTTTTTACTGGGCTGATCCTGAATGGAACCCCCGGACACCTGATTTTAATGAGACTGGCAGGGAATATCTATTTCAGCTGATAAGCGGGCGTGTGCATCATTCCATGACAATGACAGCGGTCTGTCCGTATCTTGCAGGTACAAACACGGAATGCATGAAACCGTTAAATGATGAGTTCATTTATACAATGCCTGAAGTCGAAAACGTTCCCAATAGATCCGGCCTTTTGAATGATAAGGAAAATTCTTTCAAGACCGGCAGTATTTCAATACCTGTTTTTGCCGTAAACAGCGGGGATGGAGAAAGCCTGCGTTTAAAAACAGGAGATATCGTTACCCTCGAAAATCCGCTCCAAAAGAGGATAAAGGGCAAGGTCTTCCTAACAGAAGAGATAATGCCCGGTGTTATAAAGACTGCTTTCGGTCCCGGCGGGCAGAAGGCTTCCGGGATAGGTTTAATGAACCATGCGTCTGAATACACTCCTAATATAAATGAGCTCCATGACCCGGACAATTTCAACCGGTTTACCGGGACCCCTGGCTTTGGTGACATTATGGTTAAGATCATTAAGGCGTAGAATAAAAGCATTTCTGGTTGTCAAAAGGCCATTTCACCCTTGAAAAAACTTGGTTTTATTGCTAAATTAACTTTCAGTTGATATAGAGAAGCGAGAGGATAAACACAAAGAATATGTCCGAACTTAACGAACTAAGAAAAAAGATCGATGCACTTGACCTGAAGATCCTCGATCTTTTGAATAAAAGAACCAAAGTTGTCCTTGAGGTAGGTAAGACAAAGGAGGACAAGCATATCAAGGTCCATTCGCCCGAAAGGGAACGCGCGGTATTCGAGAGGCTCAAAAAGAAAAACCCCGGCCCGTTCCCGAACGAACCCCTTAAGCTGATCTATGAAGAGATAATGTCGGCATCACTATCGCTCCAGCAGCCGCTGAAGGTCGCGTACCTGGGGCCGTCCGCCACCTTTACTCATCTGGCATCCAGGAGGCAATTCGGTTCTTCCGCTGAATACATACCCGAGAGCACCATAAAGGAAGTTTTCGAAGCTGTTTACAGGGACACGACCCATTACGGGGTGGTTCCGATAGAGAATTCGACAGAGGGTGTTATTAATTACACACTTGATATGTTCATAGATTCGGACCTGAATATCGCGTTTGAGATCATGCTCCCGATATCACACAACCTCCTTTCAAAGACGGGTAAAAGATCGGACATAAAAACAATATATTCTCATCCTCAGCCAAAGGCGCAGTGCAGGGGCTGGCTCGAGAGCAATTTTCCGGGTATGCCGATCATTGAAGAGCTCAGTACCGCCGCCGCAGCCAAGCGTGTCTCAAAAGATAAGTCATCGGCCGCAGTCGCCAGCGAGCTGGCTGCCGCAGTGTATGATCTGAAATTTGTCGAAAAGGGGATAGAGGACCACAAGAATAACTATACGCGTTTTCTGGTGATCTCAAAAGAGAATCCCAAAAGAACGGGCAAAGACAAGACCTCGATCATGTTTTCGGTCAAGGACAAGCCCGGGGCTCTTTTTCTGATCTTGCAGCCTTTCGCCAAACACAAGATCAATCTTACAAAGATTGAATCCAGACCTTCAAGAAGAAGGGCGTGGGAATATATATTCTTCGTGGATATGGAAGGGCATATTGAAGACAAGGGCGTCAAGAAGGCAATAGATGATGTGAAAAAGGAATGCCTCTTTTTGAAGGTCCTGGGATCTTACCCTTCAGCGGAATAAAGCAAATAAGGATTCTAACCTCTTTATTATCTCAGAATGATACAACCTCCTGAACATATAAAAAGCATTAAACCCTATGTCCCAGGCAAGCCCGTGGAAGAGCTTGAGAGGGAACTCGGGATATCGGACCCGGTCAAGCTTGCCTCGAACGAAAATCCTGCAGGGCCGTCCCCTATGGCGATAAAGGCCCTGCGTAAGGGCGTTGCCGACCTTAACAGGTACCCTGACGGGGATTGTTACTATCTGAGAGACGCGCTTGCTGTCAGGCTCGGGATAAACGGGAATGAGCTAATATTCGGTAACGGCTCGAACGAGATCATAGAACTTGCAGTCAGGACATTCATGGGTCCGGGCGATGAAGCGGTCATGGCCCATCCTTCATTTGTGGTCTATTCGATGATCGTGCAGGCTGTAAAAGGGAAAAATATAATTGTTCCTCTGAAAAACGCGAAACATGACCTTGACGCCATGGCATCGGCCATTACCGATAGGACAAGGATCATCTTTATAGCAAACCCCAACAACCCCACCGGCACGATCAACACAGCTGCTGAGATGGACGCATTCATGAAAAGGGTGCCTGATGATGTGCTCGTTGTGGTTGATGAGGCGTATTATGAATATGTATCGTCTCCGGAGTATGCTGACAGTATGAAATATTTCAGGCAGGAGAGGGACATTCTCATATTAAGGACATTCTCAAAAATTTACGGGCTTTCAGGGTTGAGGATCGGGTACGGGATCTCAAAGGCCGGGATAGTTTCGGAGATGAACAGGATTCGCCAGCCTTTTAATGTAAACTCCCTTGCACAGAGGGCCGCGCTTGCCGCACTGGATGACCGGAAACACATTGAAAGATCCAGGGGTATAAACGAAAGAGGAAAAAAGTATATATACAAAGGACTTAAGTCCCTTGGGATTAGCTTCGTGCCGACTGAGGCAAACTTTGTATTCATGACCTTTGAGAACGATATCGCGGCTGAACTCTACGAGGAACTCCTTAAACAGGGCGTTATTATAAGGCCCATGGGGCCGCGTGCGATACGTGTTACGATTGGGCTTGCAAGAAGGGAAAACAAGAGGTTCATAGAGGCCCTGAGGGGGGTATGGGAAGCCCGTGGCAGGAATTTTCTATCATGATTCATTATAATTAGAATCTCAATAATCTTGAATTTTGATCATGAATATGAAATAGTCTTGGAGGAATAAAATGGATATTGTAGTTTTAAAAAAAGGAGCGACCGCAAAAGAGCTCCGTCATATCGTAAAGAAACTCGAGAGCAAGGGTTTTAAGGCCAATGTGTCGAAGGGGATCGAAAGGACCGTTATCGGAGTTATCGGTGATACCTCGCACATCACGGAAGATGAAAGCAATGCGTTTGCTACCATGGCCGGTGTTGATAATGTACACAGGATCACCAAGCCGTACAAGCTCGCGAGCAGGGACTTTACACCAAAAAACACAACTATAAGGATTGGCAAGAATACGATTGGCGGCAAGAAGATACATGTAATGGCAGGGCCGTGCGCTGTTGAAAGCTTGTCTATACTTATGGAGATATCCAAAGAGGTAAAGAAGGCCGGTGCGACATTCATAAGGGGCGGCGCGTTCAAGCCGAGGACCTCACCCTACAGTTTCCAGGGGCTTGAAGAGGAAGGGCTGAAACATCTCGCAGCAGCCCGCAAAGCGACCGGGCTTCCTTTTGTTACGGAACTCATGGACCCGAGAGACATGGAAGTTATTCTTAAATATACCGATGTTATACAGATAGGCGCAAGGAACATGCAGAATTTCAGGCTCCTCAAGGAGGTCGGGTCTTACAATAAGCCGGTGCTTCTTAAGAGGGGGCTTTCTGCAACCATAAAGGACTTTCTAATGGCCGCCGAATATATCATGGCGCAGGGCAACAGCAAGGTCATACTCTGCGAGAGAGGGATCAGGACATTCGAGACCGCTACCAGAAACACGCTTGACCTGAGTGCCGTGCCTGTACTGAAAAAACTTTCCCATCTTCCTGTTATCGTAGACCCGAGCCATGGCGTGGGCAAATGGGACCTTGTGGCCCCTATGGCCAAGGCAGCGATCGCGGCAGGAGCTGATGGACTGATGATTGAGGTCCATACAAAACCGGAAGAGGCATACTCGGACGGAGAGCAGTCTCTGAAACCGGCCAAATTCAAGACCCTCATGAGGGAACTCAAGGCGGTTGCAAAGGCAGTTGGAAGGACGATGTAACGAAGCCCGGATCCCGATGTTCCTGGATGAGGCTTTTTTTGCAGTATGAACTTTAATAATATAACAATAATAGGTGTCGGACTTATCGGCAGTTCTTTTGCCCTCGCTCTGAAAGAGCGGGGATTTAAAGGCAGTATAACAGGTGTTGGACGAAGAGAAGAATACCTGGCCAGGGCAAAAGAAAAAGGTATAATAGACCGTTACGCAACGGTATATGAGGAAGGGGTCAAAGACGCCGACCTTATAATACTTGCCTCTCCTGTCGGACAGTTCGAACAGATAATCAACAGGATAGGCAGCAGTATAAAAAAGGGCGCGATCGTAACGGATGTTGGCAGTGTTAAGGCTGATATCATAAAAAAGATCGAGCCTCTGATGCCCGAAGGCGTGAGCTTTGTAGGCGGACACCCCATTGCCGGCAAGGAATGTCCTGGGTTTGATGCTGCCATCCCTGATCTTTTTAAGAACGCGAAATGCATTATTACCCCTAGTTACAATACGGACAAGGATGCACTGCAGAAGATCCGGGATCTCTGGGAAACTGTTGAAGCAAGGATAGTCCTGATGAGCCCGGAAGAGCATGACATGATCTTTGCCGCGGTGAGCCATCTACCGCATGTGGTCGCATACGCACTCGTTAATTCTATCACCGAGATGAAAGACGGCATACTCGACAACGGCGGCAAAGGCTTAAAGGACATGACAAGGATCGCGTTGAGCCCGACCGAACTATGGCGGGATATATGCGCCTGCAACCAAAAAGAGATACTGGCGTCTCTGAAGACATTCTCATCCTCTCTCTCCGGCATGATAGAACTTATCGAGGCATCTGACTGGGTCGGCCTTGAGAAGGAATTCAGAAGGGCCAAAGAGGCAAGGCAGTCCATTGAATCGGATTAACGTCAGATACAGGGGACCTTTACTCGGAGAGGTGACCCCGCCATCAGACAAATCAATTTCCCACCGTGCAATAATGTTCTCATCCCTGGCAGAGGGGGAGAGCGTTATCAGGAATTTTCTCCGTGCCGAAGACCCCATGAGGACACTCGAGGCCTTTATACAAATGGGTGTTGATATAAAAGACAGCTTTCAGCTTTCAGCTCTCAGCTCTCAGGACAATGAAATAATAGTCAACGGCAAAGGGTTGCACGGCTTAAAGAAACCGGAAGGTATCATTGACTGCGGGAACTCCGGCACCACGATGAGACTGCTAAGCGGTCTGCTCGCGGGACAGCCGTTCGACTCAACATTGACAGGGGACGAGTTTCTGCTGAAAAGGCCGATGCAGAGGGTCATCGGACCGTTGACACAAATGGGCGCTGAGATAAGTTCTGAAGAAGGCGGACTGCCTCCCCTTAAGATAAAAGGCGGAAGCCTCAAGCCGATAGAATATGATTCATCGATAGCAAGCGCGCAGGTAAAGTCAGCAGTCCTGCTCGCGGGCCTTTATTGTGACGGGACAACCACTGTTATAGAACCCGGCAGGTCACGCGACCATACAGAGAGAATGCTCAAAGCCCTGGGTGCGGACATAAAGATAGATGGACTTCAGGTAAGCATCACCGGAGGGGCGGCCCTCGGTCCGATGGACATAACCGTGCCGGGTGATCTTTCCTCAGCAGCATTTTTTATTGTTGCCGGTCTTATAGTTTCCGGCTCTGAATTAGTGGTGAAGAATGTTGGAATAAATCCTGCAAGGACCGGAATCATTGATGTACTCAAGGCAATGGGTGCTGACATCAGAATTGAGAATGAGAGGGATGTCTCCGGCGAGCCCGTGGCCGACATATCTGTAAGCTATTCTGAGCTCAAAGGTATTGATATAGGCGGAGATATGGTGCTTAAGGCAATAGACGAGTTTCCGATCATCTGTGTTGCGGCAGCAAAGGCAAAGGGTATGACAAAGATAACCGGGGCAGGGGAGCTAAGGGTCAAGGAGTCTGACAGGATATCGGCGATGGCCTCTGAATTAAAGAAGATGGGTGTAAATATTGAAGAGCTTGAAGGCGGTATCATTATCGAAGGAAGGGAAGACCTTAAGCCCGCGCAGGTCATGAGTCACGGCGACCACAGGATCGCGATGTCGATGATAATAGCCGGGCTTACCGCCGAGGGTGAAACTGTTGTTGAAGATACTGACTGCGTGAACACATCTTTCCCGGGGTTTATGCAGATCCTGGAGAGTTTATTATGCAAAGCGTAATTACAATAGACGGCCCATCGGGATCGGGCAAGGGCACGATATCGAGGCTCCTTGCGCGCGATCTCAATTACAGTTATCTCGATACAGGTGCACTTTACAGGGCTGTGGCCTGGAAGATAAAAGAGGAGAAGGTCGACCCTGACGACGAAGCGGCAATGGATAGGATATTAAAGGAGATCGATATAAACCTGAGCAGTAACAGCATCGCTGTCAACGGCGTGGATGTTACCACAGAGATAAGGACCGGTGAGATCGGCGAGCTTAGCTCACAGGTCTCCGCGAAACCAGCTGTCAGGGAGCGCCTGTTTCAGCTACAGAGGGAGATATGTCTGCATGGAATGGTCGTTATAGAGGGAAGGGACACCGGCACCACCATATTCCCTGAGGCCGGGAATAAATTTTTTCTTGATGCTGATGTTAAAGAGAGGGCGAGAAGGAGATATGAGGAACTTAAGGAGAAGTCCACGGATATAACCCTTGAGCAGACGATCGAAGATATAGAGAAACGGGACGCAAGGGACTCATCGAGAGAGACATCCCCCCTTAAACAGACGGATGAGATGATCTATATAGACTCTACCGGTCTGAATATTACGGAAGTTGTCGCAAAGATAAAGGAGAGCCTGAAATAGGGGCCGAACATGGAACTTATAGCTGACATAATATATAAGCTGATTGCGATAACAATAAGGACCATTTTTTTCTTTAATGGCGGCCTGGAAGTAGTGGGGAAGGAGAACATCCCGAAAGAGGGCGTAATAATTGCCTCTAACCATATAAGTTATCTCGATCCCCCGATAATAGGTTCGGTGACACCGAGGAGGTGTAACTTTATGGCAAAGAAAGGGCTCTTTGACGTACCTGTGCTCGGCTGGCTGATAAAATTCGCAGCTTTTCCGGTTGACAGGGAAACCCCCCGCCCGTCGACCATAAAAGAGGCGGTAAAGAGGATCAGGAACGGGCATATCGTAGTTGTCTTCCCTGAGGGTCAGAGAAACGAGACGGATGAGCTCCTGGAGCCAAAGCCCGGCATAGGGATGGTGGCCGTAATGAGCAGGGCCCCGATAGTTCCAGCCTATATTTCAGGGGCGGACAAGGCTCTGCCGCCTAATGCAAGATGGCTGAAGAGGGCCAAGATTAAGGTAGTATTTGGTAAACCAATATACTATACTTCAACAGAAGAAAGCAGGGGCCGTACCGGCCAGGGCAAGCGTGAAGAAGTAAGCATGATGATCATGGACGCGATAAGGGAGCTGAAAGCAGTCGGTTTCGCAGGAAAATAAGAAAGGTAATATTTGCAGTTAATTGCATTTATTTAAGGAAAGTATTACATTATTCAGACGATAAAGGACTTAAGTTGTAATGTTTTAAACTGTAAAAATATGATATGCCCCGAATTTTTCAGGGAAAATTCAATCAGGAGGTTTTCAATATAAATCAATGGAATTAGATATGAACGACTTAGAAAAATTTTATGCCGATACCTTTAAAGGATTAAAGTCCGGCGATATAGTACAAGGGACGGTCCTACAGGTAAAACCGGACGGCGTCATAGTGGACGTTGGAGCTAAATCTGAGGGGTTCATACCCAGTAGAAATATGGTCGGCGACGAGCAGGGCAGTATGAAGCCCGGGGATGTGATCGAGGTCTTTATCGAAAGGCTGAGCGATTCCGACGGTTTCGTAAAGCTCTCAAGGCAGAAGGCTGAAGGAGTAAAGACCTGGAGTAAACTGGAAGAGGCCTTTAAGGCGGAAGAGACTGTTGAAGGAAAGATCATTGGTAAAGTGAAAGGCGGACTTACAGTGGATGTAGGCGGGGTGCCCGCTTTTCTGCCTGGTTCACAGATAGACCTCAAGGCACCGCAGAATACGGACAAGCTGATGGGACAGACGTTCTCGTTCAAGATACTGAACATTAATCATAAAGGCTCCAATGTGGTTGTCTCAAGACGTGTTATCCTCGAGGAGGAAAGAGGAAAACTCAGGGAGAAGACACTCGCCACGCTAAAAGAGGGAGCGACCGTGGAAGGAGTTGTAAAGAACCTCACGGACTACGGTGTATTTATCGACCTTGGCGGGATAGACGGCCTGCTCCATATATCGGACATGTCATGGGGAAGGATCAGTCATCCGGGTGAACTCTTCAGTATCGGAGATACCGTTGAAGTACTTGTCCTTACATTTAACACCGAGACCGTAAAAGTGACCCTCGGTTATAAACAGAAGAAGCCGGATCCATGGACAACAGTTGAGGAAAAATATCCTCCGGGCAAAAAGGTCATGGGGAAGGTCATCACCACTACCGACTATGGCATATTCATTGAACTGGAGGAAGGCGTAGAAGGTCTTATCCATGTGACTGAAATAGACTGGGTCGAAAAATCGATAAAGCCTTCCAAGTACTTCTCTGTCGGGGACAAGGTAGAGGCCTCGATCCTGAAAGTAAGCAGCAGCGAAAAGAGGATATCCCTCAGCATTAAACAGCTCAAGCCGAACCCCTGGGAACTTATTAAAGATAAATACATTATCGGGCAGAAGACTACCGGAAAGGTGAAGAGCTTTGCCGATTTCGGGGCATTTATATCTCTGGATGAGGGGGTTGACGCCCTGCTCCATATTTCGGACATGTCATGGGTAAAGCGCATCAAGCACCCGTCCGATATACTGAAAAAGGGACAGGAGGTTGAGGTAGTTATCCTGAGCATTGAGGCAGAAAAAGAGAGAATATCCGTAGGCCTCAAGGAGATGAGCACAGACCCCTGGGTTGAAGAGATCCCGAACAAATACAACCTTGGCGATACCGTTACTGGGAAGATCGTAAACATTGCCGACTTCGGACTGTTCATAGAACTTGAGGACGGGATCGAAGGGCTTGTGCATGTTAAAGAGATCGAGAAAAATTCGGATGAGAAGATCGAAGAGATGTTCGAAGTTGGCGCCGAGTTGACCGCGAGAATAGTGAATATAAACCCTTCCGAGAGGAAAATAGACCTTAGCATGAAAACCATGATAAGTTAAGGCGGTTTATTTTAAGTGAAGAAGGTACTACTTTTTTTTCTGATAGTTTTTGTTGTTATCGCGGCCCTCAGCCTTTTGACGATATTTAAAGGCAAGCTTCAGTTAGGCGAGAAGGTCGCGGTTGTACGTGTCTCGGGAATCATACTTGACTCGACCAGTGTGATTGAAGAACTTAAAGAGTACTCGAATGACAGATCCGTAAAGGCCATTGTGCTCCGGGTGGACAGCCCGGGCGGCGGAGTTGCCCCGTCCCAGGAAATATACGAAGAAATTTTAAAGATAAAAGAAAAGAAGAAAGTTGTTGTCTCTATGGGTTCAGTGGCCGCTTCAGGCGGTTATTATATATCCGCACCAGCTGATGTGATAGTTGCAAATGCCGGCACCCTTACCGGTTCGATAGGGGTTATCATGGAAATTCCCAATGTCTCGGGCCTTATGGAAAAGATCGGTGTCGAGACACAGGTGGTAAAGAGCGGCCGGCACAAGGACATGGCATCGGTATTCAAGTCGCTGACCCCTGAAGAAAAAGAGATCCTCCAGACGGTGCTGGATGACGTGCATGACCAGTTTATAGAGGCTGTATCTGAAGCAAGAGGCATGAAATATGAAGTTGTCAAGAAGCTATCAGACGGCAGGATCTTTACAGGCAGGATGGCCAAGGAGTTGGGACTTGTTGATGAACTCGGAAACCTTGAGGATGCGATAATACTGGCCGGGAAGCTGGCCGGTATCAAAGGTGAGCCCGAGGTGGTTTATAAAGAAAAGGAGTTCAGCTTTATTGATATGCTCCGGGGAGAGATCCCGAATCATCTTGTTGGGAATGTATTTTCAGGTATCAGCCTGAAATACCTGTTAACACCATAAAGCTGAGTTGAATAGTGAAATATTAATTTCACTATTCAACTCAGCTTTATGTTAGAATTGAACTATTATATTTGACAGGAGGGAAATATGACAAAGTCTGTTCTTATTGAAAAAATTGCTGAAAAAGTGGAAGGCCTCTCGAAAAAACAGACAGAGGTCGTGATCGAGACGATCTTTGATAGTATCAAAGAGTCCCTCGCAAACGGAGGCAAGGTCGAAATAAGGGGCTTTGGCAATTTCAAGCTTCGCAGCAGGAACGCGAGGAAGGCGAGGAACCCGAAGACCGGCGAATCCGTTGATGTTCCGCCGAAGAAGGTGCCTTATTTCAAGGTCGGCAAAGAACTCCGTGAGATGGTGAACAAGAACATATAGGACGGCATGTCTCCCGACTGTTCTTTCAGTTACTATTACCTACGCCTAATTATTATTTGAAGTGTTTAATTTTTTAATTATAGTTATGTGAAGTGGTTTTCTGCTGAAATGGATTTTAATATTTAAAGGTATTGACAAAAATTAAAAACTGTTTTACTATTTCATTAAGTAACAAATCTTCTTCTTTTCATAACAATCCCTTTATGCTGAAAGGTTAAAACCTCCAAGAGTATATTTTCCTCACGAATATGTATTCCTGTTTGAAGAGGAAATCATAATCCCATGGTGAACAAAAACAAGAATCAAGGAGAAAGTATGAATATTACAGAACTCAAAGAAAAGACCATTGATGATTTGACTATAATGGCCAAAGGACTGAGCGTTGATGGCGCGAGCGGACTTAGAAAACAGGACCTCATATTTGCAATATTGCAGGCACAGACAGAGAAGACAGGATTGATCTTTGGAGAAGGTGTGCTTGAGATATTGCCTGACGGGTTTGGCTTTTTGCGTTCACCCAACTACAGCTACCTCCCCGGTCCTGATGACATATATGTATCACCTTCACAGATAAGAAGGTTCAGCCTCAGGACAGGAGATCTTGTGACAGGACAGATCAGACCTCCGAAGGAGAGCGAGAGATACTTTGCGCTTCTCAAGGTTGAGGCGGTCAATCACGGATCACCTGATGAGAGTATCAAGAGGCAGTTCTTTGACAACCTCATCCCTTACTATCCGACAGAGGCCATAGACCTTGAACATAGCAAGACGGACTATTCGACAAGGATAATGAAGCTTGTGACCCCGATCGGTATGGGACAGAGGGGAATGGTCGTTGCAGCGCCCAGGACAGGTAAGACGATGCTGCTTCAGTCCATTGCAAAGGGCATTAAAAAGAACCACAAAGATATTCACCTTATTATCCTGCTTATAGATGAAAGGCCTGAAGAGGTCACTGACTGGAGGAGGCAGGTGGATGCGGATGAAATAATCAGCTCGACATTTGACGAGCCGCCGCAGAGGCATCTGCAGGTAGCGGAGATGGTCATCGAGAGGGCGAAGAGACTTGTTGAGACGAAAAAGAATGTCGTAATCCTCCTCGACTCGATCACTAGACTCGCGAGGGCGTACAACGCGGTAATCCCCGCGAGCGGCAAGGTCCTTTCCGGAGGTCTTGATTCCAACGCGCTCCAGAAGCCTAAGAGATTTTTCGGTGCCGCGCGTAATATCGAGGGCGGAGGCAGCCTGACTATCATCGCGACCGCGCTTGTCGATACAGGCAGCAGGATGGACGATGTTATCTTCGAGGAGTTCAAGGGCACCGGTAATATGGAGCTGCACCTTGACAGGAAGCTCGTTGACAAGAGGATATTCCCGACCATCAACATCAACGCGTCAGGAACGAGGAAGGAAGAACTCCTCGTCGAAAAGGAGATGCTCCAGAGGATGTGGATCCTCAGGAAGGTCCTTCACTCTCTCAGCACAATCGAGAGCATGGAGTTCCTGCTCGGCAAGATCAAGGGGACCAAGGACAACCAGGAGTTCCTCGATATGATGAACAAATAGATATTGTTTTCGTAGGGGCGTTGCATGCAACGCCCTTACAGATTGATTTTAATTACAAGCCCCGGCCAAACGGTTGGGGCTTTTTTGTTGGGGTGTGGATGTTGATGTAGGGGCGCCCCTTGCGGGTGCCCTTTTTTATTGTGTGTTGAACCCCGCCGTAAGGGCACGTTGCAACGTGCCCCTACAAGGTGGTCACAGATTGTGACCACCTGTGCTGCCTGTCATTCCTGACAGCTAACCATTCAACCGCTTGACTGCTATAATCTTGAAGGCGTTCGGGTTTCTATCTAAATAATAAGGTGCAATAAGCTTCAAGGTCACAATTTGTGACCTTGAACAGAGGATATGTATGACTGAAATCATTCCACAGGAAATTATTGAAAACAAAATCTATTTCATAAGAGAGCAAAAGATCATGCTCGATATGGACTTGGCGAAACTCTATGAAGTTGAAACAAAAGTGCTGGTACAAGCTGTAAAAAGAAATATGGATCGCTTCCCTGAAGATTTTATGTTTCAGCTTAATATTCAAGAGTTTAGGCACTTGAGGTCACAATTTGTGACCTCAAGTTGGGGCGGCAGACGATATCCCCCATTTGTATTTACTGAGCAAGGAGTGGCCATGCTTTCAACAGTCCTGAAAAGCCAACGAGCCATTCACGTAAACATAGCTATTATTCGGACATTTGTTAAGTTGAGACAGATGCTTGCTTCCAATGCACAATTGGCACGTAAAGTTAAATCCCTTGAGAATAAATATGATGAACAGTTTAAGGTGGTCTTTGAAGCGATTTATAGTCTGATGGATACCAATGAAATCAAAAAAAGCCGGAAGATAGGCTTCAACAGAGAATAACTTCGTTCCGTCTTTATTTCTTCTCGTAATTCGTAATTTGAAATTCGTAATTGGCATTACGTATCTTTTTCCTTGTCTGTTGGCTTTGGATGATTTATAATTTCACAGGGACCTGGCTCGAAATTTCCATTTTTTTGCACCGAGCCTCTTTTTGACAAAAAAGTCAGCAAATAGATATTACGTATATCGTATAGAGTTTTATCCGCAGTGCCGGAGGCATTGAGGATAAAACTCTATACGTTATAACTGATTAAGCCAATCAAATAAATTACGCCTTGACAAAAATGTAGTACAATGTAAACATATATTATGATACTTTATGAAGACAGTATTAAGAAGGCCGTAAAAAAGGGAACATTATTCAGAGAAGTCTTTCAAAGATTTGAAAATGTTTTTATTGCGTTGAATGCTACTAACGATTTAGGGCTATTTGATATTAAAAAATTAAAGTCTTCTGAACAGCGATCATATTACAGGTTAAGAAAAGGCAAATTTAGAGCTATATTCTATATTGAAAAAAATAATTATTATGTAATTTCGATAGCAAAGAGAGAGGAGGTGTACAAACAATGGGAGTAATATCTGTCAGATTTAACAAGGACGAAGAAAAAATATTGAAAAAATTATCTGATCATTTTCATGAAGACAAATCTACTTTAATAAAGAAGTCTCTAGTTGAGTTATATGAAAATGTTCTGGATTTAAGTGAAATAAAAAAGTTTGAGGCAAAAGAAAAAAAGGGCAAAGTATCTTTCACCTCTGCTGAAGACATTCTGGTGGGCTAACCTAAAGAAGTTATAACAAGTCCATGCATTAGAATGCGTGACAGCAGAGACCTTTCTTGCTAGTATTAGTTTTTGATTTTCAAATCAGATTTTGAGCAAGACATTACGATTCAGTCACACATCTATGATGTCTGCGTTAGGCAAACAAAACATGAAAAGAGATAACGATATTATTAAAGCTTTAGGGTTTGTTGCTCTTTATGCGGCATATGTGCGGGGCCGGGCTTGCAAATTGACATTTTCTGTTTCAATATTCATAAGTACACAACACAATAAAGGGTCAGCCCTGCTTCTACCTTCGGCAGACAGGTACCGGACAGGCAGGCCCTTGAAATTGTCCCCTGAACCCTAACAATTTTGAATGGCGTAGCAAGCTTTCCCCCTCCCATGTTATCATCTCCAATAATCCAATTATAGAAAGCTACTAATTTATGATATGGCCGGGCGAAGAAAAGGCATGGGATCTGCTCGCAAAGCTTAATCCAAAATCAACAGAGACGAGAACAGGCGTAACCTTTAATTCAGAAAGTTCCATGTATGAATTGAAGTGCCTCGCTCAGGATATCCATATTTCATTAAAGGACCGCGAGATTACTGCTTCTTCCGAAACTGGCAAGTTCATCGTTAACGACCTCGGTGAATATTCGAGGCTCCCGATCCTGAGTTATCTGCTTACTGCAAAAGACCTGCCGTTGTCAGGAGAGCTTGTGCGGCCGGCCGACCTCTCCGGAGGAGGTATATTTGTGCGCGGTACGCATGTCCTTCCATTGGATGAGATAGCAGAAACCTTCGGGCATGATCATGAGTTGTTCTTAAGTATCGGAAAAACATTAGGTGCCTCGGTGCTTGATTACGGGGATGTATCGCTGGAACTTTCCGCGTTTCCGAGAATTCCTGTAATACTTATTGTCTGGGCAGGGGATGATGATTTTCCGGCAAAGGTGTCGCTGCTTTTTGATTCGACCTGCACGCTGCAGCTCCCGATAGATATTTTGTGGTCAACGGCAATGATGACGGTACTGACAGTGCTGAAGTTCAATAGTGCAATAGAGCAATAGTAAGGGCACGGCATGCCGTGCCCCTACATAAGTTCTCTGAAATCATGAATAGTGATGAACCCATCTGCCTTCTTGGGCTCTGCCTTTGAATTGGCGCTTGACTTGAAAATCAGGTATTTGATCCCGAAATCCCTGGCTGATTTCAGTACATCCTCGGTGTCATCAATAAAGACCGAATTTTCCTTATTGAACCCGAGCTTCTTCTGTGCCTTTTCCCAGAACTCGACAAACTCCTTGGGATGGCCGACATCGAACGAGCAGAGCACATCGTCAAAATACTTCCCGATTTTTGTCTTCCTTAATTTTATCTTTACTGTCTTGCCGTGGGCGTTTGTCAGGAGATATATCTTCTTTTTCTGCTCCCTCATGAGTTCGAGGAACTCTATGACATGCGGGTGTACCTCAATAAGGTGCCTGATCTGTTCCTTGAGGGCCGGAATATCGAGATTAAGTTCTCTGGACCAGAAATCGATGTCGCACCAGTTCAGGGTCTTCTCATGTGATTTGTATGTACTATATAAATAGTCCTTGGCAGCCCCGAATGAGATGTCATGTTTCTCAGCGTACTTCTCGGGCACGAGATGGGCCCAGAAATAATCGTCGAAATAGAGGTCGAGCAGAGTGCCGTCCAGATCGAGCAGGACGTATTTTATCTCTTTTAATGGTATCTCTTTGTGCATGGTTTTTTGCCTTTCAGAAGATAGGTATTGTACCATTTAATATGAAGAAACTCCTTATTTCAGGCGCAAGCGGTTTTCTCGGCTGGAATATCTGCCAGGAGGCAAAGGGGAACTGGGAAGTACACGGAACCGCCTTTTCCAATCCAGTTAAAGTGCGTGGGGCAAATATCGTCCGGATTGACCTGACGGACTTCAAGGCATTTAAAAAGGTATTTAATGATATCAAACCCGATGCGGTGATACAAACCGCTGCCTTGACCAGTCCAAATTATTGCCAGGAACACCCTGATGAAGCAGAAAAGATGAATGTTGACGCTGCAGTTAATCTTGCCGGGCTTTGCGCTGACAGAAATATCCCCTTTGTCTTTACCTCGACCGACCTGGTATTTGACGGCTTTAACGCGCCATACAGGGAGGATTCCCCTGTCTGTCCCGTTAATATATACGGGGAGCAGAAGGTCAGGGCAGAAGAGGGGATATTGAAGACATATCCTTCTGCCGCTGTCTGCCGCCTGCCTTTGATGTTCGGGGAGCCGACAACAGTTGCCTCGGGTTTTTTTCTATCAATGATCAATGCCTTAAAAGAGGGTGATGAACTGCATCTGTTTGTCGATGAGTTCAGGACACCTGTCAGCGGGCAGACCGCAGCGCGCGGCCTGATGCTCGCTGTCGAGAATGCCAGGGGCCTGATCCATCTTGGCGGTAAAGAGCGCATATCGCGATTCAACTTCGGCCTCCTGATGATGGATGTCCTCAATGTCAGTGAAGCACGCCTGGTCAGGTGCAGTCAGAAGGATCTGAAGATGTCTGCGCCAAGGGCACCTGATCTTTCGCTTGATAGCTCAAGGGCTTTTGCATTGGGTTATAAACCCATGCCCCTGCGGGAGCAGTTGATAGATTGTCTCAAGGGATGGTTATAGCAAAATGATATCCAATTGTTTTCACGTATTTGTTTGTTTTCAATGAGTTTGATGTCCTATTTATTCATAAGAATTATTAATTGAAATTATTTGTTATATCCCTTTCATTTATTATTTTCCCATGTTATACTTTTTGCGATTGATTATATCGAATGAATATAGAGAAAGTGCTATACAGGTATTTAACTGATAATGGGTCCTGAAATATTCATTGTAGCAGTCGGCATCCTGATTTTCTGTGCTGTCTTTGATCTTGTGATCGGCGTCAGCAACGATGCCGCCAATTTCCTGAATTCATCCCTCGGCTCCAAGGTTGCCCCGCGCCACGTTATCATGATAATCGCGAGCCTTGGGATCATTGCCGGTGTTACTTTTTCAAGCGGCATGATGGAGGTCGCCCGAAAGGGCATATTCAATCCGCAGTTCTTTACAATGCCGGAGCTTATCACCATCTTCCTTGCGGTAATGCTGACGGATATCCTGCTTCTGGACATGTTCAATACATTCGGTCTGCCCACGTCCACGACCGTATCGATAGTTTTCGAACTGCTCGGCGCAGCTGTTGCAATGTCTATCATCAAGGTCATGGCAACTGGCCAGGGCCTGGCAGCTGTCGCTGAATACATAAACACTGCCAAGGCAATGATAATCATCCTCGGGATACTGATGTCCGTCATAATCGCCTTTCTGATGGGTGCCATTGTCCAATTCATAAGCCGTTTGATACTTACCTTTGACTACAGTAAGACTATCAAGCGCTATGGCGCGTTATGGGGAGGAGTGGCCCTCTCCTCGATAGTATTCTTTATCCTTATTAAGGGTGCGAGTGGCGCATCTTTTATCTCGCCAGAGCAGCATGACTGGATCAAATCGAATTTTGCCACTATACTGATGTGGACCTTTGTGGCCTCTGCGGTGGGGCTCCAGGTAATGATATCTTTTTTCCGTATAAATATCCTTAAGCCGATCATACTTACCGGCACCTTTGCGCTGGCCATGGCCTTTGCGGCAAATGACCTTGTTAATTTTATCGGTGTTCCCCTGGCAGGAATTTACGCCTATAAGGTGGCTATTGTCTCAGCTGACCCGCTGAACATAACAATGGAGGCACTCAGCGGGAAGGTCTCGACCGAGACATATCTCTTGCTGATCGCGGGGGGTATAATGGTACTTACCCTCTGGTTCTCCCGAAAGGCCAGGTCGGTCTCTGCAACAGAGATAGGCCTGGGCAGCCAGCATGAAGGCATTGAATCCTTCGAATCCACTACCCTTTCCCGTGTGCTGGTCAGGATAGTCGACACATTCTTTAATAAGGTGAAGAATGTTGTTCCGCTACCAGTGCGCAACTTTGTGGGCAGCAGGATCGACCCGACTAAATATGTCCCTTCGGATAAGGATGAACATCAGTCATTTGATCTTGTACGCGCAGCAGTGAACCTGATGGTGGCGTCAGCCATTATATCGTTCGCTACATCGCTGAAGCTTCCGCTTTCGACAACATACGTTACGTTTATGGTGGCCATGGGGACCTCGTTCTCTGATCGTGCCTGGGGGCGCGAGACCGCGGTATACAGGGTAACGGGAGTGATTACCGTTATTTCGGGCTGGTTCATGACTGCGATCATCGCTTTCTCGATCGCATTCGTCTTTGCCAATATTATTTACTATACAAAAGGCATCGGGGCGATATTACTGTTGGCCTTTTGCAGTTTCGTCATTATAAAGACCCATAAGGCCCACAGCAAACGCACAAAAGAAGCTGAAGAAGCAAAGGTATTTAATCTCAGGAAGATCAAAGATGCTTCCGCATCCAGGGCATTTACATTTGAGCATATGGCCTATCTTCTTAAAGAGGTCAGGGTGTCACTCGATATAACCTTTGACGCCCTGTTCGCAGAGGATGTTGCCACGCTTCGCATGCAGAGGAAAACGGTCAAGCAGATACAGAATTGGGTTAACATCATAACCGCCAATATCTTCAAGGTGCTGCGCCTGCAGCAGCAGAAGGACGAGATACTCGTATCATACAAATATGCCCAGACGATCAGGAGATTGCAGAAATTATCGGACGGACACAGGGACATAGTCCTGCGTTCATATGTGCATGTGAGCAATCATCACAAGGGACTTCTACCCGTGCAGATCGAAGAGCTTAAAAAGGTCAAAGAGGCTTTACTTAACATTCTCTCTGAGGTCGAAGCGACATTCGATCAGCGGCAGAGTTTTACCCCCGAGATCATAACGGAACAACTCCTCGAAATAAGGTCCTATGCCGACACCTATCATTTCAAACAGATCGAGCGTATCCAGGACGAGTCGTCCAAGACCAGGCTCAGCATCCTCTTTTACGCCATTGTCGGAAACTGCATGATGCTCGGCAAACAGAACCTGAAACTGCTCGAGATATTCCAGGAATCCTTCCCCTCAAATGGTGAGCAGAAGTAGGCTTAAACCGCTAACTTTTTGAAATAATAAAAAAAGGCAAGGCCACCATATATCTTTAATAATGAGTCGCCGCAATAACCCGCCCCTACGATTGCACTAATTTATTTCTCGAACAATTCCTTGTTCTTGGTTGGTTCCACATCATCTTCCGCGACACGGGCTATGCTCACGACCTTGTCGTCCTTGGCGAGGTTAATGAGCTTGACGCCCTGTGTGGAACGGCCTATTATTCTGATATTGGCCGCCCTGAGCCGGATCAGCTTTCCGCTGCTGGCGATTATTATTATCTCGTCTTCGGTTGTTACCCGTAGCATGCCGACAACAGGGCCGTTTTTCGGGGTCACCTTTATCGTGAATATTCCCTTGCCGCCCCTGCTCTGTACCCTGTATTCTTCGGTCTTTGTTCTCTTGCCGAAACCGTTTTCGGTTATTGTCAGCAGTGTGGTGTCTTTTTCGACAATACGGAGAGAGACGACCTCGTCGTTTTCCTTGAGCCTGATTCCCCTGACACCTCTGGCGACCCTTCCCATTGGCCTTGCGCCCTTCTCATGGAATCTGATCGAAAGTCCGTTGCGCGTACTGAGGATGACGTCCTTATTGCCGTCAGTCATCCTTACGTCGATCAGCTCATCATCATCATCGATCTTGATCGCAGCGATGCCTTTGGCCCTAGGGTTGTTGTATGCGTTGAGCGAGGTCTTTTTGATAATGCCCTTTTTGGTCACCATCAGGAGGAACTGGTCCTCCTTGAATTCCTTTATAGGGAAGATGGACGCGATCTTCTCTCCTGGAAGCAGTTGGAGAAGATTAACGATCGCCTTGCCTCTGGCCGCCCTTCCGGTCTCGGGTATCTGGTATACCTTGAGCCAGTGGAGGCGTCCGAAATTAGTAAAGAAGAGGACATGGTTATGAGTTGAGGAGATGAAGAGGGTTTCGACAAAGTCCTCATCCCTTGTCTCCATCCCGATAAGGCCTTTTCCTCCCCTGTGCTGGCTCCTGTACAGGTCGAGGGGGTTCCTCTTGATATATTGCTGGTGGGACATGGTAACGACCATATCCTCTTCCTGGATCAGGTCCTCAAGGGTTATCTCTTCAGCGGCGTCAGTTATTTCCGTGCGCCTCTTGTCGGCATATTTTTTCTTTATCTCGTTGAGGTCGTCCCTGATGATATTATCCACGAGTTTAGGGTCCGCAAGGATTGCCTTCAACCGTTTTATCTCTTTCATCAGGTTCGTGTAGTCCTCGATTATCTTGTCCCTCTCGAGGCCGGTCAGTCTCTGGAGCCTCATATCGAGGATAGCCTGAGCCTGTATCTTTGTGAGCGGGAACTTGCTTATAAGGCCGTTAAGCGCCTCTTCAGGGCTCTTTGAAGCGCGTATAAGCTTGATGACCTTGTCCAGGTTGTCGAGCGCGATCTTGAGTCCTTCAAGTATGTGGGCCTTTTCTTCGGCCTTCCTGAGCTCGAACTTCGTTCTCCTGACTATGACTTCGCGTCTGTGCGAAAGGAACAGTAAGAGCATCTGCGAGAGGTTCAGGACCCTCGGTTGGCCGTTGACTATCGCGAGCATTATAATGCCGAAGGTCGACTCCATAGCGGTGTGTTTGAAGAGCTGGTTGAGTATGACCTGAGGGATCTCGCCGCGTTTCAGTTCGAGAACTACCCTTATACCCTGCCTGTCGGATTCGTCTCTGAGATCGGAAAGGCCTTCGATCTTTTTATGGCGGACGAGTTCAGCGATCTTTTCGATGAGCCTTGCCTTATTGACCTGGTAGGGGATCTCGCTGATAATGATGCGCTGGCCCTTTTTGTATTCTTCGATCTCGGTCCTGGCACGGCTCCGAACAATGCCCCTGCCAGTGGTATAGGCATTGACGATACCATTTCTCCCGTGAATTATACTGCCTGTCGGGAAGTCAGGGCCCTTTATCTTTTTCATCAGTTCCATGATCGTGGTCTCGGGTTTATCTATCACCATCAGGAGACCGTCAACAACTTCCCCGAGGTTATGCGGCGGTATATTAGTTGCCATTCCTACCGCGATACCTGATGAGCCGTTTATAAGAAGGTTCGGCACCTTTGCCGGCAGGACTATCGGTTCGAGCGTGGTCTCATCGAAATTAGCCTTGAAGTCAACTGTCTCCTTGTCGATATCAATGAGCATCTCTTCGGCGACCTTTGTCAGTTTCGCCTCTGTATAACGGTATGCAGCTGCAGAGTCACCGTCTATTGAACCAAAGTTTCCCTGACCGTCGACCAGCATGTAGCGCATATTAAAATCCTGGGCGAGCCTTACAAGCGCGTCATATACGGCGGAGTCACCGTGGGGATGATATTTTTTTAGGACTTCCCCGACCACACCGGCGCACTTGGAGTATTTTTTGCCGGGGGTAAGGCCCTCCCTGAACATTGCATATAATATTCTGCGCTGGACCGGTTTGAGCCCGTCTTTTATGTCCGGCAATGCCCTTCCGACGATTACGCTCATTGCGTAATCGAGGTAGGATTTTTTCATTTCTTCTTCAATATTTATTGTAGATCTCGACATCGTAACTCCTTCAAATCAATATAACTGTTCAGATAGTTTTTACAGCAGGTAATGGGCTGTTTTAGTGCCTTAAGATTATAACATTTTCAAGGCATAAATAGTATAGAAAATCGAGGTTTTTTAGCTGTTTTTAGTCTGTTTTTATGCCGGGATACATGAAACGGAAGGATATCGGGAAAATTCGGATCTTTTTGTGTCTGATCGCCTGTTTTGTGACCTGTTACAAGGGAGATTATGCGCATATTGAAGCGAATAGAGTTTTGCTTAAGAAACGGGCACCTGTCAGAAATGACAGGTATATGTTTCGAGTGTTTAAATGTATTATTTATATTCCATAATGATTTTTGGAGGTGAGTTTTGTCAGAGAAGAATATCCTTGTAGTTGATGATGACATATCAGTAAGCACCGGGGTGAGGATCACCCTGGAGGATAAGTATGATGTGGCCACAGTGGATTCCGCGTTGGACGCCTTCGACTATTTAGCCGACCATAAGGTCGATCTCATATTGCTGGACATTAAGATGCCGAGGATGAATGGCCTGGAAGCGCTGGATGAGATCAGGAAAAGGCATCCTGAAACAAGTGTTGTGATGCTGACGGCATATCCCACAGAGGAAAATATAAAAAAGTCCTGGGAGTCGGGCGCAAACGGTTTTCTCAGTAAACCGTTTAATGTGAATGAACTCCGGGACTATGTGGATAAGGCACTATTAAAAAAGAGGTAATAAAAGAGGATCCCGCCTTTCCTGCTTTCATTTAGTTCAATCCCGGATCATTTCTTCTGCCGGAGGGCTTTAACAAGGAGCGCTATTGCAACATCCAGGTGATCTTCCGGAGAGAGTAGTGGTCCCAGCAACAGGGCCTGTTCCGCACGTCTCAACAGTCGGTCATCAAAAATAGCATCGGGTTGTCTTTGCCGCAGTTCTGCAAGCAGGTATGTGAAATTCGCCATGCGCGAAGGTTTCATCTCTGAGCCGAGCGAATCATAGGTCAGGTCGTTCTCGAAAAAGACAGTTGTCGGCCTGTTTTCGCAATAGAGATTAAAGAAGCCTTCCCGGTTTTCGGTTATTATCTCCCGTGTAACTTTTGTTGTCTTGTTAATTATCAGTCCACTTGAAAGTATGGCCATGCCCGGACTGAACTTTTTTTTCTTTATTGTTTCAGTTTTTGAACTTACCGCAATACATGTGCCGCGAAGTATGAGGTCAATGCCGGAATAGTCAATTACAAGACTCTCTCCGTCTCTAGATTCAACAACAAGTTCTCTCTCATCCAGACTGAATTTTCTAACGATAAATTGGCTTGATCCTGTCTCGATCTCATCTTCATTAACTACAATGGCCTCAAAGCCTTTGGCATGAAGTTTGTCCGCAATATCTTCAACTACCTTATGCTCTCCGCTTACAGCCACAACAATGGGGCCATTGCCGGGAACCCTTAGGCGGGCGCCGGCCTCATAAAGCGTTACTCCCAGGGCAGAAGCAAGAGCACCTGCAAGCTCTTCCTTATTCTTCGGCAAATTGTGGATCGCGGCTATATGCATATGTTTTTTATGGGAATATTTTTGCGTACTGTTTACTGATATTCAACTACTGCTGCTATGGCTGCAGCAACTTCTTCCATTAAGGGTGCTGAAAGAAGCCCCATTCTTTTAATAAACCTTTGTGTATCAACACCGCGTAACTGAAGTGTGTCAATAACGGATGCTTTTTTCAGTCCGTTTTTAGCATCCGGAGAGACCTTTATATGCCATATATTGTTTTTAAAGCGGTCCTGCCAATCTGTTATCGGAGCAATTAATTTAATAGGAAGTATGCCGACTGCATTGGAATTAACAACTACAGCAGGTCGTTTTTTCCTGATTTCTGCTCCGATAGTAGGATCGAAATTAACAAGCCATACTTCGCCCCGTTTTGGGAAATGATTAATACTCAATAATGTCCCCGCCTTGAAATTCTTTTATATCAGAATCCAGCCCGTAATATGTTACCATTTTTTCTGCCTGCTCAGCCATTATTCTGCGGCGTTCCTCCAATGGCAATTTCATAAAGGAACGGCGTTCTATATAAGAAAGAGTTTCCCCGTCTTCAATAGATTCCCCAAGCATTTTCTCTGCTTCTTCTTTAGTTATCAATTCCTCTGCAAGTGCACGCAGTACGTTTCTGCGTAACCATTGGGGTTGTTCAGGGTCTAATTCGAGAGGTTCTGTTTTTTTCCATTTTAAGCGGTTTATGTCCATACACCATTTTTTGTAATATGAATCTGTTATTACTTCCAGATCATGCAGTCTGTATAACAATGCCTGAATGCTAATTCCAAAACGCCGTTTTAACATGAGCAATTCTTCTGTCTGAATAAAGCCCCTTTTATTGCCTACTTCACGGTAGATACCATCTGCAGGGGCTAGAAAAGCAGCACCGAAACGGAATGCTGCTTTTTCTTCATCAACATTACTGGGAGTTTTAAGGACAAGATGTCCTAGTTCGTGGGCAAGATTTAGACGTTGCCTTTCGCCCGGCACTCCGAGGCGTGAAACAACGGACGCTGCTTTTATATTTTTCTCATTATCATATGCAACAGCGGAGATGCCATCAAACTTCTCACCTGCTTTCACTTCTATTACATAAACGAGGTGGTCTTCCAGGACTGCTGTTATATCAGCGATCGGGTCAAGTCCTAAGTCCCAAGTAGAACGTAAGCTTTCTGCTGCATCTTCTGAATCCTTTAATTTCCTGAGCCGTAGTTTCTGAATGGGTATGCTGGAGCCGTTTCTTTGCTGTGTAATTTCCTGTAGCTTGATCCTGTCTTCCAAAGCATTTGTAACGAGGGCTTCTACTCTAGCCTGTTCTTTTTTTACGAGGCCGGAGCCTTTTCTGTAGGCTATAAACTGGACATTAATATCAGGTTCACTCCAAAAGTATGCGGACTTAACACCTAAGACAGAAGCAATTTTGTTTAGCACAACTGGAGATGGTTTGGCTTTGCCGAGTTCGTATTTGGACAAGGCCTGTTTTGTAACAAGGCCGCCCATTTGCGCAACCAGGGCGTCAAGAGACAGCCCGCGCGCAAGGCGCAACTGCTTTAGCCTTTTACTTATCATTGCGTTCCTCTCCCCTTGATTGGTTTACATTTACACTAAATTATCGTTGATTTGTCAACCAAATGTCAAGTCTGATATGAGGTGTAATGCAGGAATTTTATGTGCTTATGAAAGGGGCGCTCCGTGTGCGGATTTTTGCGGGGGGCTGGGTGTTGGAACCCGCGGCTAGCCGATTATAAGTTCATAATTTTCTGTATCTGCTCCAGTTTATCGTCACTTAAGCCATTGAGTTCATCGATACTCAAAAACCCCCTCTTTATTAAAATGCCAAAAACAATAGTTAATTGAGAGTACCGATAATCATAAATGTTGTTTATCTCTTTCTCTCGTTCTTGAAGCATTTCGCTAAGAGACCATATGTCTTCTGGCTGCTCTAATTTATACTCTCTAATTTCTTTAATTAAGGCTTTGCTTTCACGCTGATAAGCTATATCAAATGCTTCCTTTGCAATTTTCTTTTCAGCTTTTGACCAGTTGAAGGCGTCCATTTTCTTCTCTTAATTGTTCAGCATAAACTTTAAACGTTTTTTGGGATTATCAAAATGTATATCTTTTATTTCAAAATGCTCCGGGTCAAAATCTCCTCCAACCCACTCCAATAACTCCTCATGTCTTTCATGTGCCGGATCTATAATAGCCTCTAAAAATTCCTCGTAGCCCCATATGCCTCCGCAATCCTCCGGGGGGCAAGTCCTTTCACCATCAATGCAAACAGGATACATTGCGCCCTCTGCATGTTCCAGTATCTTTTCCAGTTTCACCACATGCTCCCAGTCATCTCCATAATCATAGATATATTCTGCCAAGTCGTTATTTTCCGTAAAATAGTCGGCTATTTTCTTTTTCCATCCTGCAAGGATCTTTCCGGATATTTCATCTTCATCCGGAATCCCTATTTCTTCTTTTCTGTCACTTTCGGGATTTAATATTTCAAAATGATGTAGATGTGAATCTGTCCATCCCATCGAATCCTGAATAGCTACATGCAGATCCCAAAATGTACATGTATCTTCGACCTGTATGCGACGCCAGATCAATGGCTTAATATTTTTCAATGCTACTTTGAACTGGAATATTCTGCTTGTTTTCTTTTTGATTTTCTTCATATTAGAAGCGCACCATAGGTACTACAACTGAACGGGGTCATCCATTTGCCGTTATAGTGAAAACACTAAGATTAAAGACCTGCCACTTATCTCCGTTTATGCCTTTGTTGTTTCTAACTCTTCTTCAATACGCTCAGCAAGAAAAATCTTAAGTAAAGATTGATATGGAACGTCTCTCTTGTTCGCGAGAAGTTTCAACTCTTCGAGCATTGATTCAGGAAGACGCAGAGAAATTGTTTTTATTGAAGGTTTCAGTTTTGATAAGACTACCTTTTTGCCCTTGCTCCAATCGATATAATCGGTTGAATCGTGAGCAGCCCAAAACTCTCTTTCCTCGTTTTCGTTCTTAAATTTTGGGATTCTCTTCTTCATATGACTGATACACCTTCCTTTCTTTGCGACCCATATTTCTTGCCGATATTACCCTGATTCTATCTTTACGTATAGTGAATGCAACAAATAATAGCCGCTTAATATCGGTATGTCCAAGTGCATAATATCGTTTTTCTTTTTTTGAATGCTTTTCATCATCCGCTACAACTAATGGCAAATTAAAAAATATTTGCTCGCATTCAGATGGAATAACATGATGTTTGTTCCATATCTTGTCAGCATTGTGGTTATCCCATTCAAATCCCGTACAATTAAGTAAATTATTGTAATCTGCCATTATTTATTAGTATATGTCTATCATATACAAGTGTCAAGTTTAATTTTATAATTATTAGGGACACATCCCTTATTTATGACGAATAACGAATAATAAGCAAGGGCTGACCCCGTGTCCTTTACTCGTTCTGTACTAAGTAAATAGTAGACTTAATACAGCTAATAGAGCAACTATCAATGGGATAACTATGTTTAATAATATTTGAATTTCAAATAATATATTTAAACTCGATGAAATAAGCATCATGATTACCGGCAAAGCCGTAACGCGAATAGTTACGGAGGGTTCTAAATCGCCTATGGTGGCTTGGCAATATTTACACTCCCAAGACAATTTAAGCTTTGACTTCGGAGTCGGTAAATACTGAGGTGTATATAACCCAGGCTCTTTCTTTTCTTTTTTCTTTCTCGAATATCTGGCTAATTTCTCATTAAATCCTTCTTTTATTTTATTGAATAAATTCTGACCAGATAATATATAGGAATGTATATACAGAAGGAGCAAGTATGCCCAAACTAACCATAGTAAAATTGTTGCTACTATCTTGCTCTGGATATTTATGCCAATGATTTTATTAATTATCTCATCAAGTGGAATTACTTCCATATTCAGTAGAATTAATGATAACGAGATAAGTATAAACGGGATATTCTTCTTAGTATCCATTTCTGTCAAATCAGATTTGTTCATTGTTTAATAGCTCTAACAGATATCATCTTGCCGCCCATAAACAAAAAAAGGACAGGTTTTACCCTGTCCTTTTCATTGTCAAAATCTATCTGAATCTTTTTGGTATTGTTTTATCAAATATCCAGGTTCCTCACCTCTAGCGCATGCTTTTCGATAAACGCCTTTCTTGGCTCAACATGGTCTCCCATCAATGTGCTGAAGATCTCCTCTGCCTTTACTGCATCTTCGATGGTAACCTTCAGGAGTGTCCTTACTTCCGGATCCATTGTCGTTTCCCAGAGCTGGGTGGGGTTCATCTCACCGAGACCCTTGTACCTTTGGATGTTTATCCCTTTCTTGGCAACGGAGAGAATATAGCCAAAGAGGTCGCTGGAGCTCTCAAAGACATGTGTATCATCTTTAAGCTTTACGTTATACGGCGGATGTCCGAGCCCTTTGAGTTCTGTAAAGAGGTTCGTTAACTCTCTGAAATCAGGAGACGTAAGAAAATCGCTGTCGATCGTCAGTTTCAGGCCGTCCCTTTCCAGTTCGATCCTGAAGGCCTCATGCTCTTCGTCTTCCGTGATCTCCGTTAAAAGACCCGGCAATGCCTTCTGGAGCTTCTTTGCGAGGTCATTAACATCTTTTTTGCTCTTTAGCAGATCCTTGTTTATATCATAGTGAAGCAGTGTCTTTAGTGCCGCAGTATCGGTCTTTCTCCTGGCAAGCCAATCGAAGAGCTTCTCGAATTTGGAGAGGTTCTTTATGTACGGTATTATTTCCTTACCGGCAAGCACCTTGCCGTTATGTATCTCGATCTCATCAGCGGCAAGCTCAAAGAGCATTTGTTCGAGTTCGTCCTCGCTCTGGAGGTATTTTTCTTTTTTGCCTTTTTTTATCTTGAATAAAGGCGGCTGGGCGATGTAAAGATAACCCATATCGATCAGTTCATGCATCTGCCTGAAAAAGAAGGTGAGAAGCAGTGTCCGGATATGAGCGCCGTCCACGTCCGCATCGGTCATGATCACGATCTTGTGGTAACGCGCCTTTTCGACATTGAAATCTTCCTTGCCTATGCCTGTGCCGAGCGCGGTTATCAATACCTTTATCTCTTCGGAAGAGAGCATCTTGTCAAAGCGTGCCTTTTCGACGTTCAGGATCTTGCCCTTGAGCGGCAGTATGGCCATGTTATGCCTGTCTCTGCCCTGTTTTGCGGAGCCTCCTGCTGATTCACCCTCAACAATAAATACTTCGCTC
Organism: bacterium BMS3Bbin09; assembly: GCA_002897915.1. Lineage (GTDB taxonomy): Bacteria > Nitrospirota > Thermodesulfovibrionia > UBA6902 > UBA6902 > BMS3Abin09. The sequence continues at coordinate 8,868 of BDTS01000062.1, read as the reverse complement.
AGTGCAGGGTCTTTTTCGGCACAGTCAGCAAGCTTGCCCGGAAGTCCGGTGTCTTCAAGCGCTCCCTTTCTCCTGGTAAGCTCTCTCGCCTTTCGAGCAGCCTCTCTTGCCCTTGCAGCCTGCACAGACTTATCTATGATCTTTCTAATTACAGCGGGATTCTGTTCGAAGTAATTGCCGAGAGCGTCATTTACCATGGATTCGACCATGCCCTTTACCTCGCTGTTGCCGAGTTTGGTCTTTGTCTGACCTTCAAACTGGGGGTTCATAAGCTTTACGCTTATGACCGCGGTAAGGCCCTCTCTGGTGTCATCGCCCGAGATAGTTTCTTTGACGTTCTTCATCAGGCCCGATGACGATGCATAACTGTTGATCGTGCGGGTGAGCGCGGCCTTGAACCCGGCCAGGTGGGTCCCGCCTTCCTTGGTATTGATATTGTTGGCGAATGAATATATGTTCTCTGAGTAGCTATCGTTGTACTGCATGGCCAATTCAACGGAGCTGGTGTCCTTTTCCTTTGAGATATAGATTATATTCGGATGCAGCGCTGCCTTTGATTTATTAAGGTGTTCGATGAAAGAGATGATCCCTCCTTCGTAGAAAAAGGTCTCTTCCTTGCCGGTCCTCTCATCTGTTACGTTGATCGTGAGGCCTTTATTGAGGAATGCAAACTCTCTGAACCTGTTTACGAGGGTGTCGAAGTTGAATTCCGTTGTCTCGAATATTTCGGCATCCGGTTTAAAGGTTACCTTTGTGCCCCTGTTCTTTGTCTTTCCTTCGAGGTTGAGGGGGGTCTTTGGTATCCCTTTTTCATAGTGCTGCAACCAGACTTTTCCGTCCTGTTTTACAGTAAGGTCAAGCCATTCGGAGAGGGCGTTAACTACAGAGATGCCGACGCCGTGCAGCCCGCCGGAGATCTTGTACGCCTTGCTCTCGAACTTTCCACCTGCATGGAGTTCTGTCAGGGCTATCTCGGCCCCTGTTCTTTTTTTGGAATCACCCGGATGTTTACCTGTCGGGATCCCCCGGCCGTTATCAGCAACGGTGATACTGCCTTCCATATGGATCGTTACATCTATCTTGTCACAAAAGCCCGCGAGGGCCTCGTCAACACTGTTGTCTATTACTTCATATACGAGGTGGTGGAGACCGTCAACGCTTGTGCTCCCGATATACATGGCGGGCCTTTTTCTGACGGCATCAAGGCCCTTAAGGACCTTAATGTCTCCGGCACCGTAATCGTCTGCATTATTTTCTTTTTCTTTGTCTGCCATTTATTCCCTTTCTATCTGTAACAATGAGTGATCGAACTTCCGCGAACGACCTGGATCCATAATCATGTTCTCATCGGCATAACGACGCATTTATAATCTTCATTGCCGGCCTCGAGCAGGAGCGTCGGGCTGAGGGGTTCCTGGAGTTCGAGGCTTACTGATTCGCCGTCCATTGCCTGGAGTATGTCCATCAGGTAACGGGCGTTATATCCTACTGACATTGGTTCTCCCTTATACTGGGCCGCCAGTTCCTCTCTTGCTTCCCCTATGTCGGGGTTCATTGAGATCAAAGTTATCTTATCGTCTTCGAGGTCAAGCCTCACTGCATTCGTTCTCTCCCTGCTCATTATCGATGTCCTTCTTAATGCCTTTAAGAATGCGATCTTATCAATGATGACCTTTTTATCGTTGTCCTTGGGCACCACCTGCTCGTAGTTAGGATATGTCCCTTCTATGAGCCTTGAAGTTAAAACAATATGGTCGGTGCTGAAAAATATATGGTTCTTGCTGATATATATCGTGATGTTCTCGGAGCTTCCCTCGATAAGCTTTTTCAGTTCCATGGCCGCTTTTTTGGGGAGGATAAGTTTTTTCTCTTCAGAGATCTTGCCGTTTATATCGGCGGCTATGACCGAAAGCCGGTGCCCGTCGGTACCTACGATCTTGAGCTCGATCTTGTTTTTTACAGGCTTTAAGTGCATGAGCAGGCCGTTCAATGTGTACCGCGTATCGCTTTCGCCGGTCGCGTAAATGGTCTTCTCTATCATTGTCTTGAGCGTGTCCGCCGATATGTTCAGCTCATCCGATTTCTCCATCTCGGGCAGTACCGGAAAGTCTTCTTCAGGGAGTCCCATTAATTTAAAGGTGCTTTTGCCGGATGTGACCTTTATCCAGTTATTGTCCTGTGTTTCGAGCGATATGTCACCGTCCACTTCCTTGGCTATTTCAAAGAGTTTGCGCGCAGGTATACAGAGGCTTCCCTTCTTGATGATCTCCGCCTTGAGCGGTCCTTTGAGAGCGATGTCGAGATCGGTTGCCATTAAGGATGCTTCCTTGTCGGCCTTTAACAGGAAATGGCTGAGAATGGGCATGGTCGTCTTCTTGTCAACAATCCCCTGGATGCTCTGTAATGCGTGTTGTATTTCTTCTTTTTGGATTTTAAGCTTCATTCTATCCTCCCGGTAAACGTGATTACACCGATTTTGAACGATGATCCCACAGATTACTTCCATATTAATATCTGTGCAATCTTATGTTTTAATCTGAGAAATCAATTTATTAATAGCTCTTGATCTTCTTTGTCAGGTAATCGATCTTACTTTCGAAGTCTTCGTCGTTATTTCTGCGCTCCTGAATGAGCTTGCATGAATGGATGACCGTCGAGTGGTCCTTGCCGCCGAAGTGCTTTCCTATTTCGCTCAGAGAAGAATCAGTAAGGTGCTTGCAAAGATACATGGCGACCTGCCTCGGGAACGCGATGTCCCTGGTCCTCTTCTTGGCCTTTATGTCCTGAAGTTTGAGTCCAAAATATTCGCATACCGTCTTCTGGACATACTCTATAGTGAGGGCCTTCTCCTCATCATGTATAAGGTCTTTAAGGACGTTCTTTGCCATGTCGGTGGTTATGAGCTGGCCGGTAAGTGAAGAGTGCGCCCCGAGCCTTATCATGCATGCTTCGAGGTCCCTGGTGTTCGATTTCACTTTGCTTGCCAGAAAGAAACTTACGTCTTCGGGCAGATGTATGCCTTCGATCTCGGACTTTTTCCCGAGTATGGCCATCTTTGTCTCAACGTCCGGTATCTGGATATCTGCGATAAGTCCCATACCAAATCTTGAACGGAGCCTTTCCGTTATCGGGGCAATATCCTTTGGGGGCCTGTCGCTAGAAAAGATTATCTGCTTGTGGGAATCATACAGAGCGTTGAATGTGTGGAAGAGTTCTTCCTGTGTTCCGCTTTTACCTGCAATGAACTGTATGTCGTCTATAATAAGAACGTCGAGGCCCCTGTACTTTTTCTTGAACTCGTCCATCTTATCGTTTCTCATTGAGTATACGAATTCATTTGTGAACTGTTCGGCAGGGGCATAGAGCAGCTTAACATTGTCCCAGCTATCGATTATCCTGTTACCGATCGCGTTCATAAGGTGGGTCTTGCCGAGACCGACCCCGCCGTAGATAAAGAGCGGGTTATAAGCCTTGCCGGGTGCATCTGCAACAGCACGGGCGGCGGCATTGGCGAACTGGTTGCTTCCGCCGACCACAAAGGTGTCAAAGGTGAATTTAGGGCTCAGGAATATGCCGCGGCTTGCCAGCTTTGCCCTTCTGTTCTCCTGGATCGTTTCGATCTTTTTTATTGCCGGAGCTTCTTTTCTTTCGAAGATCCTATATCGTATGGATACATCTTTTTGCAGGTGTTCCTTCATTACTTCGGAAATCAGTCCGGGGTAGTGGTCCTCTATCCATTCCTTAAAGAACTTGTTAGGAACCTCAAGGATTATCTGCCGATCCTGGACCTGTAGAAATTTTAACGGTCTGAACCATAGATCAAAGGTTTGACTGCCGACTTTAAGACCAATGGACTCAACGGTTTTTGACCAGGCTTCTTCAATATTCATTGCTGTTTATACGCATTTTGCCGTATTTTGAGGGCTGGCAACTATAGTTATTAACAAATGTTTATAAATTGTTGATAGGCTTTCCGGGGTGGAAAGTTAGTTATTATATACCATTTATTTGTCATAGGCAAGTACTTTTTATAATCTTTGGAAAATATATTTAATAAGAGATGACAACACAAATTAAACTCTTAAATAACAACAAGATAGAAGTAAGTAAGGCCTGTATCCGGGGAATTTAAGGCCCATAGCCAGGGTCATGGCCTATTCAGCCTTTTCTACAACAGGTTTTTTCTTCTTGAATATCTTTGATGCCAATATTCCCGCCTCATAAAGGACAATTATCGGAACTGCCATAAGTGTCTGGTTGAAGGCGTCAGGTGTCGGGGTCAGTATTGCGCCCAGTATGAAGGCGACGAGCACGGAATACTTTCTGTTCTTTGCAAGGGTCTCCGGTGTCACTATCCCCATCCTTGTGAGAAAGACAATTACGACCGGCAGTTCGAATATTGCTCCGAATGAGAGTATGAACTTCAGACAGAAATCAATATAGTTGCCGACTGATATCATCGGCTGGAGGTTCTCTGTTTTGTATGTGAGCAGGAAGTTCATTGCAAACGGCAGTACGATAATAAAACAGAACAACGAGCCCAATAAAAAAAGAAAGGTCGTGGTAAAGACGAACGGGATCGCGTACTTCCTTTCCTTTTCGAGGAGGCCCGGTGCAATGAACCCCCATGTCTCATAAAAGATGATCGGTGAACTGACAATGAAAGCGCTTATGAACGATATCTTTATGTGCATCCATACAGCCTCGGCGGGCGCGATAAAGACCAGCTTCAGGTCGGGGTTTGCCCCTGGACTAAAAAATATGAACGGGTTATGGATCGAGAACGAGACAGTGTTGTGTATTGGCATGGTCAGTAAGTCGAAGAGATTCTCTGAAAAATAAAAACTTGTAGCGAAAGCAGCAAGGACGAGAATGAGGGAGATGACTATCCTGTTTCTCAATTCAACGAGGTGTTCAGTAAGCGGAGCTTTATCCATCTGTCCCCGGTTCTTTCTTCTCTTCTTTTGTCGTCACTGCGTTGTCGTTTTCCTGTTGCTGTTTTTCTTTATCTTCGCTATCTCCAAATAGCCGGGGAGTTTCATCATCTTCCTCTTTTTTGCTTTTTGCTTTTTTCTCTTCAGTTGCCTTGCTTATATCATTTATATTGGCTGATATCGATTCATAGATGGATGCCTCAAGGCCGGTTGCTTCCTCCACTTCTTCTCTGATCTCCGACCCTGCTTTCTCCACTTCTTCTTTGATCTCCGACCCTGCTTCCTCAAGGGATTCCGTTATCCCGTGCATGGCGGACTTGAGTTGCTTTAGGCCCTTGCCGAGTGTCCTGGCGAGTTCGGGGAGTTTTTTCGGGCCGAAGACGAGAAAGGCCACGATAAAGATCATTATCAATTCCTGTGTTCCGAGATCAAACATTTAATGAACAGGCTTTCTTTTTTATAAGGGCACTTGCTAACGGTTAAAATGCAATTAATACAAATTTCATTACTATTGAAAATATCAGAAAAACTCTCCGCGTGTCAATTTTGTGGAAACTCGGGGGCATTTTGGCACTGAATATCTATTGCATAATTTTTATATACTTGACCTTCATTCGCGGTTTGACCTAAAATTTATACCACTGGCATAAGTCTCATTGAAGCGTAATCAGAGATTCCGCTTAATTCGGATAGATACTCGATAATAATTAATGATGTATACAGGAGGTAAATATGTTTCAAGGTTCAATTGTTGCTATAATCACACCATTTAAAGATAACAAACTTGATGAGAAGGCGTTAACCGATCTTATCGAATGGCACATAGCCGAGGGTACCCATGCGATAGTGCCATGCGGTACGACCGGTGAATCCGCTACCCTGGAGTATGAAGAGCATTACAGGGTAATAGAACTTACGGTCCAGGTGGTTAACGGCAGGATACCTGTCATCGCCGGTACAGGCGCGAACTCTACGAGTGAGACCATCATGATGACCGGTAAGGCAAGGGAAATCGGTGCGGATGGTGCGCTTCTGGTGGTGCCTTATTACAACAAACCTACTCAGGAAGGTCTTTACAGACATTATAAGGCTGTTGCTGAGGCAGTTGATATCCCGCAGGTACTTTATAATGTGCCGGGACGTACTGCGTTGAACATGCTTCCGTCTACAGTTGCGAGACTTGCTGCCTTAAAGAATATTGTTGCGATAAAAGAGGCCAGCGGTGATCTGGCACAGGTCAGTGAGGTGATCCGTCTCTGCGGTGACAAGTTAAACGTGCTATCAGGGGATGACTTTACGACATTTCCCGCTATGGCACTTGGAGTAAAAGGAACGATATCTGTTTCAGCCAATGTGGCCCCGAAGGACTTATCTAACATGTGCCAATATATGCTGGACGGAAATATTAAAGAGGCGAGGAAGCTGCATTTCAAGCTCGAGCCTTTGAACAAGGGCATGTTCATTGAGACAAACCCAATATCAGTGAAGACGGCCCTCAGCCTTATGGGTAAAATTGAGGAAGAGATGAGGCTGCCGCTCTGCCCGATGGCTGCTGAAAACAAGGATAAACTTAAAAATATACTTACAGATTACGGACTTATGTAATTTGTAGTGCGGCCTGGCAGTAATAAATTACTTGATAAAATAAGGCCTTATTTGTTATAACAGGATAATAAAAGGGAGGATTTCCTGCCTTGTTAGTGATAAGAAATAAAACTTTTTCCTACGTTCACAAATTTGGGAGTCAGCGTAATGTGAGTGTTGAGCGCCTGAAAGGGAAAAAGCCTGATCTTGCTTACAAGACACCCACCTGTATATACAGGGATTAAAGTTTTGTTCTACACGGCAAGGCGGGTTTCTTATTTCGCAGTAGAGAGACTATAAATTAGTTTATGCTTTGACAGTTAAGGATTTTGAGGATGGTTGATAATAAAAACAAAAATCATATATACAGGCTTCGAAAAATTTTTCCTGATTTTCGATCTAAATCGAAAACCTTTATTTGCAGGGAGATTCAACCGGAGTTAAGCATACGGATTTAATGATTTTTCACAATACCATCCTTCCGTCCTTTTAGTATTATCTCTGTTATAAGTGTTTAGAGTCTTTGCACGCTGCGTCTGATGAGAGCCGGAGTTACCTCCCAGGTAATGAAATGGAACTATTTAAATCAGACAGAACAGCGCCACTTGCGTGGAGGATGCAGCCGCAGGACTTGGATGAATTTTCCGGCCAGTCTCACATTCTCGGGCATGGGAAACCTCTAAGGGAGGCGATCGAGAGGGACTCTATTGTCTCGCTTATTCTTTACGGACCTCCCGGTACAGGGAAGACCGCACTTGCCCATATAATTGCCAGAAAGACAAAGGCCTTTTTTGTTGCCTTGAACGCGGTCACTTCAGGTGTTGGGGATATAAAAGAGGCCCTGAAGGGGGCGAGGCACTCAGGTAGAACCCTTCTTTTTATCGATGAGATCCACAGATTCAATAAGCTTCAGCAGGACGCACTGCTTCCTGATGTAGAGAACGGGACAGTTACCCTTATTGGTGCGTCCACCCAGAACCCATTTTTCTCGATCATTCCCGCTCTTTCTTCAAGGTCGATGATATTTCAGCTATTTCCCCTGAGTGAGGCCGATATCAGGGGGCTGCTCGAAAGGGCCCTTGCTGATAGTGAGAAAGGCTATGGCGGGGCAGGCATCAAAATGGAGCCTGAAGCACTTGATTACATCGCATCGATATCGGAGGGTGATGCGAGAAAGGCGTTGAATACGCTCGAAATGGGAGTTTTTATTATTACGAGTACCGGACGTCCATCATATGACATGCAGCTTGCAAAGGAGGTCCTTCAGCAAAAGTCGCTCTATTACAGTGAGGATGAACATTATGATACGATCTCTGCATTTATCAAGAGCATGAGAGGCGGTGACGTTGATGCCGTGCTTTATTGGCTTGCAAAGATGGTGGAGGCCGGAGAGGATCCATTATTTATAGCGCGCAGGATAGTTATTTGCGCCTCAGAAGATGTCGGCAATGCCGACCCGGCGGCGCTTCAGCTTGCGGTCTCGGCCTTTCATGCGGTCGAGTCGATTGGAATGCCTGAGGGCAGGATCCCGTTATCACAGGCAGCAATATATATAGCGATGGCGCCAAAGAGCAACGCTTCGTATAAGGGTATAGAGAACGCACTGGCGTCTGTCAGGGAGGAGAGGCTCTCCCCTGTACCGGCCCAACTCAAGAGTGCGAATTACAAAGGGGCCGAGCGTCTTGGAGCGGGCAAGGGTTACAAATATCCGCATGACTACAAAGGACATCATGTTGAACAACAATATGTTATAAACAATAAAAAATATTTTTTTCCGTCTGATGAAGGATACGAAAAAATATTCAGGGAAAGATTACAAAAGAGGAGGAGCAGATAGATGAATACTACAGTGTTGACAGTTATTCTTGTGGTTGCAGGACTTGTGTTGGGCTTTGTTTTGTCCCTCATATACTATAAAGCAAGTACAGGCAAAAAGATTAAAGACGATCAAGAAAAGGCCGACAGAGTGCTGGCAGATGCAAAGAGAGAGGCGGATTCCATTACCAAAGAGGCCATGCTTGAGGCCAAGGACACAGCCCTTCGCCTGAAGACTGAGGCTGAAAAGGAGCGGAAGGAGCGTCAGCAGGAGCAGGACAGGCTTGATAAGAGGCTTCGGCAGAGGGAAGAGATGTTCGACAGGAAGATCGAGCAGCTCGATAAGAAGGACCAGAATTTCAACAGGAAAGAACGGGAGATCAGCAACCGTGAAAAGGCTCTGCTGGAAAAAGAGAAGGAGAATGAAGAGCTTCTGATCAAACAGAGAGAGGTTCTGGCTCAGGTCTCGAATCTTAGTGTCGAAGACGCTAAGAAGGAACTCCTCGGGAGGATAGAGGAAGAATCAAAATTTGAG
>BDTS01000061.1 GCA_002897915.1 bacterium BMS3Bbin09 | reverse complement strand
TTTACCACGGGATGGACAATCCCCCTAAAGGCTGTCCCACTTGTACCAGTCTCAAAAACGGAAAACCCGCAAACTTTGAGATTTTCGAACCCCATCTTAACACTTATATAGAGATAAGGACCATGCCTCGCCTTGACAGCAACAATAACCTGATAGGGCTGATCCATATAACAAGGGATGTCACGGAACGAAAAGAAACTGAAAAAGAAATTCAGAAAGCCAAGGACGAACTTGAACTAAGAGTGGAAGAAAGGACCTCCGAACTGAGGATCACCAATAAACAGCTAATGGAAGAGATCAATGAACGGAAGATTGCTGTTGAGGCCCTCCAAAAAAGTGAGAAGGAGTACCGTAACCTTTCACAAGAGTTCAATACTCTGCTGGACGGTATTCCAGACAACCTTATACTTCTTTCTCCTGACCTTAAGATCATGTGGGCAAACAAAGCCGCCGCCAGAGTGGTTAAAAAGGATGTATCGGAATTAAAAGGGCATTTCTGCTACGGCATATGCTGCAATATTTTTTCTCCATGTGAGAACTGCCCTACAAGCAAGAGCTTTCTTTCCGGAAAAGAAGAAAGTGCCGAGATACTTACCTCTGAAGGCAAGGTCTGGGACATAAGGGCATTCCCTATCAAAGACAAAAAAGGAAACGTAAAAAGTGTTATAGAACTGGCTGGAGACATCACGGAAAAGGTCAATTTACGCGCGGGGGCCACACGCACCAAGCATCTTGCTTCGATAGGAGAGCTTGCCGCCGGGGTCGCCCATGAGATAAACAATCCCATAAACAACATTATTAACTACGCCCAGTTGCTGATAGATGAAGCCGAGGAAAAGAAAACTGATGATGATATAAGCCGCCGTATAATAAAGGATGGTGAAAGGATCGCCACGATCGTCAGGAGCCTTCTCTCATTTGCCCGGTTCAGAAACGAAGATAAAGTAAATATCTCTCTGCAGGACATCTTTTCCGATACGCTTTCGCTTACGTCCGCACAGTTGCGAAAGGACGGGGTTCACCTGAAGATGAATACCTTCTCAGAAACGATAAATATATCCGCACATCCCCAGCTGATACAACAGGTTTTTTTGAATATCATAAGTAATTCACGGTATGCCCTGAACCATAAATATCCTGGAACAGACAAGGACAAGATCCTCAAGATCGAATGTCATAGAACAGAGACCAACGGAAAACCGTTTGTAGAGATCGTTTTCCACGACCAAGGCATAGGAATACCACATAATATTCTTGACAAAATAATGAACCCCTTCTTTTCAACAAAACCGAATCACATCGGAACCGGACTCGGATTGAGCATCAGCCATGGAATCATCAGTGAACACGGCGGCAAGCTCATTGTTGAAAGCTCAGAAGGATATTTTACCAGGATAACAATCTATCTTCCGGAGGCAATTGACATTAAATGAACTCAAGGATATTGATAATTGACGATGAGGAAGGCATAAGATTGACTTTTGAGAGGTTTTTAACGGCAAAAAAATATATTGTAGATACAGCCAAAAACTTTACTGAAGCAATAAACTGCATCTCAGAAAATGACTATGATGTAATATTCGCAGACATCATCCTCAGGGGTAAAACGGGTATTGATGTTCTGCGTGAAATAAACAAAAAGAAACTCAACTGCCCTGTTATCATGATCACCGGCTATCCTAATATCGATACCGCTTCGGAAGCTATCCGCCTGGGCGCCTTTGACTATATTCCAAAGCCAATACAAAAGGACGCCCTTTTTCATATGATCGATTTGGCCCTTCAACATAAATCCTTGATCGACGAAAAGGAAAAGTACCGCTTGAATCTCGAGGCGATCTTTATGAGTGTCAAGGACGGCATTATATCCGTGGACAGCGATATGAAGATACTGGAGATCAATGATGCCGCTGAAAATATCTGCGCTCTCAGCCGCGGGAACATAGGGCAAAAGTTCTCCTCCATGGATAAGTCCTGTAATAGAAAATGTGTTAAATCCCTTATCGAGACCATAGACAATAAAAAATCAGTTGAATCAAGCCGCATCGAATGTCAGTCAAAGAAGGGCAGTCAGATCATATCCCTGACAACATTTCCACTACTGGACCGTCACAATCTGTTTTCCGGCGCAATAATGGTGGTCAGGGACGAGACACGCCTGAACAGCCTGGAACGTGACATGAAAGAACGGCAGGACTTTCATAAGATCATAGGCAAAAGCCGTAAGATGCAGGATATTTATTCGCTGATCGACCTGCTATCCGATGTGGAAAGCACTGTACTGATCTCGGGTGAGAGCGGCACCGGGAAGGAACTGGTCGCGGAAGCGCTCCATTACAACGGCAAACGCAGCAATAACAATATAGTAAAAGTAAACTGTTCCGCCCTATCCGAGAACCTGCTCGAAAGTGAACTCTTCGGACATGTCAGGGGTTCCTTCACAGGTGCGTTCAAGGACAAGAAAGGACGCTTTCAGACAGCCGACAAAGGGACCATTTTTCTGGATGAAATTGCAGATATATCCTCAAAGATACAAATAAAGCTCCTGCGGGTCCTCCAGGAAAAGGAATTTGAACCGGTAGGGGATTCAAAGACAATAAAGGTCGATGTCCGTGTTATCGCGTCCACAAACCAGAACCTCACAGATAAAGTCAGGAACGGCTTATTCCGTGAGGATCTTTATTACCGGCTGAACGTAATGAAAATTATCATCCCGCTTCTCAGGGAGCGCAAGGATGACATACCGCTTCTGGTCAAGCATTTCATTTCAGTGTTTAATAAAAAATTTAATAAAAACATATCCTTGATTACACCTGATGTGAAAAAAATATTTCTTGATTACCATTGGCCGGGCAATGTCAGGGAACTCGAGCATACACTTGAACACGCCTTTATTCTTTGCAGGCATACGGTCATATCCGTTAACCATCTGCCCCCGGAACTGATAACTTATGATGCACAAGCGGCTTTATGCCGTGATAACAGCAAATTGGAAGATCCCGATATAATCATCAATGCCCTTAAAAAGAGTTCATGGAACAAGACAAAAGCTGCTCAGCTTTTAGGCATAAGCCGACGTTCCATCTACAGGAAGATCAAGGAATTCAACATCTCAGAAGACAGTAATTAATCAATAAAACCTGTGACATGGCACACTTTTCTTATCATTTGTCCCGTGCACACATTAGTACAATTCCCCATATAGTTAAGCTAACCTATTAACTCATCAGCTTTAACCTTTTGAATTTATTACTATTTATATTATAGGTGAGATCTTGGCATATATATTGCTTTTTAAAAGTAGGATAAAATAATAATAGAAATGACACCATTATTCACAAATAAGAACCAGTGTCCCATTATCAGGGATCCGCTTGATGACTGCTACTGCATCAAAATGAACAGCCTTGACATTGACAAGGCCGTGAACTTCTGCAGCAAGAACTTCAGATTGTGTGAGATATACAAGAAAATTATCGGGAACCTTGAAACAAGCCATGCAGCAACTTAACTTAGATGAGAGTTTGACCCTCCATATCAGACACTGAGATCCCGAAGCAATCCAGCACTGTAGGCGCTATATCCAATAAGAACGGATCATCACGTCTTATTTTAAAATTTGTCAGTAATATTCCGGGTACAAGTGAGGGGTCTATAATGTGATCACCGCTCCATTTCTTTGTATTGTCCTCGACCAGTTCGGCAGGGGCGCCGCCGATCGCTGTCTGCCACGACACCCTGTAACCGTCCTGAAAGCCTACGATAAGGTCAGGGGCATTGCCGGCATTAGGTCCGGAGTATATATCCTTGCTTCTGTATACCTTTTTCACAACAGAATGTCCGCCTGCGGGGTCCTGCAGCTCAGAGAGCCCTTTTATGATTTCCTCTGCGACTGAATCGGCACCCTCCCCTTTCTCGATAATACCGCTGCGCTCCCTGCCATTGATGTTCAAATAAATGCCTCCGAAACCAAGGGCATAGGCCTTTGTGTTCTTCCAGTCAACATATTGAAAGAGACCGCCGCCATCCTTATCATCCTCTGTGATCTTTTTGGTAAGCTTCATATAACCATTCTCCACCAGCCATGAGTTAATGTGCACACTCCTCCTGAAGGTAGAAAAACCATGGTCTGAAAAGACCATCACAGCAGTCTCATCATCCACCCGCT
>BDTS01000060.1 GCA_002897915.1 bacterium BMS3Bbin09 | reverse complement strand
AAAGATGTACGCCAAGCGGCAGATGACCTGGTTCAGAAAGGAGCAGGGAATAAACTGGGTGGACATAACGGGTCTTGTTAGCGCGGATGATATATATGAAAAGGTTTTAAATAAAGTTGAAATTCTGAGGGAAATTATTTACTCTTAAGTGAACACAAAGGGGAGGATGACTTATGAATAACAAAGACCGCAAGCTCCAAGACCTCTATCTTAACAGTCTCAGGAAGGAAAAGGTGCCGGTAGTGATATATCTCATGAACGGCACCCGGCTGAAGGGCGTGATAACAGGTTTTGATAACTTTGTTATTCTCCTGAAGCAGATTAACCAGCAGCTTATCTACAAACATGCCGTATCCACCATATCGCCTGAAAAGGAGTTTAGCTTCAAGCTTGAAGGTGTGCAGGACGACTGAGCCGATCATGGGAAAGACACCGAGAAACCCGCTCCTTACCGTTGATGTGATCATAGAGACAGGAGGTGGGATAGTCCTGATCGAGAGGAAGAATCCGCCATTCGGCTGGGCGATCCCCGGAGGATTTGTTGATTATGGGGAGACTATCGAAGACGCTGTCCGACGTGAGGCAAAGGAAGAGACAGGACTCGATATCGACCGGGTGAGACAGTTTCATACATATTCCGATCCCAAGAGAGACCCGAGGCATCACACTGTCACGGTCATGTTCATTGCGACCGCGTCAGGTACCCTGAAGGCCGGGGATGATGCCGCGAAGGCCTGGATATTTACGAGAGACACCCTGCCTGAAGATATTGCATTTGATCACAGGCAGATACTGGATGATTATTTCAGCGGAAAGTATTAATTCTAACGAGTTTCCCCTTTGCCTCAGCAACGATCTCATTGTCATCGGTTACGGCCTTTGCCTGTGTTATAAGGAGTTTGCTGGTAGCTTCGAGTATCTCAGCTGAGAAGGTCAACCTGCTGCCCACCTTTACTGATTTTTTGAGGCGAATATCCATCTGTGCTGTGATCGCGGGCATGCCGAGCTCAATAGCGAGTTTCACCATTATTTCGTCCAGCAGTGTAGATATAATCCCGCCATGAACAATGTCCGTATATCCCTGGTGCTCTTTACGGGGTACAAACTCGGTTGTCATGATCTCTCCGTCAAGTGAGAAATCAAGCTTGAGACCGATCGGGTTATTCGGCCCGCATACAAAACAGTATCCATCGTCAGTCATATCTATCATACTGAATTATAATTAGAATCTTGTAATTAATCAAAGGTTTTTCTCTTTCGTAAGTAGGCGGGCCGTCTTTATGATAAAGCCGAATTAAGCGGTGCGCAGCATCCGCTTCAATGAGACTTATACCGCAAGGGTATTAGTTTCGTAGGAATATATGAAATCATAAATTTCATCTATTCAACTCAGCTATATGCCCTTTGGGTATAATATTAAATATGTCCGGTCAAAATAGATCAAACATAAAAAAGATCCTCGAGAGGTTTTACGCGGAATATAATTTCAGGGAAAGGCTCGCGCATGACCCGATAGAATTCCCGCACAGATATTCCGATCCAGGAGACATAGAGGTCGTAGGTTTTATCGCTGCATCCCTTGCTTATGGAAAGGTCGGACTCTTCAAACCTGTGATAGAAAAGATCCTTGGACCCTGCGGAAAGCGCCCCGCTGAATTCATTATGAACTTTTCCATGAAAAGGGACGCTGGATATCTGAAGGGCATCAGCTACAGGTTCAACAGGGAAGAAGATATTGTATGTCTTGTATATATGCTGAGCTGTGTGCTGAAGGAATGGGGCACGCTCAAGAAGCTTTTCAGTAATTTCTATAAAGATGAAGATATAGACATCCGTAAAGCATTGGCTGGTTTTATAGGTCATTTCTATGAGATAGATACGTCTCCGGTTTATGGTATCAATATTAAGCCAAACGGCCTGAAGCAGCTGCTCTCTAATCCCCGTAAGGGCAGCGCCTGCAAACGGATGAACCTTTTTCTGAGATGGATGGTCAGGACAGGTGACATTGACTTCGGGATATGGGACAATATCCTGCCTAATAAATTAATAATCCCGCTTGATACGCATATCGCAAAGATCTCAAAGTGTTTCGGCCTGACGCGAAGGGCGTTCGCAGACTGGAAGATGGCCGAAGAGATAACCGCATTGCTCAGGGAGTTTGATCCCGAAGACCCGCTGAAGTATGATTTTGCTCTCTGTCATCATGGGATATCCGGGCTTTGTTCTGGAAAAAAGAATAATAGCACTTGCTCAGAATGTGCTTTTAGCAGTGTGAAAGCACCCAAGTAAGGGCACGGCATGCCGTGCCCCTACTTCCCCGCTTCCGATCTTCTGCGCTTCCGTATGATTTATCTCATAGCGTTCATTCTGGTATGCGGTTATAGTAAAGCAAGAACAATAAAAGGGGAGGGACGTATGAAAACACTGGATCTGAAAAATCTGATAAAATTTAACCCTGACAAGCTCACGAGAGAGATGCTGGATGACAAACCCGAGATGAGGATAGCGCTTATGTGCCTTGAGCCGGGCCAGAAACTGACACCGCACAAGGCCCCGATGAGGCTTTTGATGTATGTTGTAGAGGGGAAGGGCACTTTTACTGTGGGAGAAGAACTTATCGAGGCGGATGAAAAGACATGTATCCCCTGCGACCCGATGGTCGAGCATGGATTTAATGCAGACAAAGGGGAAAGGCTTGTTGTCATGGCGGTCGTGACGCCGGTGGATTAGAACAGATTATACATGCTTGATTTTATGTTGGAGTTTGCCGCCAGTATGTGTATAATAGGCTTTATATTCCATAAGGATAATTGTCTGATTGATCAGGCTTAACCAAATATTATACGAGGAGGTATATGAATGAAACCGGTAATTAACTATGATGATTGTGAAGGTTGTGGTACATGTGTAGAGTATTGTCCGGAAGTATTTGCACTGGGAGATGATGAAAAGGCATATGTTATTGAGGGTGCCAAGCTTGATTCCTGTGACCTGGAAGAAGCTGCGAACACATGCCCGACAGAATGCATCTCTTTGGAAGATTAACTGTTTTTATAAACTGAGATTTTGTGCCCCGTCAGTTTTTGGCGGGGTCTTTTTTTGCGTAGCCCTGCGTTTTAGATTTGCGAAGCGAATCTGCAGCACGGTTTCCAAATGAAAATGAATTTCAATTTCCTTGACATTGTTTTCCGGAATACGTAAGATAATATCTGTGAAAAGCACTTCCAGAAAAAAGCCGGGAGCATCCCCTAAACTCTCTGAAAAAAAAGAGCGCCTAAAACTCTTTTTGAAGGAAAAAGGGTTCAAGTCCACTAAACAGCGGGATATTATCGCTTCTGAATTTCTCGCGGTTGGCGAACATGTGACCGCTGAGGAGCTTTATAACAGGATATGTAAAAAGCACTCTAATATCGGTTTTACGACTGTGTACAGGACACTGAAGCTGCTCGCGGAATCGGGTCTTGCTACAGAGAGGGTGTTTGCCGATAATCTGACAAGATATGAACCACTTGCCGCAGAAGAACATCATGATCATCTTATATGCTTAAAATGCGGGTCGATAACGGAGTTTGAGGATCAGAGGATGGAGAGGCTCCAGGAAAAGATCGCTACTGAGTTCGGGTTTTCGGTTGAGACGCACAAGATGGAGCTTTATGGACGCTGCCGCAAGTGTGGCGGCGGTAATATATAAAAGAAGAATTGAGTTATAGATAATGCACGACCATTGCAATAAGAATAAAAATATTGTGAGTAATGCCCGGAGGATAAGCCTGATCGGTAATCCCAATGTGGGCAAGAGCGCCATCTTCGGCCTTCTTACCGGACGGTATGTTACGGTCTCGAACTATCCCGGCACCACTGTAGAGATGATGAGCGGGGAGGCGACCATACAGAAGGAGAAGTTCCAGATCCTGGATACGCCCGGAGTCAACAGCCTCACACCCATGAGTGAGGATGAGAAGGTCACGAGAGACACCCTGATAGAGTATAGTTCTGACACGGTCGTACAGGTCATTGCTGCTAAAAACATAAAGAGGGGGCTCTATATCACCCTACAGCTTGTTGAGATGGGAGTGCCGCTTGTTATTGACCTCAATATGAAGGATGAGGCAGTAAGTCGGGGGATAGAGATCAAAGAGACCGTACTCGGCAATATATTCGGGGTGGATGTTGTCTCGACCATTGCTGTTCAAAAGAAAGGGATATCCTCCCTGAAGAAGGCCGCCCTGAATCCGAGGATCTCCGGCTATGAATTTTCCTATGACCCCGTTATCGAGGAGTATATTTCAAAGATAGAGGCCGTGCTTCCGGAAGCTAATATCTCAAAACGTTCGATCGCGATTATGATACTTTCAGGGGACAGGACATTGAAGAACTGGCTCCTTGAAAATCTCTCGGCCGAAGAAATATCCCTTATCGAATCTTTCAGGGACAGCGTGGCCGAAAAATATACGCAGTCCCTCAGCTACATCATCAGTCAACGAAGACTGAAGGTTGTTGAGAGGATTGCGGGAACTATAGTTACAAAATCTGTCGATGAGAAGAAGGGCGTATCAAAATGGCTCGGTGACATTACTATCCATCCTGTATGGGGGTTCCCATTCCTCTTTTTGGTACTTTATTTTTTATATGAATTTGTCGGGGTTTTTGGCGCCGGGACACTTGTGGATATTCTGGAGAAAGTGGTCTTCGGCGAGTACCTGAACCCGTGGGCTGAGAAGATAGTCATGTTCGCGGTTCCTTTTGAATTTTTACAGGAACTGCTGATCGGCCCTTACGGGATAATTACGATGGCCCTGACATACGCTATTGCAATAATATTGCCGATCACCGCGACGTTCTTCATCTCGTTTTCGATAATGGAGGACTCGGGGTATCTCCCGCGACTTGCTGCCATGCTGAACAGGGTTTTTAATACAATGGGGCTGAACGGCAAGGCAGTGCTCCCGATGGTCCTCGGCCTTGGCTGCGATACCATGGCTACGTTGACAACGAGGATACTTGATACACGTAAGGAACGGCTTATAGTGATACTGCTCCTTGCACTGGCAGTCCCGTGTTCCGCACAGCTCGGAGTGATACTCGGGATGTTCGGGAAACAGCCATTCTCGGCGCTGCTTGTATGGCTGGGCTCTCTGGTCTTTATTATGCTCCTGGTCGGTTTTATTTCTTCAAAGATAATACCCGGAAAGAGGATAGATTTCATTCTTGAGCTGCCGCCGCTCAGGGTGCCGCAATTATCGAATGTGCTGATAAAGACAGTGGGAAGGATCGAGTGGTACCTCAAGGAGGCTGTCCCTCTTTTTGTACTTGGAACGCTGATATTATTTGCGGCCGACAAATTGGGCATCATCCCTTTTATACAGAACCTTGCCTCACCGGTGATCGTCGGATTCCTCGGCCTGCCTGCGGAGGCAACCGAATCGTTTATAATCGGGTTCCTGCGGCGCGACTATGGCGCTGCCGGACTGTTTGCTTTGCAGAATAGGGGGCTTCTTAATACCGAGCAGGTAGTCGTGAGCCTTGTGACCATTACCCTCTTCGTGCCCTGTATCGCGCACCTCTTTATGATAATAAAGGAAAAGGGACTTAAGGTTGCCATGATAATTTCAGCGTTTATATTTCCGTTTTCGATCCTGGTGGGAGGGGTGCTCCACAGGATACTGCTGTGGTCAGAAATATTTAATTAATATGAATGAAAAAGGAGAGTTAATGGGTAGCGATAAAAAAATGCAGCTACGGAACGCAGTTGTTCCATGGCTCGCAACAATTGGATATATGAGTCTTATTTTTTTACTTTCTTCAATGCAACTGCAAATACCGTCCCAGTTACCGGAATACTCTGACAAGCTGGTGCATGCATTGATATATATGCCCCTCGCATTTCTATTTTTTGTTTCCTTGAGAAAGAGCGGTCTTAATAAATATATTTTACTTATATCTTTTTTACTGGCAGGCATTTATGGCATTACGGATGAACTCCACCAGTCTTGTGTGCCCGGGAGGGACGCGGCTGTTGCTGACGCGGTCGCGGATTTTTTCGGGGCGATAATAGGGTCTTTTGGGGCGAGCCGGGTGAAATTCTAATCCTGCTCCAGCAACTTTTCTTTAAGGTTTATCGGGATGAACGGGCCCGAGCGCTTTTCGACCCTTTCTTCCGGGTCATGATAGAATTTGAACCTGAAGAGTGCGTCGAGTCCGTGACAGTCGGTGCATAGCAGGTTGTATGTCTGCGCCCTTAAAAAACTATTTTCCGAAGTGCCCTCGACGTTAACTCCGTCCCCTATCCTGAAAAACCGCGGGTTCCATTGATGGACGTCATGGCACGACGGACATGATATATTGCCTACGGTTGTTAACGCCCCGACTTTGTTGTATATCGGGAAGTAGTCGGGCTTGCCTTTGATATCCTTTCCTTCGTTTGTAATAAGCATGCCGTCCGGATGTGTGTAGATCTTCGGTATTTTATTTTTCGCGATCCCGTCTTTTGAATGGCAGTAGTTACACATCATATTCATAAGTTTTTTTCCATTACCGAAGCCCTGTGCCCAAAGTTTAAATTTGAACCTGCTGTTATGGACCTGATGACATACACCGCATGCGCCTGACTCGGCCGGTGTCTCCCCGATATTGTTTTTGTACTCAGGTGCCGTAATATTCAGGTCATGGTCCGTTTTTTCGACATAGGCCTGCTCAGTATGGCAGTTTGTGCAGAGGGCGGGAGACGGTGAGTTCTTGAGTCTCAGGAAGCTGTTTTGGGCGGTGCCTTCCTCCTTGAAGTGCTCCTCTTTGATCACCTTTGTCGGGTCCCAGCGGTGGGGGTCATGGCAGGTCTGACAGGCTATGAGCCCGTTTCGGGAGACCTTGCCGTTCTTATCGAACAGCGGCAGTGTTGTTGAGAGCCCTTTTTCCGATGGGTTTATATCCATCGGATGGGAATATTCTTTTATCAATTTTTTATTTGCGATGCCGTCTTTATTATGGCAGCTTACACATAGGTTCTGGACGACCTGACCGCTTTTTGATTTTATATCCCTTCCCCAGATGTAATTCTTCTGCCCTCCGTGGATGATATGGCACGTGCCGCATAGTCCTGATTCCGAGGGCAGCTGGCCCAGGAAGTTCTTTTCCTCCGGGGCGGTCTTGCGCATATCATGTTTGGAGTTTACTATTGCAAATTTATTGCTATGGCATTCCCTGCAGAGTGCCGGGGATGGTCTTCTTAAAAAGGAGGTTTTATGGTCTCCTTTGACGTCTTCGCGGATCTCTCCTTCTGTTGAATCCGAACGCCATCTGTGTGGGTCATGGCAGGTGGCGCAGGTGACCAGTCCGTTCCTGTCCTGTGCTCCGGCCCTGCTGAAAAGCGGCAGCTTCAGGTCCTTCTTCTTGACGCCGATCGCCTTAAGGAGCACTTCAGTATCCGCTATATCAAATGGATTGACATCAACGGGATGTTTATAGTTTTTAATGAGCGCCTTCTCCGCAATATTTCCCTTGCTGTGGCAGCTAAGGCAGAGCCGGGTTGTGAAGTCATTCCCTTCGCCCGGCTTTCTCGCTTCCTTATGGGGCAGGTGGCACGGCGAACATATACCGGCCTCGGCAACGGTCTTGCCGTCGAGGTTTTTCTCGTTAGGGGCCGAGTGGTTGAGATTATGTTTGGTGTTGGCAAGATACTGTTTGTCCGTATGACAGGTAAGGCAGAGGCTCTCTCCTTTGCCCTTTTTGATCAGGAGCAGGTCCTTTTCTATCCTGTTGTTGTGTATCTTGTGGCATGTCTGGCAGATGATCTCACCTTTTCTCCCGAGCTTCGAGCCCTTTTTGATAAGGTCTTCCGGGATCTTGACCTTGCCGGGTATGGCGTTTATAACATGGAAGTGGTTCCTCTTCCCGTCCTGGGTGAAGATGTTCTTGTCACTGTGGCACTCAAGGCAAAGCTGGGAATTCCTGGAACTTTCTATTAAAAAGCTTTCATTCGGTGAGCCGTGGACAACATGGCAGGTCTCACATATAATGTTATTTTCTCCATCTCCTAAAATAGCACCCCGTTTAATAAGGCCATCCGGTATTTTCATTTTGGTGCTCCCGATCGGGTGGTTCCCGAACGCTGTCCCACCGTCCTTGTCCGAGTGGCAACTGCGGCACATAGCTGAATTTTTGTTGGAGCTTCTTACAAATATGGTCTTCTCGATCCCCATCTCGCTTGATACGCCGTGGGCAGTATGGCATGTTGCGCACTGCATGTTACCTTCTTTATCGAGCGGATATATCTTTGGTATCTTCATATATTCGGGGGGAGGCCTGTTTATCTTGTGTCTGTGGTCGTTATACACCTTTGCCCTTGAATCCACGACACTGCCGTCATGACACGAAAAGCATATCTCAGGTTTAGCAACGACCTTTTCGGCCTGATACGGGACAAGCTCCGACCCTTTTCCGTCAACAAAAAAGATATCTATCCAGCGGTAATGACAGATGGCGCATTCTTTTGCGGAATTAGGGTTTCTCGGGGCTTCTACTGCATAAACTGTGTCGAGCTGGAGCGTCAGGGTGGTCATGAACAGGATCAAATAAAATATCTTTTTCATCGGTCGTCTTCTATCTGATACACGCTTACCCTGTCCCCGAACATCTCGACCAGGTAGAGCCTGTTGTTTCTGTCGATGAACATACCCATCGGCTTTATGAATTTCTTTATGGAGTCTGTTTCAGGATCGCCCAGGACAGAATAAAATTCCCCGTCATGCTGAAAGACCTGTATTACACCCATATAACTGTCTGTTATGAATATACGGTTGTACTTGTCGATTGCGACCCCTTTGGGTCTGAAGAATCTGCCCTTATCCACGCCCCATCCGCCGATAACCGTCACGAACTTGCCTTCATAAGTAAAGACCTGTACCCTTGTGTTGACGACATCTGTTATGTAGAGCAATCCGTCCTTGTCCTGGGCCATGAAAAATGGATATCTGAATTCGGTCTCCTCTGCTCCCGGCCCCCCGAAGCTATCGAGCAGTTCGGTTGTTGTGAGGTCGAAAATGAGAATATAATGATTGTCGTTATCCACGACAAACAGTCTGTTATTGGTTCTGTCGGCTATAACGTCGGTTGGGTCGGATGCTCTGCTGCTTTCAGGAGGAACCCTGAAACGCTTTATATATTTTCCTTCCGGGCTGAATACCTGGACAATGTGGTTGCCTGAGTCCGCGACATAGACAAGTCCGGATGAATCGACGTCAATGCCCAGCGGGAACTGGAATTTCCCTGTCGAGGTACCCTTGCTCCCGAATGAAAATCTGAACTTGCCGTTCTGATCAAAGACCTTGACCTTATTATTTACACCGTCCAGTACGTAGATCTGACCGTTGTCCGAGACAGAGACATCGCTCGGCTGGCTGAAATCATGGGTTATATCAAATAGGTGTGTGACGTTCGTAAGCCGGATCCCGTATGCGTAATCAGCAAGAAATAAGGGAGATGACAGTAAAAATAGGGATATAAGCGCTGTCTTGAAAAATAGAGATATTTTGGTTGTTAAATTAATTTTTAAGTTCAACAAGATACGCCTTTCATGGTCAGGCGACCTTTTTTAAAATTAGTTATTCTTTTAACAGTCTATATTAGTTTACAATAAAAACGGATATAAAAAGTCCCCTGTAGAAAACATTACAGGGGACTTTTTATTGTTTTACTCATACTGCACGTAGGCTATTTTTTCTTTGCTTCTTCCGGGGTCAGCATCTTCGGCATATAGAACTTGGTATAGTTCTTGATCATGCCGACGACTTCAGTGCTTGTAATGGAATCCACCCTCTCTTTCGGATACCCTATGGCCTCAAAAGGCAGTAGGGGATTATCCTTCTGGTGGCATTCTTCACATTGAACCGGCTTTTTACTTACGAGCTTATGTATTAATTTTATTGCACGTGATTTCTGGCCTTCAGTAAGCGTCTTTTCTCTTTTCGAATATTCAAGAGCAAATGCTATTCTTTCATCGTTATCGATTCTCTGGAGCTGTCCGTTGACACGCTCGAAAGGTATGATCTTTGCCTTGTATGTGCCGGGTCGGGCAGTTTTTACAGGGCTGTCGACTATTTCGCCGCTCATCCTGTTGTACCATTTGAACACACCTGTCTTATTTTTACCTTCAAGCTTTATGTGGCATGTCTGGCAGCCTACAAAGAACGTGTGCATATTCAGGAACGCCCTTATCTCTTTTACGGCATCATGCGGTATGTCTCCGTGGCATTTAACGCAATAAGACCTTTTGTCAGGACCTATGTCGAATCCGATATGGTGAAAGTGCCCTTTAATCCTTGTCTCTTCAAGTATCTTGTAACCAAGGTAATTCTTTACTCTTTCATCGCTCTCGAGAATGACCTTTTCGAATGTGCTCTTTTCCACTTCCTGCTCATTCGATCCCTTGAGCGCCGTGATATCATTGACTTTCTGTCTTTCATAATACTCATGGACAATGTGCCCGAAGGTAACGTTCCATATGACTACGATAAAAAAGACGACCAGCACCATAAAGAGGAGCATGTAGATCTTGAAAAGGAATGCTTTCATTATTCATTACCTCCTTCAGGAGGTTCATGCGACTGACCTCTTTGCGGCGGGAGTATCTCGTCTTCCAGTCCTGCTTTCTTCATGATATCAACGTAGTATTGGTAATGTTCTTCTGCCATCAGCTCTTCCGACATATACCCGGTCAGAAATACCGTGCCCATCGGGAAGACCGATATTGAGAAGTGGACATTGTACCAGTGCCATATAAACAGAAAGAGCGCGGCGAGCAGCGCTTCGTCACTGTGTGCGATCAGGGAGAAGTTCAGAAATTCCCCGGGTAGTATCTGAGTGGCAAGTTCCTTGTTCCATATAATAAGTCCGGAGCCGCCGATTATTATCATACCCCAGAAAGGTGCCCAGTAATCGAATTTTTCTTTCCAGGTGAAATTGTCCCCGTCAGGGCGTACTTTGGTAAAGAAGAGTAGATACTTCATAAGGTCCCTTATGTCAAATGCGTCCTTAAGGTTTGGGACGAGATTCTGTGTGAGGACTATCTTCGCGACCTCCATTTTGCTGAGCTTCCCGTTTTTCTTCTTCATCGGGGCAATGTGAAATTTACGTATGACGTATATGAGATAGAAGACGTGATAGACAAACAATGCCATCAGTATCGCGCCAAAGGTCTTATGAATGATGGGCGCGGTCTTTATCCCGCCGAACAAGGCGTAAAGATAAGGCGCCCAGGAAGCGTCATGGAACTTGAGCGGCATGCCAGTCAATACCAGGATGACAACCGATACGGCAAGAATAATATGCTGGATCCTCTGGTTAAGGGTAAACCGGTAAAAGTATTTTTTACCATTTTTTATCTTGATCATAGGATGTTTTTCCATGATTATTTCCTTCCTCCTATTGATGCGTTAGGAAAGAATCTTCTGACTATATCGAGGAAGATGATCACCATCAGCGGGAGCAGTGTGCCGCCGGTCAGCACGATAAAGAAGACCGTGAAAAAGTACTGCGCCGGGCTCTGTGTCAGGTTGAATTCCGAATGAACCCCATATTTCGCGAGCTTTGGAGATGCGCTCGGATGACAGTCAATTGTGGTGCATATTTTGCCCTTGTTCTGTTCGGATGTCGAGGCGTTGGGGTCTTTATGTGTTAACATCTGGTGTACGGACTCTCCTTTACTGACATGACAGTCAAGGCAATTCGGGATCCTTTCATCCAGGAACGACGCGGCTTTGCCGTGGAATGTCTCTCCGTATGAATAGACAGCTTTTGTCGAGAGGCCGTGCCTTGTAACGAGCGCCAGGTCATTATGGCACTTTGCGCAGACCCCCGCGATGTTCAAAGGGTGCAGTCTTGTTGTGACGTGATTATAGGACCTGTAGATAAAGTCTTCGCTCTTATGACAGACCCTGCACCTTCCGAGTGACTGTTCGGAGATGCCGGGGCGTACTCTCTTAAAGAAAGAGATCGGCCTGTAGAGCGGGTTGTCATGACAGGACTTGCAAGTCGGGAAGTCTTCCTTGAATTTCTTTTCCTTGCCTTTATTGTCGATAACTCCATGAACACTTTTGTTTATAAAGGTTTGAACATCCTTATGCGAGAATTTCTTCTTGCTCGCAGGCTCGATTATATGGCACTCGACGAGACAGTCAACCTTTATTGCGTGTTTGTGAGGGATCTCCTTGATATCGGTGTGGCAGCCATCGCATTTTACCTTTGCGTGGACGCTGTTGTTAAAGATGTCCTCATTAACATAAAAGAGCTTCAGTTTGCCTTCTTCGTCGACACGGCTTATGCCCGGATACTTATGACAGAGGAGACAATTGCCTATATCTGCGGAAAAAGAGGTGGCAGGCATGAAAAGCATAATGGTAATGGCTGGTAAAAAGAGGATAAAATAATTCTTTAATGCAATTTTCAAACTCATTCTCTGCCCTTCTTTGAGAGGTCATCGTTGTTTTACGAAAAAGAGATAAAACTGCATTTAACTCATTTAGAGTACAAAAATAAAGTCTTGTTTGTAAAATAATTAATTGTTATATAAATTAAAGATTAAGGCCTGTTACCTGAATTCCTGGTTAAGGTTATTGATTCTCTTGGAAGCAGGTTCTACCCTATCCACCGGATCGTGGAAATATTTGTACCGGAAGAGCGCATCCATGCCGTGGCAGTCTATACATATATTGTTATAACTTACATTACGAAGGAAGCTGTTTGTGGCATTACCCTCCAGGTTTTTATAGCTGCCCTTTTCTTTGTGCAGGGGGCTCCACTGGTGGGCGTTGTGGCATGTAGGACATGATATATTACCGACATTTGTTTCTTTGCCCGTTATATTGTCATATATAGGAGCATAATCGATCCTTGTCCGGTTGTTATGCATGAGATTGTTTATCAGTCTTTTCTCAGGATGAGATGCTATCTGGGGGATTTTATCTTCTGCCGGATTCCCTTTGGAATGGCAGCTGTTACATAAGGCATCGACAATGCCTTCGCCCTGGGATATCTTACCATAGGGCCTTGCCCATAATTTAATATTGTTGGTTCCGTTATGGACGAGGTGACAGACCCCGCATTGCCCGGACTCTTCAGGCGTCTGTCCGAGGAGGTTCCTGGCTTCCGGGCGTGTAATTATAAGATCATGGTCCGTTCCGTCAACAAATGCCTTGCTCCTGTGACAGGTTTTGCAGAGGTCGGATGAAGGTGAGTTCGTTTTTCTTAGAAAACTGTTCCTTGCGTCACCCTCGATATTCTTGCCCTCATAATCAATGATCGGGTTGTTCGGGTCCCATATATGCGGTTCATGGCATGTTGTGCATACGAGTTTTCCATTGCCTACTATATTACCTCCACTGTCATATAAAGGTAATGTTGATGTGATATCGTAAACCTGGAATACACTGAATCTGTCCAAAGTAATGTCCACTGGATGATAATATTCTCCGATAAGCTTGTTTTTTGCCGCACCTTCCTTGTTGTGACAGGTAGTGCACAACTGTGTCACGAAGTCCTTGTTCCCGGAAAGCTTTTTGGCCCATAGGCGTTTTGCCACGGCATTGTGCGGTACATGGCAGACGCCGCACGGCCCTGAAACAGTCGGTTTGAACCCCTGTATGTTCTTTTCGTCCGGCGCGGTAACAGCAAGATTGTGGTCGGATCTCATAAGCTGGCTCTTGCTTTTATGGCACTCCAGACAGAGTTCGGACGAGATATTCGTCATCCTGAGAAAGCTGTTTGATGCGTCACCCTCGACATCTTTTCCCCCTTTGTTTTCCAGCGAGACCGGGTCCCACCGGTGTATGTCATGGCAGGTGAAACACTGGACCCTGCCGATTTCGGTCTTTGAGCCGTCTTCGGCAAACAGGGGGAGTTTGTCCGGCATTGATTCTTTTGTAGTAAGCTCGGTGTCTATCGGGTGTGAAAATTCTCCGACACCTTTAATTTTATAAGGCCTGTCATCCCCATGACATGATAGGCAGAGCTCGCTGGCCGGGTTTCCTTTCTTGAAAGGCCTTGCCCATAGTTTCTGTGTCGCGCCCTTATGCGGAGTATGGCATGCCCCACATGGGCCTGATTCGGAGAGGGGCTGGTCTTTCAGGTTCTTTTCATCCGGCAGGGTCAGGCGGAGATCGTGTTTTGTGTTGATCAGGGATTTCTGTTTTTCATGGCATGTTATGCAGAGCTCCGAATTGTTATTGTTCATTATAAGTATCTTTTTGCCTTTTGCGCCGTGAACATCGTGGCAGGACTGGCAGATCACCTCGTTCTTGTGTGAGGCCTTCGTGCTTCCCAGTGTGAACAGTTTGTCAGGCAGCTTGAGGTCTGTCCTGTGCAGGGGATGGCTGTTGGTACGTTTGTAATCGGCCTCGTTCCGGTGGCATTTTTCACAAAGACCGGAATCAATATTCACCTCCCTGTAAACGGCTGTCCTTCCTTCACGGTCGCCTTTGGGCGCTGCGCCCTGGCCGTGTGCCGAATGACATGTCCCACAGTAGATCTCCCCTTTTACGCTCAGGGGCAGTTCAGGAGGAACAGTTATATTTTTGGATGGTTTGACGAACACGGGGTGCCTGTTGTACTTCCAGGTTATGTACCGTGAATCTTTAACGTAACCGTCATGGCAGCTGAAGCATATCTTCTCCGAGCTAACGACCCCCTGGGTGTCTTTCATGAGGACGTTGCTGGGCTGAAAATCGACCAATGTCTCCTGGTCGGTCCTGAAGTCGTCCAGCCACATTATATGGCAGACAACGCAGTCACGCTTTGAAGACACTTCAAGGGCAAAGGCCTGAGAGATCACAGTAAAGAGTATAGTGGTGATGATAAGAGAGAATAGCAATATTCTCTCTTTGATTTTATAGGGCGTATAAGTCATCTGGGTCTTATTGAGTTTTTTAATCCACTATCTTCAGTACGGTTATCTTGTTGCCCTTCATTTCAACGACATACAGCCGGTTATTCTTGTCGATATGTATGCCGACAGGGTAATCGAAGACCCTCTTTTTGTTCTTCTTGCAGACGACTCCGAGGAAGGTGCCCATGTCCGTGAAGGCCTGGATCACGCCCATATAGCCGTCACTTACAAATACCCTGTTATATTTATCGAGTGTTACTCCCTTTGGCCTGAAAAAGTTGCCCTGCAGCACACCCCAGGATCCGATCGAGGCGATAAACTTTCCAAAAGGTTCAAATTTCTGGACCCTTGTGTTAAGGACATCTACGACAAATATCTCGTTATATTCATTCGCCGTCATTATCCCCGGATACCTGAACTCGCTGTATTCTTCCCCGAATTTTCCCCATTTGAACTGGAGATCGCCTTTACGGTTATAAACCTTTATATTATGGTTCTCATTGTCCGCGACATAAAGATAATCTTTTAATCTGGAGGCTATTATATCGACCGGGTCGGAACCGTAAGCATTGGATTCGCTCTCCACATTAAATTTATATAAATATTTACCCTTAAGGTCAAATACCTGTATCCTGTGGTTTCCGGAGTCAGCGATGAAGACCTTTCCGTCATTGGATATATCTATACCGAGGGGATATTTGAACCAGCCGGAGCCCGTACCTTCTTTGCCGAAGTCGAACTTCCAGCGTCCGTCGCTGCCGAGTACAATAATCCTGTTGTTCACACCATCGACGAGATATATATCTCCATTAGGAGCAATAGATAAGTCGCTCGGTTGATTTGCACCCGGTTTCATGTCAAACAGGAACTTGGTATTAATGCACTTTAACGCAAAAGAAATATCCGGGGTGATCAGGATTGAGAAAAGAAATAACAATATTAAATGGAAGTAAATACGTCTCAAGGCAGTCATGAAATATTATAAGGGTCTATGCAGAAAAAACATAGACCCTTATAATTAAACTTTTTCAGATTTTATACCACAAGCATAAGTCTCATTGAAGCGGATCCGCCTCAGGCGGACCGCTTAATTCGGCTTTATTTAAACAGGTTAGGTATGTAGAACTTTTCATACTTTGTAACCAATCCCGTTATGTTTAACTGCTGTATATCAACTGTCCTGTTCGGTGTAAACCCGAGCTTCTTGAACTCAAGTATGCTCTTCTTCGAATGGCACACCTTGCATTCATGCCCCTTAGGTTTAATGTTTATGTGAAACTTCTTTTTAACATTGTCCCTCTGTTCAGGGGTGAGCTGGTCCTTGACCTTTGCGTAATCCTGTGCGAGGGCGCTGTCCTGTATCTGGATTGCGGACTCATATTTATCCCCTTTAACGAAGTAGGGAGCTATTTTAGAGAAGTAGTCACTCACCTCGATCAGGTTGCCTGTCTCCGGGTCATAGCTTGTGCCGAAGAAAGGCCCTTTCGGATTCGGGTCATAAGGATTATACCACTTGTAAATGACATCCATACCTTTTTTGGGTTCTATATGGCATGTCTCACATACAAAGAACTGCGTATGCATGTTCAGCAGCGCCCTCACTTTTTTGTTCTTGCTGTGCGGATAATTTGAGTGGCAGATATAACATACCGGTCTCATGTTCTCAGGGAGCTGCGGATATTCGACTATATTATGAAAATGCCTGTGTTTCTCATACTCTTCATGTTTTTTGACTTCATCCAGGATCGCAGACTTCTGTCCTTCCGCGATCTTTTTCTGTATGGGCACCAGAACAGCGGGGCCGTGAGGTGAAAAGGTTATCTGGTAAATGACCGCTATCATAACGGTAAGTGTTATTATCTTAAATATAAACCCAATTAGGTAAACTGATTTGGGATGTTCTAGTCTCTTTGGTTCGCCTGGCACTTGGGTAACCTCCTTTAATTAGTCTCGAATCCTTTTTCTTTTAGAACTTTTTTGATGTATTCCTTTTCCTCAGGGAACTCATCGAGATTTCTTATATATTCCAAAAAATGTTCTTCTATCTGGTGTTCCCTTGTGATCTTGCCAGTTAAAAAAGACCACTGGAGCGGGAACCTTCCGGGCACGAGGTGCACGTTCGACCAGTGCCAGAAAACTATAACTGTAATGGCCATGATCGCTTCGTCAGCGTGCATAAGCCTTGCAAGGTCCTGAGCAAAGCGGGGGTTAGGCCATATCGTCGCCATTAGTTCGGGAAAGAGCAGGGTTGTCCCTGCTGAGACCAGGACAAATGTCCCCCATAAGATCGCTATGTAATGGAGTTTTTGCTTGTACATGAATTTCTCCATCTTGGGCCGGTTTTTTTCTTTTCCGAGAAAGTACTTGATGTCATGCACTATGTCCCGGGCGTCTTTTAAGCACGGGATCTGTGTCCTTCTGAAGTCGAACTGTTTTTTCATGATCTTATAGAAAGTACCGCCTAAGATAGTGGAGATATGGTATATACTCGCTACTACCATTAAGAATGCCGCGACCCTATGGATCACTCTTGCCATGTCAATGCCGCCGAAGAGTTTCATTATTATCGGTGCCCACCAGAGATCGGCAAAATGCAGTGTTAGACCTGTTGCAGCCAGAACCAGAAAGGTCACAAATGTAACAAAATGCTGTATTACTATATGGTACGAGTATCTGGGTAGATCTCCCAGGGGATCTGACTTTACATATTTATATATGTCTCTTGGGATCTTCCCGACGCCTTCGACATATGTGAAATCTTCTTCAGGCCCTATTGCTTCAGAAGAAGCCGGAATATTTTCAGTTGCCATTATTCCTCCTTAACCTTACATATAAAATATATCTTAAGTTTCTATTTACTTGCGTCTCGATTTACCGTGCCATGATGTACCTTTCCTGATCTGCATGGCTATCCCGTCTTTTCTTCTGCCGTATGACTCGAGCATTGCTAGGCCGATAAGGCTGAAGACGGACCCGTAAAATACGTATCCGAGTATAATCTTTGCGTAATACAGTAGTGGTTTTTCATGGCGCTCAATGCCTGAGTGTACGTCGATCTGAACAAACCTGTCGTTGACATTCTTGTGGCACTGATTACAGGTCTTTATAAGATTGTCTTTGTTGACGGTCGATTCTTTTTCATCTTTTTTATAGATGTCATGGATCGCTGAGGTGGCATGACAGCTTACACAGTCAGCCGCTTCCTGCGAACCGAGCGCTACTGCCTTGCCATGGATCGATTCGTTATAGGTCTCGACCGCTTCATGGCTCTCTTTTGAGACCTTGAGCTTTTCCATCAATGGGATGTTCGCGTGGCAGTTCTTGGAACAGAGCTGTACGATCTGCTGCGGTGAACGCGAGGTCTTGTGACGCAGACGGTGAGTAATGTGCTTGTATGCCTGGGTCACGCCTTTTCTTTCGTGGCAGTTCAAGCAACGTTTGAGAGTTACTTCGAAATTGATCCTGCCTTCTTCGACCCTTGTGTATATGGGGTTGAGGTGACAGTATTTACAGTAGGGCTTTGCGGCCTTCAGCTCTTCGGAGTCGTTTTTCTTGATGCCGTGAACGCTCTTGTTGTATATCTTGATAATCTTTTTATGTGAAAAGTTCTCTTTTGAGAAAGGCGGCTTGATGTGGCATTCATTAGAGCAGTTGACCTCTTCTGTTACAGGGTCATGCGGTATCTTTGTGATATATGTGTGGCAGTCCCTGCATGGCACGTTCCTGTGTGTCGTGTTGGCGTAGATATTCTCGTTAACGTAGTAAACTCTCTTTATCCCAAGTTCGTCGATCCGACCGATCTGACGGTACTTGTGTCACATTAAGCAGTTTTCTTTGTCAGCGGCTTGTGCTTGAAAACCGGTGGATGAGAGCAGAAGTAATAATGCAAGGAATAAAGAAGTTTTTATAACGAATTTTTGCAGTTTCAAATCTATCCCTCCTTAATTATATTTCAGAAATATCTTAATTTAGATCTATTTTTCTGAAAAATACTTTAATTCCAACAGGTATACATAAAGCATGTTTATAAAGCTATAAGTTATTCTTTTTAAAGCAAATTTTCAATCTTTTAGTAAGTTACATTTTCTGGAGCTTTATGTCAAGCAATAAATAGTTAAAAGATTACTATACTTTTTCGTGATCCGGTCATTACTGATTTTGCTTTTAAGGGCATATTGTCTCTGGAAAGGAAGAGATATGACGGGGATACGGGTGTGATGGAAGAAAACAAATCTTCAAAAAGGCAGTAATAATATACAAAAAAGCTGTTCGAATAACTATCGCATGTTATAGATGGATCTTTCAGGTTGTATCTTTTGTATCTCTTTGTCTTTATGACATGCCAAACATATTCTGTCTTTCACACCGGACATGCGGGTCATATATTCCTCTTTTCCCTCTTTTGTTATGGCGCTCTCAACCTGACCTGGCAGACGGATCCTGTTTTTCTCACTCGCGCCTCCTGCTGCTCCCCTTTCCTCGGGTATTACGCCTTTTTGATGCGGATTATGACAGGTAGCGCACATTATCTTTCCATCCAGGTTAAGCGGAAGTATTATGTCGAACTGTTTTTCTGTTCTTTTCATCATTGATAACATCTCATCAGACGGTTTTCGCAGGTGGTTGGCATTTAAAGGGTGTGCATTTTGATATTGAGTGCCGCTATGGCATCCCACGCATATCATTTCAATATTGCGATTGAATTTCACTTCGGAACGGTATTTGTCAAAAGCCGCAACTTTTTCATCAGGCTTTTCCTGATGGCAGTATAAACACTTTTCTACGATAATCTTTCCGTTTTCATTGATCTGGGTGTGAGGGTCACAGATCCTGTAATTATTTTTCTGGTGGCACTTGAAACAGACATCTATTTTACGGGAGGGTGCAAAAGGTGACTTCCCTATTTTAAACACCTTCAGGGGTTTCCTGTGCACTTTGTGCCAGCCCCACTTACTGTTATAGGGAAGATCAACATTGTCTTTTTTTACGGCTTGAAGCAGCTTGCCATTATTTTGTGCGGACAGAACATTGCCTTGAGGAGATATGATTGAGAATATCAGGAGTAATATTATTAGAAGTGATTGCCTCATTGTCCATTTTATCATCATAAATAAGGGTGAGTAATGCCCTTTTAAAGCAATTCAGCCTTAACTGACTTGAGAAGTCTCTTCTTTTTCTGCCTCTGCGATATACCTGTTAATTTCATCTTTTTCAAATTCAATGAAATTATTGGTTATTCTTGCCATTTCCCTGTAAAAGGGCAATTTTGCTTCAGAAATAATTTTTTTGCAGAAAACGGGAAGCCATTTTGTCAGGTGTTCGTCGATAAATTTCTTTTCCATCTTCAGGCAGCAGAGCACCCCATCATTATCATTTTCTTCACGGGCCTGTGCCTCACGCCCGGCAGCCTGATTCATAAACTCCAGTTCTACGCTTATATGGTCGGGCATCCCGAGGTAGTCGGATTTATACTCAAGGCCTGATGTCTCAATAAAGTTCTTTACTTCAACAGTTGACTTGCCCCAGAGAGTCCCCCAGTCGCCGTCGCCTCTTTCGTGATGTACAGACTCATGGGGAGAGATGTGTTTGTCGGGCCCCAAGAACAGTCTTGCGTACTCAACAGCAAGGACTTCTATCAAATTGTCCTCAGGACCCTTTAAGAAATCATCCTCCAGTTCAGCGCCCATGTCTGATAATATGGAAAGAAACTTCGGGTCTCTGATATGTTTCAGTAATGCTTTGGTAATTTCAGTACGGTAAATAAGAGCGAGCAGCCTGTAGATATTGCTTCTCTGTCTGGTTGTTTCGATCATATTGTTTAGTTTCGAGCTTTTTTTCATATTGGAATATCTTCTCAACCCCGTAGGGGCAATTCATAAATTGCCCCTACATACAGGTGAACACAAATGTGATGATTCTATGCCTTTGAAACAGTAACCACCGTATCCATCCAGCACTGCTGGCCGTTTATGGGGTCAGGTGAATTGGGTATTATCCAGTTTGGATGCACTCCATGTGCTTTCCAGAATATCCTCTTGAGGTCGGGGTCATTATCATGTGCAAACGGTGACTTTTTACCTGAAGCATATCTTCCCGATTCTTCTCGTCCTACATGGTGAGAGATTGCTATAATCCCGGGGACTATCTTTTCTGTAACATGCGCTTTGGTTACAATCTCACCGATTTTTGATTTGACCTTGATCTTGTCCCCGTCCTTTATGCCGCGTGCCCCCGCAGTTTTTGGATTGATCCATCCGGGATTGTCATGATAGACCTCAGCGAGCCATTTTCTGTGGGTGCTCCTTGAATGTACATGTACGGCAACCTTGTAAGTAGTGAGAACTAGCTCATCAGACTTCATCTTCTCATGCTCCGGTACCGGAACGTATGTTGGAAGGGCCGGATGGCCTTTCATTTTCAATAGTGCGGAGTAAAGCTCCAGGTACCCGGTCTTGTTGACCTTGTCGGGCGGGAAACCCTTGTAGACTTTGTCTCCCATCTTCTGCCCTACATAGCCTTTGTATGCCTTTTTGGTCTTGGCATATCCCTCTTCAGGATGTTTGGCATGGGCCTTATGCGGGTCCCAGTATACGCCGGTTGCCTCGTCAAGAATTGCGCCTTTCAGTTTATCGGCCTTGATTTCCTTTTTGTGCGAGTAGTATTTAGGCTTGGCGTTCTTGTCATGCCAGACTCCATGTTTTTTCATGTAGTCAAAGCCGGGAAAGCCTTTTACTGCCTTGGCTGTCATTTCATGTGACTTTTTCACAAACTCCTCTTTTGAAGCGCCGACTCCAAGCGGCATTCCCATCTTCTCTGCCAGCTCTATGACTACATCTCCAAGGTCCCTGGCCTCTCCAAGCGGTTTGATCAGGGCCTGGCGGATATAATGCTCTCCGATCTGGTTAGGATCGACCATATCTTCCCAGTCCCATCTTTCCAGATAAGTCGCATCCGGCAGTATCATGTCAGCCAGTTTGCTGGATTCGTCATAGACAATATTGGAAGTCACAGTAAATGGGATCATCTTCTCGTCTTTCAGCACATCAATGTTACCCTGGTTGTCACCATTTGCATAGACAGGGTTGTAGCAGTACCACATGTATATCTCAGGTCTTCCCGCCTTGCCGTCTTTGATCATCGGCAATACCTGCTGGCATACTCCATGATTCGGGTATGCTATTGTTCCCGGGAAGCCGTGGGCCAGCTTCAGCTTCTTTGCCTTGGGTTTGTTCTTTGGTCCCTTCGGGTATTTCCACTTAGGTCCCACTCCCCTGCATCTGCCGCCCGGGTTGTCTATGTTGCCTGTTATTGCGGCAAGCATCTGGCACGCCCGCTCTGTGTCATTACCGTTGTAGTGGGCTACGGACCCTCTGTAATTTATTACAACTGCCGGTTTTGTCTTTGCAAATTCCTTTGCGATGGATTCAATCTTTGCGGCGCTCACTCCGCTTATCTTCTCCGCCCACTGTGGTGTATATTGTTTAAGGTGTGCCTTGAGCGTTGCTATCTTTTCATCATTTGAGGCATTGACATTTTCTGTAGCCCTGATGAATTTGAAGAACGACTTGTCATAAAGATCGTTCTGCATTATTACATTACACATGGCGAGGGCAACCGCACCGTCTGTTCCCGGTTTGATTGGTATCCATTCATCAGATTTTGCGGCTGTGTTTGAATACCTTACATCAAAGGTTACCGACTTTACTCCCCTCTCTACCTTTGCCCTTATGAGTCGCTGTGATGTCGGGATATGATTGGTATGGGCCTCCTGTACGTTGCTTCCGAAATTCAGTATGAAGTTGGTGTTGTCAAAGTCCCAGTTGTCATAGTGCTTGCCCCAAGTAAGCTCCTGGGATGTCCATTTTCCACCTTCGCAGATCGATGTATGTCCTGAAATTGTTTTTGTTCCGTAAGTTGCAAGAAAAACACTCTTTATCAGTTTGCTGGAGCTTGCTTTCATCCTGCCGTAATGGAACATGAATTTTTCAGGATGTCCATCGTCGCGGAGTTTTTTCAGACGTACTGTCAGTTCTGCAAGTGCGTTGTCCCAGGATATCCTTTTCCATTTACCCTCCCCCCTTTTGCCAACACGTATCATCGGATAAAGTAGTCTGTCCGGGAAGTAAACATCATTGGGACCTGACTGTCCTTTTGCGCACATTTTACCCAAGGTCCTTATAGACTTGGGGTTGGATTCCATCTTGACCAGCCTGCCATCCTCCACGAATCCCATTGCCGCACATCTTGTTACACATGACCAGCAGGCAGTGGGAATGGCGGTTCTCTCTGCATCTGTCTTGAAGTTAAAATCCTTGCCGCCTTTTTTTAACTTTACTCTGCCGGCTAAGGCCGGTGATATAAAGCCTTCTTCGGCAGCAAGGAGAGCTCCGCTTGCAATGCCTAACTGTATAAAGTTCCGGCGTGTTAAATTTGCCATTTTATCTTCTCCTTTCAATTGATCTTATTCAAACGCTGATTTAAACTCAGCAAATTTTGTCTCTTTCGAGAGCTTCTTGTTGTAGTGTTCAAGCACTCCGTCAGGGTCAATATAAAAGACGTTAGGATTTGTCTTCATATTTGGCAGGAGCGTTGATTTGTCCCTGTTTTCGAGCAGCTTATGTTCTTTGGCGAGTTTCGCAACATCGCTTTTCGGGTCATTTAGATCGCCGAAGTTCCTTGCCCTGCCCTGACAGGTGTTTACACATGAAGTCACGATGCCTTTGTCAACGCGGTGCCGACAGAAGGTACATTTACCGACTCCGAAGTCCTTTTCTCTGTCAGGCCTGGTCAGCTTAACATTAGGGTCAGGGGAGCGCACCCCATACGGGCATGCGTCAATACACTTGTAACAGCCGATACAGAGTTTCGGGTCAAGCAGGATCATTCCGTCAGGACGTTTATAAGTGGCCCCTGTCCTGTATGTTTCCTTGCCCATCTTTAGTCTTTTGCCGCTCTTTGACTCAGGGCATATTTCTACGCACGGCGGTACCTGCCATTCCTTGCTCTCATCACCGGAGCAATGGTTACAGAGACGCGGCAGGAAATGTTTTTGAGGATCGGGATATTTGCCCCATTCCACGTTTTTAACAACAGTGTTGAACCGTCCAAGTGCAGCGCCATATTCCGCCTTGTCCGCAATACAGCATCCCCTGCACCCGATGCATCTCCTGAGGTCAACTATCATCGCCCAGTGGGGAAGTTTCTTTTTCTTCTTCCTTCTCTTTTTCTTTTTGGCCTCCGCATCATCAGGCAATAGACCTGTTGCAGCAGCAGCGACTACAACACCGCCAGCCTTGATCATGTCGCGGCGTGATACTTTATCTGTCTTGCTCATGTTTACCTCCTTCTTGATTATTTGTCCTTTTATATATGATGAGACAGAGTAAAAACTGTTTTGTAATTACTCGCCTGCATCATTGCCTGCATCATTGCCTGCATCATTGCCTGCATCATTCGTCTCCTTGGCAGACAACATAATCTTCATCATCACACGCACATTCGTATGTTTTGGCCTCTGCTTTTGCATCTTCATCCGCGCAGTCAAGCTTGCCATCAGAACATTCACAGTCTACTTCTACACCCTCTTCTTCCTCTTCCGCGAGCAGGTCTATGGCGTCTTCAAAGCTGGTCATGGCCGCGTCAATGAGCGTGACAGAGTATTTTTTGTTGTGTACTCCGCCTCCGTACTCAACAATGTTCAGGTTTCCACGGCCATTCTCCATCATTTTATTTGCCTCCTCTATCTGCTCTGGAGTCGCCGTGGCCTTTGCAGCCTCGATGGCAGCTTCGGCATCTTTTTCAATCTCCTTGGCCTCTTTTGCAGCGGACGCGGTTGAAGATTTCCACTCCTCTACCATGCCTTCATGCTTCGGGGTATGACAGGCGGCGCATGCCTTGCCTGTACCGTTTGCAACTTTCTCCCCGTTAATGATTTTTTCTTCAATGTGACATGCAGTACAATTTGTGTTTACTGCGGCCATGAGGGCAGGGATACTAGGTACCCCCGGTCTCTGTGCTCCTTCCAGCAGCAATCTCTGATATTTATGATGGTCGGGATGGCAGGTCTGGCACTGGAGCCGTGCAGTATCTATATAATCTGCTTTTTTGTTATGTTCGATTGGAGCATGACAGTCAAAACAGCTTGCGTTCTGGTCTGCAACATGTTTTTCATGCATGAGTTTTTTATTTGATGCTTCTTTTGTAATGGCCTCTTCGTTGTCATGGCAATCCAGGCACATTTGCTGCACAACTTCACCCTTGCCCCTTATCATATGGCCGTGGCAGCTTGCGCACTTTACCCCGTCCGCTTCAATGGATTTGTGATTTATCGTTTTTTCGCCTTCTTTTTCCGGAGCACCTTCCACCTTTTGTCTCTGAAGAGGTTTTGTCGGAATTTCGTGGCAGAGGGAGCATTTAGCGCGTCCTTTATTAAGCTCCGCGTTTTTGAAGTGGCAGAGAAAGCACTTCTTTCTGGAAACCTCAAAATGTTTATCCTTAGTCTCGTGCTGGTGGCAGGTTTGGCAGTGTATCTCCTGGCCTTCTACTGATTTGGTCTTATCGAAATGGGTCTTATGAATATAAGATATGACCCTTATTGATTTATCTTCTCTTTCGACTTCTACAAATTTGATCTTTTTGGTCCAGAACTCCCCTTCTTTGCCTTTACCACTCTTGAGATGGCACTTTATGGTACAGCTGTTGTCGTCGATCCTCGGTTTTTTCCTGATAACCGGTTCATCCATATTGAGGATCGTTGTCAATCTTGAGAGGACCTCCAGCTCGGACTTCATATATTCCATGTCTGTCTTTTTTCCAGTGGCGGTCTCTTCGTCTCTCGGGATCTTATCATGTTCAGGGATAGCGACATCCAGACGTCCCGGGGGATAATGGCAGTCTACGCAGGGTACGTCCTTATGTTTACTCGTCATCCACGAATTGTGCGCCTCTTTAATGACTTTGGGGTATGTCAGTATATGGCAGTAGCCGCAGAAAAACTGGGATTTTAAAAATTCAGGTATTTTCTTGGGATAACCTTTTGTATAAATGGAACTGTTTTCCACTGGTGGTGTTTTTTCTACCACGGGTTCTTCCTCTGAATATACATTTATCGTCGATGCAGGTAATATCAGTAAAATAGCTACCGCATATAATATAAACTTCTTCATAACTTGCTGCACCTCCCTGTTATAGTTATACATTTATGATCCATTACATTAATTGCCATGTGCCGCAAAAGGCTTGGGCATATCTCTCTTTTTAGCGGCATCGAGAAACATAAGAAGATTCTCTACAGGAGTGTCTTTATGGTGATGACAGCCGCTGCAGGAATTCATCTGTTTGTCTACTCCTCCGGCCTGTATGCTTAGTGCAGGGGAGATGAATTGAAATGTATGGCTGTGCTCATGACCTATTGTTTTAGGCATATGGCAGGCAACACAGCTGCCGAACGTATGGATCCTGTGGGCAGCACGTCTCTGTAATGTTTTGTGGCAACTCATACAGAGACTGTCCGGAGTAAGCTTGGTCATGGCGTTTTTTATGTCTCCTTTCTGGTGAACACCATGGCAGGTTGTGCACATTATCCCTGCCTTTGCATGTTCACTTTCTGACCATTCGTTGTATTGCTGGTGATGTTTTTTGCTGTCATCGAGGTCTTCGATGTATGATAGATACAGCGGTTTTCCGGGCAGAAAGCCATACGCATAGCTGTATTTCTCCGGATAATCTTCATTGCTGTCCGAAATATCGGCGGTGCTTACGCCCCAGTTGTGGCACTGTCCGCAGACCATAGCGCGGAGCCGCCAGGGGAGCTTTGCCGGGTTTATGATATTTTCTTTTTCATAACTGAAGTACACGCTGGCAGCCTTGACGTGGTTGCTGCCGGGCCCGTGACAGGCCTCGCATCCTATGCCCAGATCAACCCAGGTCGTATCAAAAGAGTCGCTCTTTTTGTCATAATTTATCTGGATGCCGGTGACATGGCAGCCCCCGCATTTGTATTGCCAGACCATCTTTTTGTCGGCCCAGAACTCGCTTTTGCCCGGGTGGCTTTTTTCTAAGCCGTTAAGGCTGACCCATGACTTGCTCCTGATATCCCACTCTACCGGGAGTATGTGTATCGCACCGTTAGGGAATTTAGTAAGGAAATCCTGCTTCCTTCCGATACCGATGACATTCGTGATCTCATAGTCGTGCGAATTCCAGTCAGGACCGACCGTGTTCACGAAATATTTGCCGTCCTTTTTGAACATCCTGGAAGTTATCTCTTTTCCGGCGAGTTTGGGCGAATTGGCCGGAATCTTGGAGATGAGAGTATTGTTTATCTCAAAATCAGCCAGGACAGTATATTCACTGGTGGGCTGCATGAATTTGGAATGTAATGTGTTCTTCCAGGTATCATGTTCCTTCCAGTGACAGTCTTTACACCTTTTTGAGCCTACATAAGAGGCTTTGCCAAAGACCGGAGACAAAGAAGCCTCTGCAGTGTCTATTTCCTCACTATGTTGGGGTGCAATACTCACGATCTTTCCTATGGAAAATACCAGTAACAATGCGAGTATTAACCATATCCCCCAATAATCGGCAATAATGTCTCTGGTCTCTCTGGTTTTTTTCGGTCCTTTATGTTCAAGTCTTTCTGGTGATCTCTTCAATTTTTCACCTCCATATATCAATTAATTTAAATATTTTTATTTTTTATTATGAAAGCCGTTCTGGAATGTTTCGCTGGTATGTTCCGGTTCTGTAAATGAGGACCTGCCTTTTTGAAAGCCCTGTCCAAACTTTCTGACAGTATATGCCGGTTTCTCAAAGGTCTTTTCTACCGGCAATATAATGGAAAGTATCGTATATAGAAGTATTACAAGCGCGAAGATTCCGAGTATTATTGTTATCTCTGAAAATGTCGGGATGTAATATATTTCGCCCATGCCCGGGAATAAAGGTGCGAGCTGTCCTATTGATACCAGGTCAATACGATATGATATAATTGCCACCTGTACTATCGCACCTATGACCAGCAACCCGTTGCCAGTCCTCCATTTTTTAAATAACAGCATAATAAAGGCAATAACCAGCCCGCCGATATTCAGGGTAAAAGTAACGATATACCGGGTCGTAATTATATGCCATGTTTCCATTGCTTCGACCTTTGCGCTGTACCTGAGAATGAAATAATCAAAGAAATCAAGGAACACAGTTAATAAAACAAAGAAACATAGTATCTTCCCCATGTGATTGTAAGTTTCTTTGCTCAGGAGTTCCCTCTTTTCCACCTTTGAAGTTATTACCGCGACCATTATCGCGAGTGCGAATCCGCTTGCAATGGCCGATATAACGAAGTGTACGGGCAGCATGGGGGTGTTCCACATTTCTCTGGCCTTGACCACGCCGAAGATCGATCCTGTGAACGCATGCACTATCCAGAGGGCATAAGGTACTGCAAGAATTCCGAACCACTTTGCCATCTTTTTATCCCGGGGGCTTGCATTCCCTCTTAACACTTTTATTGAGAAATATAGTTCGCCTCCCAATACCGCCATAAATCCGTAATAGCTTGTCGATGAAACAAGGAAGAGTGACGTAAAATTATGTAGGAGAAGAGGTACCTTCAAACCTCTGAAAGGAACACCGAGGTCAACAAGCACGCATTGCGTGGCGCCGATAACACAGACCAGCCCCAGAATAATTGAGCGTATTGCTATCGGTTCATAATCGTGACGTTCAAAACCGTGATGTATTAATCCTACGATAGTTGCGCCGGCGCTTAATCCTATAAAGTATGCCAGCCCTGATATATATATCCCCCAGGGCACTACATCGCTTGAGCCGGAATCACCGGGGCCATAAGTTAAATAGCGGAACCAGTTGAATTGGCCAAGCGCTATAAAGGCAAGCAGAATGCCTATAAAAATGTAAAACGATCTGCTTTTATTTCTCAATGCCCCGATATTATTCATTGCCTTATCCCTCTGATATTCGTAGGAGGAGGCAGGGGCTTATACCACTGCATATGTTTTTCTTTTGGTTTTGTCAGATACCATATGCGGGGACCTGTATTAAGGACTTCCTTAAGACGGAAATTCCTTTCATTTCTAACCAGTTTTCTGACCTCGCTGTCAGGGTCGTTAAAGTTTCCGAAGGTCCTTGCCTTATTCGGACACACTTCAACACACCTAGTAAATTTCCCCCTTCTTGTACGGTGGACGCAGAAGGTGCATTTCTCTACAACGCCATGCCTGCGTAAGGGCACAAGCGGATTTATACGGTCTTTCGGGACATGCGGCTCCCACCAGTTGAACCTTCTGGCGCCGTATGGACATGCTGTCATGCAGTACCTGCATCCAATGCATTTATCGTAATCTATTATTACAAGGCCGTCCGGATCCTTGTATGAAGCCCCGGTCGGGCAGACCTGCACACATGGGGCATCATCGCAGTGATTGCACTGTACGGGCATGTACCACTTGTCCTTACGGAGTTTTGTATAAAACAATGTTGATCCCTTGCCCATCATTTCAGGAGAAGAATAATGACCGATTGCGCCTGTGGCCGCCTCGGTCTCAAATACCATTATATAGGGAGGAGAAATGGTGTCAGGAACATTGTTTTCCAGCTTGCAGGCATACATGCATCGCCTGCAGCCAATGCATTTGCCAAGGTCTATTACCATCCCGAATTTGGCGTTGGCGACAGGTTTCGGCACGTATTCGATCTGGCCTTGTCTTGGTTTTCCGAACAACTGGTCAACCGCGTCGGCAAATACCTTTAAGGGATCCGGCATTAGCGTGCCGGCTCCGGCTACAGAGGCGAGTTTGACAAATTCTCTTCTATCCAGTTTTTTCATTTAGTTGTGTTTCTGTCCTAATCAATTGATTGTTTGATTGAACGTATTCTATTTTGCTATTTATCTGACAGCCCTGTTTTCAGAGATACGGATACTATTTTTCTTTTCTGTCGAAATTATCAAAAAATGGTTTGATCATATCCATTGGTAGCGGAATAGGGCATAACACGGTCGCTTTGCTCTCAGTAGCTATTTCTACCATTGTCTGAAGGAATCTTAGCTGCATTGCCATGGGTTCGGTTCTGATTATGGCTGCTGCATCAGCGAGTTTTTCAGCCGCCTGATGTTCACCAGCCGCATGAATGATCTTTGCCCTTCTTTCTCTTTCAGCTTCCGCCTGTCTTGCGATTGCCCTCTGCATGGTTTCCGGCAGATCAAGGTTTTTCACTTCAACATGTGTCACCTTTATTCCCCATGGTTCTGTCTGTTCATCAATTATATGTTCAAGGGTTGAATTTAGTTCATCCCTTTTAGCAAGGACTTCATCCAGATTGCTTTGACCCAAAACACTTCTCAGTGTTGTTTGGGATATTTGAGAAGTAGCATAGCGGAAATCTTCGATCTCTGTTACGGATGATGAAGGGTTAACAACCCTGAAATAGACAACCGCGCTTACCTGGAGCGACACGTTGTCTTTTGTAACCGCGTCCTGTGAAGGCACTTCAATGGTAACAACCCGAAGGCTTATCTTGATAAGCTTGTCAATGATAGGCAGGACTAATACAAAACCGGGGCCCTTGACCGGCATTAATCTACCAAGCCTGAAGACGACACCCCTCTCATATTCCCGCAAGACATAAACTGAGACCGTAAAAAAGTAAATACCCAGGATGACCGCCAGTAATAGGCCTATTGAAGTTGTTTGTGGCATTTTTAACCCTCCTTGTTCTAAATAGGTTTTTTAATTAAATTTTGAGTTATTCTGTTTTATGTAAATTTAATAAAAGCCAAAACCGGATTTAATTCTGTGACGATTGAATTGATTAATTGCAAATACTATTCCAGGGATAAAAAATGAGGGGAATTTTTTAAGCTTTCAGCAGTCAGCAGTCAGCAGTCAGCTACTACTTAAGACATATGGCTGCCAAAAACTGTTAAAAATTAAGATAGTATCTGATTCTTAACAGTTTATATTGGGTACCGGGCATTTTTTAAAAGCTGAAAGCTAAAAACTGATGCCTGCCTGCCGGCAGGCAGGGCTGGTTTTTTTGAATTGTACAGAATATGTACAGCGTTGTACAGAAGACATGCAGTATTGTACATATGTTATACAATTGTAATGTTTTAATACAGTGTTACTTCTTATTGCTCAGCAGGATACCAGTTGAAGTTTACTCTGTTCCCCCATTCGCCCCATGAGCCAACATAGTTTCTGACATTTGGATAATTAAGGATATACTTGAGAACAAAATATGTATTTGAGGTCTTCAGACCGCCCTGGCAATATACAATTATTTCTTTATCTTTAGTAACGCCCTTTTCCGTGTAAATGGCCTTAAGGTCCTTAACTGATTTCAGTGTCCCGTTATCATTAAAATTGGTAGTAAAGTAACCCATATCCAGGGCGCCGGGTATATGTCCTACCCTTCTGTTTGTCTCCGGATTGTTTTCCCCTGTATATTCATCTGTACCACGGACATCCACAATAACAACATTCGGCTCCTTTAAGCGCATTAACACATAATACGCGTCCGCCCTGATAGATTCATCAGGAGATCCCGTTTTATATCTGGTTGGTTTTATTTTCG
This sequence comes from bacterium BMS3Bbin09, assembly GCA_002897915.1. Lineage (GTDB taxonomy): Bacteria > Nitrospirota > Thermodesulfovibrionia > UBA6902 > UBA6902 > BMS3Abin09. Next base: position 1,162 of record BDTS01000060.1, on the reverse strand, counting down.
TAGACTCCCCTGATGTCTTACGGTTCTCCCTGTTCCATTTCTCAAGTCCACCGTTCAGATAGCTGAACTTCTCATGCCCGAAATAATCCAGCAGCCAGAGTGTGCTGAATGTGAAGATGTTCTTTGCTTTAAAACCGTACAGGACTATATGATCATTCTTACTGATTCCGAGCTTGCTCATTGCTGACTCAAAAACACTTTTATTCGGAGGAAAACTGCCGTCTCCGATACTGCTCAGCAGCGCGCCAATGCCAAGATATAATGAGCCGGGGATGTGCTTGCTGTCATATTCCGCTTTCCTGGAAGGCCAATCATCCACATATACTATTTTGATTTCCGGATCGCCCAGGTGTTTTACAAGCCACCCTGTTTCAACAAGTGCCGGTACTTTATTTGCCGATGGCTTGTCAGTTGCACATGTCCCGTATCCGGTCAGCAAACCGCTTAAAAGGAAGGCCATCAAAAGAACTGCTGTTTTATTATTCATTTTCTTTTTTACCCTGTATAGATCTTCATACTTGTTATGCAGATCATTTATGTTTTTTTATTTTAAAAGTAACTAATTCTTTATATATATCTTTCGTACTTAAAATTCAAATACTAAAATTAATTCTGAAACAGAGAAGGAAAACAGATTGAAAATTCAATTGGTTGTTATGTTAACCGTTTGAATTTAATCGGAATTTATCAACTTCTTTAGATAACCGGTACGGAGCCATTCTAACTTTCATATTCTCTATTTGTCAATAATGTGAAATTCATTCCCGAAAATCACGATTACCCCTTTGTATCTCCCCTTGTTAAGGGGAGAATAATAATCCCCTCCTTAATAAGGAGGGGTAAGGGGAGGTCATAATAAAAAAAGGGCACGGCATGCCGTGCCCCTACAATCGGTTTGTCTGTCATTCCCGTGGTTCTTTGAACGGGAATCCGATATGGCTGACAAATGTCAACAAGCAATAAACTGCCCTTGCCCTTTTTATATGGGTTATCAATTTACAATGATCCAGAGTATAAGCAGGGACGGGACCGATACGGCGACGTTTGATCAATCTGATATTCGCGGATTTGACCGCATGACTTGGTTTCGTCGCGGAGCTGCCTCGCTCTAGTGGCGGAAGTTCGGCTGCTGCCTATTCCTTGGATTCCACGAGGGTTCTCC
>BDTS01000059.1 GCA_002897915.1 bacterium BMS3Bbin09 | reverse complement strand
ATTGCCCCGTCCGTGGCAGACAGGAAGCGGTTTTTCGATCAGGACTCTTGCTGCGATAATAGGGCTCGTATTCCTTGTGAATTCCAAGGCCCCTCTCACATCTTTTTTGAGAGCGGGAGAGAATAGAAAAGAGCATTTAGGGTGGTTACTGTTTTTTGGCTTGACGGGCCTTGCATTGTTAATACCGTTCCTTATCGACGGACCCCTGATACTTTTAATTTCATTTCTGCTCGTTGCTATCTATCTGATCTTTGTTTCAAGCGGCAAGGAACATTATCTCCTGGCGGAATTGAACGGGTTTGCACTTCTGACACTCTCCGCGCCCATTGTTTATTTTGTCATTACAGGGGATGTATCGTGGAAATTGTATGCGGCTGTCCTGACCTTTTTTTCGGCCGGTGTATTGAAGGTGAGGGTAAGGCTGAAAAAGACAGTTCCATACAGAATATTGATGGTCCTTTATTGCGCGGCTGCGCCCTTTTTCTTTTACTGTGTGAATATCCCTGTTATACTGCTGCTGCCGCTTTCCGAGAACATAATATCCGTTATCCTAATGAGGGAAGAGAGACTAAGGACCACGGGGAATATAGAACTGATAAAGGGAGCGGTCTTTCTGATCCTGGCCGGATTTTTCTGGCAATGATCTTTAGTGGAGGTGCCAGGGGATTTTATGGATTATGCGGCAATTAAGATCCTATCGTTTGTCACCACGTATGTATATGTTTAATATGTTAATTATAGGCTATTGCAATTAGTATTATTTTGTGTATACTATGCACCTAGGTGTAAAGCTTGATGCCATGATGATTTGAGGCATTTAAGGGTTGTTTTTGTGAGTAATATCAAGAGGTTTATACGCGTTCTGATGTCTGGCGGAGTAAATATTTTTTAGAAAATTTCCCCCCTCTATTGACAAAAGATCATATCCCCTGATAAACTCATCAGGTTTCCCCAATGAAGGGAATGTATCGTATTAATTTTATATGTTTTTTAAGTACAAGGAGGACAGTTGCCAACAATAGAACAATTAGTAAGAAAAGGCAGGAAACGACCGGTCACAAAAGTTAAAGGTCCTGCGCTTCAGGGATGCCCTCAAAAGAGGGGCGTTTGTACGAGAGTTTACACAACTACTCCAAAGAAACCTAACTCCGCTCTGAGAAAAGTTGCGAGGATAAGGTTGACCAATAAAATGGAAGTTACCGGTTACATCGGCGGTGTTGGACACAACCTCCAGGAACATTCGATTGTTCTGATAAGAGGCGGTAGAGTAAAGGATCTTCCAGGTGTTAGATATCACATCGTAAGAGGTGCCCTCGACACCCTGGGCGTTGCTGATCGTAAACAGGGCCGGTCGAAGTACGGTGCCAAAAAACCCAAATAAAAACGGATAATAATTATGCCAAGAAGAAGAGTAGTTGCAAAAAGAGAAATATTGCCGGACCCCATCTACAACAGTAAGATCGTGAGTAAGTTCATTAACTCACTGATGAGTAACGGAGAAAAAGCGGTGGCGGCAAGGATCTGTTATGGAGCGTTCGATATTATCAAGGATAAGACAGGAAATGATCCATTGAAGGTTTTCAAGGCCGCTCTTGATAATGTCAAGCCTGTTATAGAGGTTAAATCAAGACGTGTCGGCGGCGCCACTTATCAGGTCCCCATAGATATCAGGCCGCAGAGAAGGGTAGCGATGGCCTTCAGGTGGATCATAAGTTTTGCCCAGAAAAGGGGCGAACAGACCATGAGGGAGAAGCTGGCCGCTGAGCTGATGGATGCGGCAAACAATACAGGCACTTCTATGAAGAAAAAGGAAGATACACACAGGATGGCTGATGCCAACAAGGCTTTTGCCCATTACAGGTGGTAATCAATAAAAGGTTATGTCAGAGATCTCATTAGAAAATACAAGGAATATCGGTATTATGGCGCACATTGACGCTGGTAAGACCACGGTTACGGAGAGAATACTTTTTTATACCGGAGTGACTTACAAGATCGGTGAAGTGCATGAAGGTACCGCTGTTATGGACTGGATGGTCCAGGAGCAGGAGAGGGGTATTACTATTACTTCCGCTGCTACGACATGTGTCTGGAAAGATAATAAGATCAATATTATTGATACTCCGGGACACGTTGATTTTACCATCGAGGTCGAGCGTTCTCTCAGAGTGCTTGACGGTGCGGTTGCCCTTTTTGATGCTGTTTCCGGTGTTGAGCCCCAGTCAGAGACTGTCTGGAGGCAGGCCGATAAATATAAGGTCCCCAGGATAGCGTTCATTAATAAGATGGACAGGATGGGGTCCGACTTTTTCATGAGCATCAAGTCAATGATCGAGCGCCTCGGGGCAAATCCCGTAGCGGTCCAGATACCTATTGGCAAGGAAGAACTTTATAGCGGGGCAGTCGATCTGGTCAATATGAAGGCATATATATATAATGATGAGACGCTCGGGGCCGAATTTCTCGTTGAAGAGATACCGCAGGACCTTCTTCCCCGGGCCCTTGAGTATAGAGAAAAGATGATTGAGACGCTGTCTGATTTTGAAGACGAAATAATGGAGAAATACCTTGCCGGTGAAGAGATCGGGGCCGATCTCATAACGGCAGCGTTAAGAAAGGGGACCATTGAACTGAGGATCACCCCCGTCCTTTGCGGAACAGCCTTTAAGAACAAGGGTGTGCAGCAGCTTCTTGATGCGATCGTTGATTATTTACCCTGCCCCACTGATGTCCCTCCTGTAACAGGTATTGACCCCGATTCAAGCAAAGAGCTTTCGAGAAAAGTTTCGGAAGATGAGCCCTTCGCGGCGATCGCCTTTAAGATAATGACAGACCCGTTTGTCGGTCAGTTGACCTTTCTCAGGGTGTATTCCGGTAAGGCCCCCGCAGGTTCTTATGTATATAATTCATCAAAAGATACAAAAGAGCGCTTCAGCAGGCTTCTTCAGATGCATGCTGACAAGAGAGAAGATATCAAAGAGGCCAAGGTCGGAGATATAGTCGCGGCGGTCGGCCTTAAGAGCACTCTCACTGGTGATACGCTTTGCAATATAGATAATCCAATAATACTTGAGGCAATGGAATTTCCAGAACCTGTTATAGCGGTAGCTATTGAACCAAAGACAAAGGCCGACCAGGAGAAGCTTTCCGTTGCACTCGGTAAGCTCGCCCAGGAAGACCCTTCCTTTAAAGTCTCTTATGATGAAGAGACGGGGCAAACGATCATAGCCGGTATGGGAGAGCTTCATCTCGATATTATTGTGGACCGGTTGCTCAGGGAGTTTAAGGTTGGCGCTAATGTAGGAAAGCCGCAGGTTGCGTACAGGGAGACAATAACGCAGGAAGCCAAGGCCGAGGGCAAGTTCGTGAGACAGTCCGGCGGCCGCGGTCAGTATGGGCACGTCTATTTAACGGTCGAGCCGCTCGAGCCGGGTGGAGTTGGATTTGAGTTTGTCAACAAGATCGTTGGCGGCACAATACCCAGAGAATATATTAAACCTGTTGAAAAAGGTGTCAGGGAGTCACTTGAGAACGGTATACTTGCCGGTTATCCGATTGTAGATGTAAAGGTTACCCTCTATGACGGCTCTTATCATGAAGTGGACTCATCCGAGATGGCGTTCAAGGTCGCTGGTTCCATGGCTGTCAAGAGCGCGTTTAAGAATGCAAAACCGATACTGCTTGAACCGATCATGGAGATAGAGGTTGTAACGCCGGAAGAGTATATGGGTGATGTAATAGGCGATCTAAACTCAAGGCGCGGAAGGATCTCGACCATGAATCAGAGGGCGAATGTAAGGGTTGTTTCGGCCAAGGTCCCCCTCTCTGCAATGTTCGGTTATGCTACGGACCTGAGGTCGAAGAGTCAGGGGCGTGCAACATATACAATGCAGTTTTCTCATTATGAAGAAGTTCCAAAGTCTATTTCTGAAGATATTGTAACAAAAGTAAGGGGAGGCTAAAGGAGACAATTATGGCTAAAGCAAAATTTGAAAGAACGAAACCGCATGCAAACATAGGAACAATTGGTCACGTAGATCATGGTAAGACATCATTAACAGCTGCGATCACAAAATATCTGGCAATGAAGGGCGGAGCAG
>BDTS01000058.1 GCA_002897915.1 bacterium BMS3Bbin09 | reverse complement strand
GCATGACGGCCCGTAGGCGGTCAACAATACCAGAGACATCACAAGATGCCCCTTGGGGCGAGCGATTCAACGACGCGCCGTGTGATCACTCATCCATTCGGATTCAATGTGCCACACGAGCTTCTTGTGACCCGTATTCCCCTACTCTGAGTTCAGCCCTTCACCACCTGCCTGCCGGCAGGCAGGCGCACCGGGCGGTTCCCAGAGCATGACGGCCCGTAGGCGGTCAACAATACCAGAGACATCACAAGATGCCCCTTGGGGCGAGCGATTCAACGACGCGCCGTGTGATCACTCATCCATTCGGATTCAATGTGCCACACGAGCTTCTTGAGACTCGCATTTCCCTGCTCTGAGTTCAGCCCTTCACCACCTGCCTGCCGGCAGGCAGGTGTGCCAGGCATTACCCCGACCGTTAGGCTACTATGGCCTCTGTGCCTAAAGCACCTACTGTTGGCTGACTTTTGCCTCATCACCTGCAAGGTTACCCTGACAGACGCTATGATTGACTGCCGTGGTCTGCTATCTCGTTTGTGTATCCCGAAGGCTCATGTCATCTGATAGCTCAACGACATGCCTGGGCTTGTTCCTCCGGTTTCGCCCTGCCGGTTTACTACATATGCAGATCCAAGACCGCCTGTCAGGCAGATCTCCCCGGATAAGGACCTGCCTACCGGACAGGCAGACAGGTACAGGGGACTTTAACCCCATTAGTTCACGCCCATGCCGGGCGTACACAATTTCATGGACTTGAACAGGCTACCTCATGTCCCTTTTTCAATTTGCTCACGTTTTATGATTATTTTGCCATTAATAATGTTTTACGGTTCCGCCTGTCAGTCATGACGACGTTATAAATGAAAAAAACATCCAAACAAATGAGGTAAGCTGAAAAAAGTGGACACCAAAATTAAGTAAAATAACTTAATGGAGGTGAGTAATACCAATAATGAGCAGATATCAAGTCATTGGTCTCGAATGCAAGCCAGCAGGCCCCTTTTTTGCTGACATCATTTCTTGTATTCAAATTGTCTTTTAGCATGTTACTATTCTCAAGGGCTTGCATCGGACAATTCTACGTTAGATGTCCGAGCCCCATTACAAAGGGCGCCCACAAGACCTGCCCCTACAGTATTGTCAAAAAAATTATTTAGATTTTAACCTTAACTACAACCTTCCGGACAGGATCCCCATCCCCGATCCCGGGCATATGAAGGTCTTCAGGAAAGAATATCACGAACATACCCTTATCCAGCTTTACAAATAAAGAATGCCCTTCAAAAAAGGCAACATCTCCTTCATCATCATATTCAACACTAACCGCCTGATCTGACAACGGGACATACCCCATCAATTCAGACCCTTTTACCAAATACTGGACATCAATATATTTATGATGTCCCTCTAACCGGCATTCATTAATATTTTTGGTGTTGTAATCATTGACCATGACAAATATATTGTCACCGTCAATGTCATACCTGCCCGGTTCTTTATTATCAAAGTCGGTGGTGCTGATATGGTTTAAGGCAAGCGATATCTTTATGCCAAGATTTTCGTAATTCTTGTAATTATCTATGCTGTCTATTATCATTGACTCTCCCTGGCAAAGATTACTGAGTAAGATTAAAATGGTGCCGAAGGGGGGACTTGAACCCCCATAGCTCGCGCCACACGACCCTCAATCGTGCGTGTCTACCAATTCCACCACTTCGGCATATTGTGCGGGTACTACAACAACGACAGTAATTATAAAACACTCAGCAGGCGCATTACAAGTGCCACAAAAAAAGTACAATAGTTAAAAGATCCTCCTACTATTGCACTATTAAACTTCTGCGCTATTGCACTTCTTTAATATCCCATAATCGAGTATCTTACGAAATAAAGCAGGAATGACGGGAAGATACCGAGCACAAGCACCATCACAGACGTGACCGCAAGTGCGATGTTCATTGTAGGCGACTGTGTAAGCACTATTTCCTGTTCAGCATCCTTCATGTACATATAGACTACGATCCTCAGGTAGAAGAAGGCGGAGATAGCGCTGAATATAATAGCTATAATGGCAAGGGGAGTGTACCCGGAGCCGATCAGTTCCATAAAGACATAAAATTTTCCGATGAATCCTGCTGTCGGAGGAATACCGGCAAGCGAGAACATAAAGATAAGCATAAGCGCCGCGGCAACAGGATGCGACTTTGCAAGGCCCTTATAGTCATCGAGGTTCTCACCCTGGAAACCCTTGCTCCTGAGCATTATCACTATCGCGAACGCACCGATATTCATGAACGTATAGATCATAAGATAATTGACGCTTGCGGTAAGCCCTTCCGGCGTGCCCGCTATGATACCAAGCAGAATATACCCGGCATGGGCTATCGAGCTGTAAGCGAGCATCCTCTTGATGTTCGTCTGAGAAAGCGCGATAATACTGCCCGTGGCCATGGTGAGGACAGCAAGAGGTATCAGTACTGTGACCCACTGGGCCTGCATATCTCCGAACGCACCCATCAGTATCCTGCCCATTACCGCGAAACCCGCGGCCTTCGGTCCGACTGACATAAACGCGGTTATGGATGTAGGCGCGCCTTCATACACGTCCGGCGCCCACATATGGAATGGCGCAAGCGCGACCTTGAAGCTGAACGCGACTATCATAAAAATAAGCCCGAGATACATTATCGGGTTATCCGCTATACCGAGCGTACTGATAGCAAATGCTATTTCTTTGATGTTAGTAGTCCCGGTCATACCGTAAGTAAGGGATATACCGTACAGCAGGAACGCTGACGAGAATGCGCCGAGGAAAAAGTACTTGATCGCCGCTTCATTGGAGCGGGGCTGTTTCCTCATAAGGCCGGTCAGAATATACGTCGAAAGCGCCATAAGCTCAAGTCCGAGATAAAGAACTATCAGGTCGGCAGCGGACGCCATGATCATCATGCCCGATGTCGCGAAAAGCAGGAGCGCGTAATACTCGCCAAACGACGACTTTTCTATCTCCATATACTTAATAGATATACAGATGGTCAAAATAAGGTTTATATAGAATATGACCTTGAAAAAGTTCGCGTATCCGTCCAGCACGAACATATTCGAAAATACGAACTGGGTATCGGTAACCCCGTAAAGTTTATATGTACCGAAAAGCGCGAGCACAGTACCGGCAATACCTGCCAGCGCGACCAGGTCCTTCTTCTTTACAACAAGGTCGAGAAGCATGATTATCAAGCCGACGCATATCAGCGTAAGTTCAGGTACGATCGCCCTTATATCCATTAAAGTTATAGTTATTGGCAGGTCCATTAAAAGATCTCCATTATATATTTCGCGAACACATTCTCACCGCCCGCGTAAACGTTCTGGTTTACCTGTTGAAGTAAGTGCTCCACAGACGAGTGCATATACTCCAAAAACGTGTTGGGATAGAACCCGATCCAGAAGATGAGCACGAAGAGAGGAAGCAGTGTAATGACCTCCCTCAGTTCAAGGTCCCGCACAGGGTGTTTGCCCGAGAATTCATAATCAGGGTCCGCGTCCTGAAAAAATATCTTCTGGTACAGGGTCAGCATATATCCGGCCCCCAGAATAATACCGGTTGCCGCGAACACGCCTAATATCATATTAGCCTTGAAAGCTCCGAATATTATCAGGAACTCACCTATGAAACCGTTGGTCCCCGGGAGTCCTATTGATGCGAATGTAAGGACCATGAAAAATCCCGCATACCATGGAACAAGTTTGGCAAAACCGCCGTAATCAGCTATGACCCTTGTATGGGTCCTTTCATATATCATCCCTATCATAAGGAACATAGCGCCGGTAATAACACCGTGGTTCACCATCTGCAGAATACCGCCCTCCATTCCCTGTGTATTAAGGGCAAACAGGCCGAGGGTGACAAAACCCATATGACTGACACTGGAATAAGCGATAAGCCGTTTAAAGTCCTTCTGCGCAAAGCATACGAGCGCGCCGTAAATGATCGCTATGATCGAAAGTACGAGTATCGGGCCCGAAAAGAAAAGCGTTGCGTCAGGCAGCATCGGCATCGAAAACCTCAGGAACCCGTAAGCGCCCATCTTGATCAGCACACCCGCAAGTATCACACTGCCGGCTGTGGGAGCCTCTGTATGCGCGTCCGGGAGCCAGGTATGTACCGGAAACATCGGGACCTTCACCGCAAATGCGGCAAAGAACGCCATGAACAGCCAATACTGCATCTTAATCGGATACTGGATCTGGCTGAGCGCCATGATATCGAGTGTCCTCCCCCCGTAGAGGTAGAGAACAACGATACCGACCAGCATCAGGAGACTTCCTGCCAGTGTATAAAGGAAGAACTTGACCGCCGCGTATACCCTGTTCTCTCCGCCAAAGACACCTATCAGGATGAACATCGGTATCAGCATCGCTTCCCAGAACAGATAAAAGAGGAAGAAGTCCATGGCAACGAATACCCCGAGCATTCCTGTCTCCATCGCGAGAATGGCTATATGGAACTCCTTGACCTTTGTCCCGACCGACTTCCAGGATACAAGGACGCAGAGTATACTTAATAATGTAGTCAGTAAGATAAAGAAAATACTTATACCATCGATACCTATTAAATAGTTGATCCCCCACGAAGGTATCCACTCGCTCTTCTCGACGAACTGCATCTTGTACGTGGTCTTGTCAAAGCCGCATAGCAGGGGCAGTGAGACAAAGAAGGTAATGATCGTCATCAGGAGCGTGGTCCACCTGATCGCCTTCGCGTTCCTTATGAGCAAAAGTATCGGTATGCCTATCAAAGGCAGAAAGACCGTCCATGAAAGGATCGGGTAATCAAGCTGGTTCATTATCATATTTTCCATTAATTTACCTCATAAAGAACATGTAACCGACCACACAGAGTACCCCGATCGCCATTACAGCAGCGTAATTCGAAAGTAGTCCGGTCTGTATCTTTCTCAACCCCTTACTGAAGACGCCGATCAAGCTCGGTACACCGTTCACAACTCCCTCTATCACATTTACATCGAATGCAAGAATGATCTTGTCGGACGCCTTAAGGACAGGCTGGACAATCGTCTTGTCATAAAATTCGTCAATATAGTATTTATTGAAAAGCACCTTGTGCACCGGCCTGAACGCAGAGAACAATTTTTCCGGCAGTCCGGGGTTCTTGATATACATTATATAAGCAATCACCCATCCGGCAATCGCCACAAATATCGAAGAAGCTATAACAAAATATTCCTGCGCATGGGTCCCGTGTCCTTCGGGGTGCCCGAGTACCGGAGCGAGGAAATACCCTATCTTGTCGCCATGCTCCAGGAAAACCGGAGGTATCCCGACCCAGCCGGCCGCAACAGCGCCTACTGCGAGCAACATCAACGGTATCGTTATTACGAGCGGCGACTCATGTATACGGCTCTCACATTCGGTGTCACCGCGGTACTCGCCGTGGAACGTAAGGTATATGAGCCTCCATGAATAGAAAGCTGTCAGCAGCGCCGCAAGTGCACCGAGGAACCAGAGGAATTTACCGAGGTCACCGGCCTGAAATGTCTGCCATAATATCTCGTCCTTGCTGAAGAAACCCGAAAGAAACGGAATACCGGTAATGCTCAGCGTTGCCAGTATAAATACCCAGTATGTGATCGGCATATGTTTTTTCAGTCCGCCCATCACCTGCATATTCTGCTCATCATCCTGCTTGGCATGATGAAGGGCATGAATAACACTGCCCGAACCGAGGAAGAGCAATGCCTTGAAAAAGGCGTGTGTATAAAGATGAAAGACACCGGCTGAATACGCGCCCACACCGAGCGCGAGAAACATATAGCCGAGCTGGCTCACCGTGGAATAAGCGATAACCCGCTTAATATCATTTTGAACAAGCGCTATGGTAGCCGCAAATATCGCCGTGAATCCACCGACGATCGCAACTGTATTCATTGCCGTCTGTGAATAACTGAAAAGCGTGTTACAGCGTGCGACCATAAACACACCGGCCGTGACCATGGTTGCCGCATGGATCAATGCGGATACAGGCGTCGGACCTTCCATCGCGTCCGGCAGCCAGACATGAAACGGGAACTGGGCCGATTTACCCATAGCGCCGCAGAATAGCAGGAGACAGATAAGAGTAATAAGGTCCACCTTATACCCGAGCAGGGTTATCGTCTGCCCGACAATACCGCCTGCCGCGCCAAAAACCTCCATATAATTGAGACTGCCAAAGGTAAGGAAGATAAGTATCACACCAAGACCGAAGCCGAAGTCACCGAACCTGTTGACGATAAAAGCCTTCTTGCCGGCATCCCCCGCGGATTTCTTATGGAACCAGAAACCGATAAGGAAATAGGAACAGAGACCAACAGCCTCCCATCCTAAATACATGATCAGGAAGTTATTGGCCATAACAAGTGTAAGCATGGAGAATATAAAGAGGCTCAGATACGCGAAGAATCTGTAGTATCCTTTGTCACCGTGCATGTAGCCTACGGAATAAATAAAGATCAGGGAACCAATTGACGTAACGACCATAAGCATTACAGCGGTCAGCTGATCTATAAGGATACCGACAGATACATTAAAGCTGCCCGAAACGATCCAGCTGTATACATTGATATCAATGACCTTCCCGTTCAGCACTTCAATGCATGCGCTAACGGCAAGGACGAACGAACCCAGAATAGCGGGCACCGCGATCCAGTGCGCCCTGTTCTTTATATAATTACGGCCGAACAGTATATTTATGATAAATGATAATAACGGCAGTAATGGTATTAATATATATTTCAGCATTGTTTGTTCCGTAGGGGCACGGCATGCCGTGCCCTTACAATTTTATCCCTTTAATATATTGATCTCATCGACCTTGATGGTCGGGTTATTCTTATAGTACGCGATTATTATCGCCAGACCTATCGCCGCTTCCGCCGCGGCAACAGTTATAACAAAAAAGACGAGTATCTGCCCGTTTATCGACTGGAGGTAGTGGCTGAACGCGACAAGGCTTACGTTCACCGCATTAAGCATAAGCTCCAGACAGATGAACATTATTACCAGGTTTCGGCGCGACAGAAAGCCGAACATCCCGATACTGAACATCACAGCGCTTAAAATTATATACCAATTCAATGGAACCATTATTCGATCCTCTTCTTTGCCAGGACAACCGCGCCCACTATCGCGACCAGGAGCAGTACCGAGGCTATTTCAAAAGGCAGAAGGTACTTCGTATAAAGGACGTTACCTATGGTCATCAGGCTTCCCTGCGCATTTATCATATCTATTGAATACTCACCAAGCTCAGGCAGTACCGTGATCTTCCCTAATATTGAGACCAGAACCACCAGGAATAACACGGCTGTTACCGCGCTTACCGGCCACTGTTTCTGGAGCCTGAACTCTTTCTCTTCCTTCCTCAGGTTAAGCAGCATAATAACAAAGAGGAATAATACCATTATCGCCCCCGCATATACTATGATCTGTACCGCTGCCAGGAACTCAGCATTCAGGAAAAGATACAGACCTGCCATATGCACAAAAAGAACAAGCATCCATAACACACTATGTACCGGATTCTTCCTGCTCACCACAAGCAGGGATATTATCGTCATCATGGTCGCGAAGTAGCCGAAATAGATCTGCTGAAGCGTCACTTGGCCACCTCCTCTTCCTTTTTGGGTTCAATTACCGGAACCGGGAAATCAACTGTCCTGGGCCTCCAGAATTTATCGAGATATTCAAGACCCTTGTCTCCGGACATATACTTGTCCCAATTCTCCAACAACATCTCCTTTGTATAATAAAAGGCCTCTCTTGTATAATCAGAATATTCAAAGTGGTCCGTAAGTGACAGTGCTCCGTATGGACATGCCTCGACACAGAGACCGCAGAATACACACCTCAGAACCTCGATCTCATACCTGTCCACCACCTTTTTATTATCATCTCCCTCGCTCGTATATATATAGATGCACTCTGAAGGACACATGGCGGCGCAAAGACCGCAACCAACGCATTTCGCGTTGCCTGTTACCGGATTCCTTACAAGCGCGTGCAGCCCGCGTGAACCAGGGAACGGCACCCTCTTCTCTTTTGGATACTGCCTTGTAACGGACGGGGAGATCCAGTGTTTGAACGTAACACTAAGCCCCTGCAGTATCTCGATAAGGAATATCTTTTTTATCAGTTCAATTATTGTCATAGTTATATCTTTTTATAGAATTTTCATTAATGCCGTAAAGACCACATTCGCCAGCGCCAGCGGAATAAAGAGCTTCCATCCAAGGCCCATCAGCTGGTCATACCTGTACCTGGGCAGTGTTGCCCTTATCCAGAAATAGAGGAAGATAAAGGCGTATACCTTCAATATGAACCATACGAATCCCGGCAGGAAGGCCGGACCTGACCAGCCGCCCAGAAAGCATGTGACCGCAAAGGCTGACATCACGAACATACCGGCGTATTCCGCCATAAAGAAGAGTCCGAAACGTATACCGCTGTATTCAGTCGCGTAACCCGCGACGAGCTCGGTCTCTGCCTCCGGCATATCGAACGGCACCCTGTTCGTCTCGGCAAAAATAGCGATCACAAAAACAAAGAACGCGACAGGCTGTGTAAATATGAACCAGTGACCTGCCTGCGCATGGACTATATCACTGAGGTTTGCGCTCCCGGACATCAGCATTACCCCAACAAGGCTCAGTCCCATCGCTATCTCATAGCTTATGACCTGCGCCGCGGAACGAAGCCCGCCGAGGAACGAATATTTCGAGTTGGAGGCCCATCCGCCGAGAATGACCGCGTAGGAGCCCACTGACGAGAGCGCCAGTATATATAGAATACCTATATTAAGGTTAGCTATCGAGAAACCTTCCCACATCGGGATCACTGCGACAGACCCGAGCGCGGCAAGCACTCCGATCAGCGGAGCAACATAGAATATCGGCTTATCAGCCTGCGAAGGTATTATGTCTTCTTTGAAAAAGAGCTTTATGGCATCGGCAATAGGCTGAAGGAGCCCGTGCCAGCCGACCCTCATCGGTCCCATCCTGCACTGCATATGCCCTATCACCTTCCGTTCAAAATAAACGACATAGGAGACGTGCAGCATAAGTATGCTTACCACTATCAAAGTCTCAATAAATATTCCTATCATTTCCGCAGCACTCATATATTAACCTTACAGTTTTTTTATCCTTACCTCACACCCCTCGATACCGGGCGCGTTAGTCACTTTATCAATATTGAACTTCATCACACTGAATACTCCGCCGCTCCTGAAATTATTGCTGTAATAGACCCGGTTGTCCTTGATCGAATCATCAATGGCTACAAGGGCCTCTATTGTTCCGGATGACGTGGTGAACTGCACCCTGTCGCCGTCCTGGAGTCCGATCTTAGCGGCAGTTGATCCACCGACCTTCAGCAACGGCTCGGGATATATCTTCATCAATGCCTCGGACCGCCTCGAGAGCGTACCCGAATGGAAAAGCGGTTTTTCTACGGCAAGGTAAAAGTCCGCATTATACTCTTTGTCCACATCATGCATCCCGGGCACTTCATTGACCTCACCCCTCAGCGGTTCGCCGTGATAAGGCCATAAACAATTGCCCTGCGCTATTTCATTATATGAAAGGTCGCGGTATAGAGGGGATACCCTCGCAATCTCACGCATGATATCTTCAGTTTCAGAGTAGTTCATAGCGTAGCCCATCTTGTTCGAGAGCTCCGCAATTATCCTCCAGTCCTCCATGCCCCCTGTCTGTTCAACAACCTTTTTCTGGAGCTGTATCCTTCTTTCAAGATTCGTATATGTCCCTGCCTTTTCGGTCCAGCCAAGGGCCGGAAGTACCACGTCCGCCATCTCAGCTGTTTCGGTAAGGAAGATGTCCTGAACAACAAGAAAATCAAGACCACTGAGCGCGTCTTTTACAGACTGGCTGTCAGGAAGATTAAATGCCGGGTTCTCACCCATGACATACATCGCTTTAATAGTATGGTTTCTTGCACCTTCGATCATTTCCAGAATGGTCAGCCCGTCATTTTCAGGAAGTGTTCCGTTCCATTCAGCCTCAAACTTGGCCCTGAAGTCGGAGATATTGATCGGTCGACCCCCAGGAAGCATCTCGGGGACACATCCCGCGTCGATCAGTCCCTGTTCGTTCGGCCTCTCGCAAAGGAGATATAATCTGGCCTCGAGCAGATACGTAAGCCCTGCCACTGTAAAGAGCAGTCTGTGACCGTCAGTACGCTGTACCAGATCCATTCCCATAACTATCGATGTTGAGCCGCTTTCAAGCAGCGCTTTTTTGGCCTCTTCAAATCCTTCGACGTCCGTTTTCGGAGCCCTGTCCGCAAGCACCCTGAGTTCTTTATCAACAAAGGGTCTCTCCCCACGCACACCCTTCTCTTTAGAGACAGCTAACAGGAGGGACTCAAGTACCTCCGCTTCTTCAAATACATGGGGCACGACCTGTACGGTCTTGAACTTCTCGAGTCCGCCAGCATTGCCAATCACTACGATGTTCGCACCGTCCCTCGCAGCCTGCCTGATCGAAAGACCGAGCACCGGGTTTACGTTCGTGGGGTCTCCGCCCAGGACAAGGATGGTCTCGGAATGTTTAAGTCCGTCCACCATGTTGCCTGTTATACCCTGACCGAGCAGGTCCTCAAAATATTTCTGTGCTGCCGCGAACCCCGTCCTTGAGACAGAATCTATATTATTGGTGCCGCATGCCATACGCATGAACTTCTGGAACACATAATTGTCCTCATTGGAACACCTTGATGACGCGATTCCCGCTATAGAGGAGCCGCTGTTCACTTTACTGATCTCGGTCAATTTGTCGGCAACAATACCCAGCGCCTCGCTCCAGGTACTCTGGACCAGCTCGCCGTCCTTCTTCACAAGGGGAGTCTTCAGCCTCTCCTCACTGCCGATATATTCATAACCGAACCTGCCCCTCGAGCAGAGGAGTCCCTTGTTTACACCGAGACCCAGTTTCGGTATAACGCGTTTTATGGAATCGTCCCTGACCTGTGCGATGAGCGAACACCCGACACCGCAGTAAGAACAGACAGTCTCAACCTCTTTATCCACCTGCCACGGCCTGAAGCTATGCATATTGAGGCGGCTCAGTATGGCGCCTACCGGACAGACTGTAAGGCAGTTGCCGCAGTACTCGCAGTTAAAGGATTCCGCTGTAAACGGCTCCATCCTTGTATGCCCGCCTCTGCCTATCATTGCGATCGAAGACGAGCCCTGGACATCATGGCACATCCTTACGCACCTTGTGCAGGCAACACACCTCTCCATGTTCCTCGCGAATATCTGGTCCTTGCGGCTCTCAGGGACCTTCCGTTTCTCCTCTTTGTACCTGCCGGCAGTCGCCCCGTATTTATTGACAAGGTCCTGCAGTTCACACTCTCCAGCCTTGTCGCAGTAAGGGCAATCAAGGGGATGGTTGATGAGAAGGAACTCGAGTATTCCCCTCCTGACCTCCGAAATAACATCCGACTCGGTCTTAACTACCATGCCGTCCGCGGCTATCAGTGTGCAGGAGTTCTGGAGCCTCGGCATCCTCTCGACCTCTACGACACATAGTCTGCATCCGCCGTATGGTTTGAGGATCTCATGGTTGCACAATGTCGGTATCTTGATCCCGGCCTGTCTGGACGCCTCAAGCACTGACATAGGCTGGTCCAGGGTTATCTCTTTATCATTAATAGTTATAGTGATCATAATTGTTAAGCTTTTAGCGATCAGCCATCAGCTCTCAGCTAAAGACTAAAAAATCCTTTTTAATTGAATATTCTTAATTTTTAATTAGCCTCGCTAAGTTTGCATTTCCTCGTACTAATATGTTCTTCAAATTCATTCCTGAAGTGTTTGATCATGGCTGTTACCACACCGGCTGCCCCGTCTCCCAGCGGACAGAAGGTCCTTCCGATCATGACCTTCACAACATCCAGAAGAAGCTCGATGTCGCCTTCCCTGCCGAAACCATTCTCTATTCTCTCGAGTATCTTTCTGAGCCAGTCAGTGCCTTCCCTGCATGGAACGCACTTGCCGCACGACTCATGTTCGAAGAACTTCAGCGCCCTGTAAGTTACTTTTACCATACAGACAGACTCATCCATGACTATGACGGCCCCGGATCCAAGCATACTGCCGGCCTTTGGCACAGCAACAAAATCCATCGCACAGTCTATACCGTCTGCGGGAAATACAGGAGTGGAGATACCTCCAGGGATAACGGCCTTTAACTTTCCGCCATTCTTGATCCCGCCGCAGTGTTTATAAATAATGTCCTTAAGATTCGTACCCATCGGGAGTTCATATACACCGGGCTTCTCGACAAAACCGCTCACACAGAAGAGCTTCGGTCCCGGGCACTCCTCACTGCCTATCTTCGAATATGCCTCGCCGCCTATCTCCATGATGAGCGGGAGGTTCGATAATGTCTCAACATTGTTCACGATCGTAGGCATGTCCCATACACCTACGTTCACAGGGAACGGCGGCTTTGTCCTGGGCTGTCCCTTCTTGCCCTCGAGCGACTCGATAAGGGCGGTCTCTTCACCGCAGATATAAGCGCCCGCGCCCTGATGGACCGCGAGGCTGAAATTAAAGCCCTTCCCGAGTATATTGTCTCCGAGAAGGTTCTTCTCATATGCCTGTTTTATGGCCGCCTCAAGAATGTCCTTTGCAGCGGGATATTCACCCCTGAGATATATATAACCGTGTTCAGCCCCGAGCACATAACCGGATATCGCCATTCCCTCTATAAGGAGGTGCGGGTTCTTTTCAAGGATCGGCCTGTCCTTGAACGTCCCTGGCTCGCCCTCGTCCGCGTTGCAGAGCAGATATTTCGGGAACTTCGGATCGGCCTTGGCAAAGTTCCATTTCATGAATGTCGGGAAACCCGCGCCCCCACGGCCGCGCAGGCCGGATGCCTTGACCTCTTCGAGTACCTCAGCGGCCTCCATCCCAAGCGCCCTGGTCAGGTTCTTGTAACCGCCGGACTTTTCATACTCGCCGATATCAGCGGAGTTCGGGTTATCTATGTTCCTTAATAAAAAATTTTCCATAATTTTTAATGTAGGGGCACGGCATGCCGTGCCCTTACCTGTTTATTTGTATTTATCCAGGATCTTTTCCAGACTCTTCTCTGTCAGGTTCTCATGAAAGTCAGTGTTTACAAGCATCGCTGGCGCTGTACCGCACGCGCCTATGCATTCCATAATAACGAGTGAGAACCTTCCGTCCTCGCTCGTAGCATTAGGCTCAACCCCGTATTTTGTTTTTAAGAAGTCAACGAGTTTTTCAGCGCCCAGTATCATGCACGAAACATTAGTGCAGAGCTGAATGACATTGCGCCCCACTGGTTTGTGTTTAAACATCGAATAGAAGGACGCGGTGCCCCTCACAAATGCTGCAGGCAGATTCAGGGCATGCGCGACAGATTCCATCGCTTCCTGGCTCAGCCAGCCGAACTCGCGCTGCGCAACATAAAGCGCTGGCAGCAGGGCGCTCTTGCGGTCAGGATATTTTGCCCTTATCTCATTGATCTCATTTATGACTGTATCATTGAACATATTCTTAAGCCTTAAGCTCTCAGCGATCAGCTTTCAGCCAACAACTGATTTAAGATTATCTTTTAGTTCTTCGCTGACAGCCGATAGCTGACAGCTGCCTTTTACCTGTCACATTCTCCCAAAACAATATCTATGCTTCCGATATTCGCGATTATGTCCGCCACTAACTCCCCTTCACAGAGTTTGGGCAGCGCCGACACATGTACAAAGGACGGGGACCTTACTCTCATACGGTACGGTTTACCGGACCCGTCGCTTACAAAATAAAAACCCAATTCACCCTTGGGCACCTCGGTCGCAAAATAAAGCTCGCCTTCAGGGGCGGTCTGCGGACCCTTTGTAATAAGGACAAAGTGATGAATAAGGTGTTCCATATCGGTTAACACTTTATCTTTTGAAGGCAGAGTGAATTTAGGGGCGTCCGCCATTATCGGGCCTTCAGGGATCTGGTCAATGCACTGTTTTATTATTGAAACGGACTGGTGAAACTCATCCATCCTTACACGGTACCTGTCATACACATCACCGTTCTTGCCAGTGCATATCTTCCAGTCGACCTTGTCATATACACCGTAGGACATGACCTTTCTGACATCATATGGAACGCCGGAACCCCTGAGGACAGGTCCGCTCATGCCCCAATTAATGGCCTCTTCCGCTGAGATAACGCCGATACCCTTTGTCCTGCGCAGCCATATACGGTTCTTATTAATAAGGGTTTCGTACTGTTTAACCTTGCCCGGGAAATCATCTATGAATACCTTGAGATCCTTAAGCCATTGCTCATCAACATCGTTCTTCAGACCGCCTATCCTCGGATATGTGACCGTGAGCCTCGCGCCGCAGAGCCTTTCAAAAAGGTCAAGGATCATTTCCCTCTCTCTGAAGCAATAAAGAAAAACGGTCATCGCGCCTATATCGAGCGCGTGGGTCGCGAGCCAGAGAAGATGGTTCGCTATCCTGGACATCTCACCGACTATTGTCCTGATATATTCGGTCCTTTCCGGGACTTTGATCCCGAAGAGGTTCTCTACTGCATAGCAATAGCCGAGATTGTTGGACATTGATGAAATATAGTCGAGTCTGTCGGTGAGAGGAAGTATCTGCAAATAGTTCCTGTTCTCGGCGAGTTTCTCAACCCCCCTGTGCAGATAACCGACATAAGGAGTGCATTTGGTAATGGTCTCACCATCAAGGTCGAGAACCAGTCTCAGAACACCGTGCGTGGCGGGATGCTGGGGACCCATGTTAAGGGTCATCTCTTTTGTCGCTATGCGGGCTGTGCCGTTGAGCTGCGAATCTGTTACCGTCTTGTCATTTTCCATAAGAGTAGCCGTAAAAACAGATCAATAAAATTTTCAGAAAAACGATCAAAAAAGGTTAAGTGATTCTAAGATTGAATGTTCCACTCCTTGTCATGTGAGTGCAAGACCTTCAATTCTTCAAACTCCTTATACTCAGCGCCTTCCGGGCCTTTCAAAGGATAATCTTTTCTCAACGGGTAACCTACCCAGTCATCCGGCATAAGGATGCGCCTTAGATCAGGATGTCCGTTAAAAACTATACCGTACATATCGCATGCTTCTCTTTCGTGCCAGTTTGCCCCGGCCCAGATCGGTACAACACTGTCAACATTTGGATCTTTTTCCAGTATCAACGCCTTGATCAATAACCTGTGTCTGTGTTTGATCGAAAAAAGATTATATACGACCTCAAAGCGGTATTTCCTGTCAGGATAGTCAACACCGCACAGATCAGCCAGATAATCCATATAAAGGTCCGGGTCATCATGGAGATAACGGCACATATCCATGATCTTGGCGGGCCTTACACTTACAGACACCTGGCCCCTGAACTCGGACACATCCATTATCTCTGTGGCAAATTTTTCTTTAAGCTTCTCTATTATCTCCAGGGGCTCCATCTGAAATACTCCTTTTCTATTTTTTCCTGAAGCTTCATTAAGCCCTGCATCAGGGCCTCGGGCCTTGGCGGGCATCCGGGGACATATACATCGACCGGGAGGAACTCGTCAACCCCCTGCACTACGGAATACGTATTGAATACCCCTCCGGAACAGGCGCAGCTGCCCATCGCGATCACATAACGCGGTTCCGGCATCTGGTCATAGACCCTGCGTATGACCGGGGCCATTTTCTTGGTTACGGTCCCGGCTATTATGATAACGTCGGCCTGTCTCGGTGATGCGCGAAAAACAATTCCGAATCTGTCAAGATCATAGTGGCTCGCACCTGCGGCCATCATCTCGATGGCGCATCAGGCAAGGCCGAATGTCATCGGCCAGAGAGAATTCTTTCTTCCCCAGTTAATAAGCTTATCCAGGGTAGTTACGATAGCGTTCCCGTTGGGAACCACCTTTATTCCCTCTTCTACCTCTACCAGATCCGGGTTCTGGACTTTGTCTGTGTTCTGACCGTTTGTCATTCCCAGTTAAACGCCCCTTTCTTCCAGACATATATGTAGCCGATCAAAAGAATGAACATGAACAGCATCATCTCTACAAAACCGAATATCCCGAGCTTGTCATAAGCGACCGCCCAGGGATACATGAATACAGCTTCAACATCGAATACCACGAACAACATCGCGATAATATAGAACTTTACCGAGAACTGAGACCTCGGTTCGCCAATTGGAGGGTTGCCCGATTCATACGGTGTAAGCTTCTGAGCGTATGGTCTCCTCGGCCTTACAAGGATTCCGGCAACCAGTGCTCCGAGACCAATCGCCGAGGCAATTAGAAGGATCACTAACACCGGGAAATAATCTGTTGGGATATAGGTGCCTGGCATTTGTTTTTATACACAAAAACATCTGTCCGTGTCAATGAATATTAGTCTTACTTATTACTTGTTTTAACTTATTTATCAGCAGACAAACATCTTAATCAGGATTTGATAAAGATTATAACTGTCCGGCGGTCAAAATAGTACCAAACTAATAACGATATGACAAATTTTAATCAAATAAGACGAACAATTCTTTTATGAGAAAGAGGGAGCAGACATTATTAATAGTTAAAATCCCGTTATTATATTCTTTTAAATATTCATCCTCTGAACTATAATAGGCAATCATGAACAGCATCTTCGCCAACCCCGAAAAATCGATCGCAGCAAAACTTATCATCGCAACCGGATTACTGATAGTCGTCTTTAGTTTTCTGTTCTGGTATGCCACGCTTAAAAAACAGGAACAGGATATTATGTCGATCGCCGTAAAATACGGCGATTCTTTCGTTAATTTCGCTAAAGAGAGTACGCACAACAGCATGCTCTCTTTAGACAAGACACAGACCCAGCGGATACTCGAAAATTTAAGCACACCCGAAGGTGTCCAGAGGGTGAAGATATTCGACCATAAAGGAAATGTCGAGTTCTCTTCAGATCAGGAAGAGGTCGGCAATGAAGTTGACATAAATTCCATGTCATGCCGTGGATGTCATACGGACCCCGTTACGGGTACTCTCTCACCCTCCCCGAAAAAATGGTCCAAATATAAGGACAAAAAAGGTTCCACTTCACTCAAGATCGTCAGCCAAATATATAATGATGTCTCCTGCTCCAGCGCGAGCTGTCATGTACATCCTGAAGAACAGAAGATCCTCGGGTTTGTAGAGACCGACCTTTCACTGGCGCTCCTCGACGAGGCCCTGTTCAAACAGGGACTGGCGCTGACCGCTTATGTGATCATCTTCGTTATAGCCGTCTCATTGTTCCTCGGCATAATCAACTATAAAATAGTCACCAATCCTGTCCATAAACTTTCGGACGGAATGAAGCAGGTGGCCGGCGGCGACCTGGATCATCCCGTACAGATAGATTCGATCGATGAGATAGGAGTGCTGGCGAGCACGTTCAATTCCATGATCAAAGACCTTAAGGCCGCCGCGGGCCAGAAGGCACGCTGGACCCAGACCCTTGAAGAAGAGGTTGCGAAGAAGACCGAGGAAATAAAGAGGACCCAGACAGGGCTTATTCAGACAGAAAAACTCGCCTCACTCGGAAGGATGGCAGCGGGGGTGGCTCACGAGATCAATAACCCTCTTACCGGGGTAGTGACATTCGCACATTTAATGAGACAGCGGTGCAAGCCCGGCAGTGACGACGCGGAAGACCTCGATGTCATAATAGAGCAGGCAGAGCGATGCGCGAAGATAATAAAGAACCTCCTGACATTCGCACGGGCCACACCCTCTGAAAAGGGGAAGATACATATAAACAATGTGATCACAAAGACAATGACGCTGGTAAAAAACCAGGAGAAGTTCCACAACGTCAAATTCCATATGGACCTGGCAGACGCCAATTTAGTTACGGACGGCGACGGGACTCAGTTCCAGCAGATATGCCTGAACATGTTTCTGAACGCGGCAGACGCAATGAACCTGCGCGGGGACATAACCGTCAAGACACATCAGGTCGAAGAGAAAGACAAGCCTTTTGTTGAAACGATCTTCACGGACACGGGCAGCGGCATAAAGGAAGAGGACCTGCCGAAGCTCTTCGAACCGTTCTTTACGACAAAACCAGTGGACAAGGGAACCGGGCTGGGGCTTTCGATCACCCACGGTATTGTCAAGCACCTGGGAGGCAGCATAAGGGTTAAAAGTACTTTAGGACAAGGGACAAGTTTTTTTGTTAGACTACCTTTAATTAAACAGGAAATATGAAAAAAGTTCTCGTAATAGATGATGAGCCTATAGTAAGGCTAAGCAGCAAAAGGACGCTTGCCCCTGAAGGATATGACGTGACACTTGCCGACAGCGGCAGGGAAGGCATCGAGATACTTGAAAGGGAGACCTTCGATGTCATACTTCTTGACCTTAAGATGCCAGATATGAGCGGGATAGACGTGCTTAAGGTGATTATGGAGAAATGGCCCGGCACAAAGGTCATTATCGTTACAGGTTACAGCACTGTTGATACTGCTGTCGAGTCCCTTAGACTCGGTGCATACAACCATATTGAAAAGCCTTTCACTCCCAACTCCCTTCTGGCTGCCGTAAAAGAAGTCTTTGACAAAAAGGATTAAAACAGCGGTTTATTGATTAAGATAATATTTGAATGTCCGTACAATATAGAACCGGGGAAAACTAACATTTAAAACAGGCGGCAATGTGACATTAAAAGAGATCAGCAGACTTCTTAATGCATCTGTCATAAATGATTCAACAGATATCGAGATGGATATCCAGAGTGCGTGCAGCGCAGACATGATGAGCACTGTTATGTATTACCATTCCGCCAACTCATTACTTATAACAAGCCTTACGCAGCCCTCGGTAATAAGAACAGCCGAGATGGCCGGTATAAAGGCCATCGTATTCGTACTCAACAAAAAACCTGATGCAAACCTGATTGAACTCGCCGGACTCAAGAATATCCCCTTGCTCAGCACGCCGTTTTGCATGTATACCGCGTCAGGAACACTCTTTGAAGCTGGTATGCCCAGTTGTTTTGGGAAATAAATATGGCTCTCGATATAGACCACCCTATAGAAGGCAGCTTCCAGATAATCGGGGGAAACTTCGACACTGCAGGGGCCGCGTCCAGCCAGTTAAAGAGCAAGCTCGTCGAGTTGAATGTCAATGAAGATGTGATACGTCATGCCGCGATAGCGACATTCGAAGCGGAAATGAACGTGATAATCTATGCTGCCGCCGGACGGTTAAGCTATCTGATAACACCCACGTATATTGAGATAAAAATAGACGACATGGGCCCAGGCATCAAGGACATTGAACAGGCAATGCAGGAGGGCTATTCCACAGCGCCCGAATGGGTAAGGGCAATGGGCTGGGGGGCCGGAATGGGCCTGCCGAACATGAAAAAGAATTCGGATGAGTTCAAGGTGGACTCGGTTGTAGGGGAAGGCACCTTAATCGAAATGACCCTGAACTTCCCGGAATAAACAGCTGTCAGCCCTGCCTGCCGGCAGGCGGGTTTCAGCGATAAGCTCTCAGCCGAGAAATTAACAAATCAATAAAGGAGTAATCCATGAAACTTTCTGACATTGTAGAAAAATTATCCCTGGAAGTAAAAACCTGCAAAGCCGGTCTCGAAAACGAGGTCAAAGGGGCGTATGTAAGCGACCTTCTCTCGGACGTAATGGGCAACAGCAAAGATGGCGACGTATGGGTCACACTTCAGACCCATTACAATATCATAGCGGTCGCAGGGCTCAAGAACCTGGCCGGTATAATCATCGTCGGGAACAGGCCTGTGCAGGATGAAATATTACAAAAAGCAGAGTCCGAGAATGTCACGATACTCGTGACATCCCTGACCGCGTTCGAGACAGCCGGTAAGTTGTACCAGCTTTTGAAATAACACCCCATATCGAGGCTAAACCTCGATATGAGCTAGATATCTGTTGTAAGTGTTATAATTCACTAAATTCAATCAGATTGATTTTAAAGGAAAAGCGGGGGCATGAACTCAGATTTAACCTTCATAACCAACGAAGCGAAGAAAACCCTCCTGGACAGGTTTTCAGTCCTTATCAAAGATACGAAATGTTTTGATGTGTTGGTGGGTTATTTTTTTTCGAGTGGATTTTATGCCATATACAAATCACTTGAAACTACAGAAAAAATACGAATACTCATTGGCATAAGTACAAATAGACAGGTTTTTGATTTTCTTCAGCAATCCGGATCATATAAGCAGCAGACATTCCAATATTCTCATGCTGAGATAAAAGAGAAATTTTCTGAAGGGGTGGAAGATGAAATGTCTGTATCTCAAGATAATTCTGAAGTTGAAGAAGGAGTTTATAAATTTCTGGAATGGCTGAAGACTGGAAAGCTTGAGATTAAGGCATATCCTACGGCTAACATTCATGCAAAGCTTTATATTATGACTTTTGAGGAAGATGATCGGGATATAGGCCGGGTCATAACTGGTTCCAGTAATTTTTCACAGGCCGGGTTAAGTGATAATCTTGAATTCAATGTGGAACTCAAGAGCAGGGCTGACTATGACTTTGCTCTCAATAAATTCAATCAATTGTGGAAGGATGCGGTTGATGTTAGCGATAAGTATGTTGATACCATTCAGTCAAAGACATGGTTGAACAATAATATTACCCCGTATCAGCTTTATCTGAAATTTTTGTATGAATATTTTAAGGGTGAAATGGTCCAGGCTGAGGAGGTTTTTTATAAGTATGTTCCGATTGATTTCAAGAAGCTTGAATATCAGGAGCAGGCCGTACTGAATGCTAAAAAGATCCTTGATGAATATGGAGGGGTCTTTGTTTCAGATGTTGTTGGACTTGGAAAGACTTATATTTCCGCATTGCTTGCAAGTCAGTTAGATGGATATACACTTGTAATTGCTCCCCCTGTTTTACTGGATGAAAACAATCCTGGCTCATGGAAAAATGTATTTACTGATTTTGGTGTTCGCGGTGTAACTTTTGAATCTATCGGAAAGTTAGACAAAATCATTAAACGCGGAATAGAGAAATACAAGAATGTTTTTATTGATGAAGCACACAGATTCAGGACTGAATCCAACGTAACTTATGAGAAACTGGCTCAAATATGTCGAGGCAAAAGGGTTGTCCTTGTTACTGCTACACCTTTAAACAACAGACCTTCTGACATTCTGAGTCAGATAAAGCTCTTCCAAAAAGAACGGAAAAGCACTATTCCTAATCTTCCTGACCTGAAATCATTCTTTACGAAACTGGAAAAGAAGGTCAAAGACCTTGACAGACAGCAGGACTATGAGGAGTACATAAAAACAACAAGGGCAAATGCAAAAGCGATTAGAGAATATGTTTTAAAGCATCTCATGGTCAGAAGGACACGCTCTGAAGTTGAAAGATATTATGGCGAGGATTTAAGAAGACAGAAGCTCTCTTTCCCTGAGGTTGTTGACCCGGAGCCGCTTTTTTATGAACTCAATGAAGAAGAGGATAAAATCTTCAATGAAACTATTGAGCTTATTGTAAAAAAGTTTGAATATGCCCGTTATACGCCCTTGCTCTATTATCAGGGTAAAAAGACGCTGGACCAACTTGAGCGTCAATCTCAAAGGAATATGGGGGCATTTATGAGAATTCTCCTGGTCAAGCGTCTGGAGAGCAGCTTCCATGCGTTTAAAAATACTATAGAGCGGTTTATATCTTCATACCGGAGATTCATTGAGGAGTTCAATAAAGGGAAGGTTTATGTAAGTAAGAAGCATATTAACAAGATCTTTGAATTTCTGGAAGATGGGGATGATGAGGCGATTCAGAGGCTTATTGATGAGGACAAGGCAAGGGAATATCCTTCAAAGGACTTTGATAAAGAGTTTAAAAAACTTCTTGAAGATGATTTAAATATACTCCTTAAAATCCATGAATCGTGGAAGAATATTTCAAGAGACCCGAAACTGCTTAAGTTTATAAATGAGCTTACAGGTAAGCCCATATTAAAGAAAAGTAAATTAATTGTATTTACAGAATCAAGGGAGACTGCCGATTACCTTGTTCAAAAGCTTGAGAAAAAGTTAAACGAAAAGATATTAACTTTCAGCGGCAAGTCGAGCGCTGCAATCCGGGACAAGGTGATTGATAATTTTGATGCAAAGGCAAGACATAAAAAGGACGATTACCGGATACTTGTTGCAACAGAAGTATTATCTGAAGGTGTCAATCTTCACCGGTCAAATGTTGTGATCAACTATGATATCCCCTGGAACCCAACCCGCCTTATGCAGAGGGTAGGCCGTATTAATCGAGTAGATACTGATTTTGACAGGATTTATACTTTTAATTTCTTCCCGACACAACAATCAAATGATGAGATAAAACTGAAGGAAGCGGCTGAAGCGAAGATTCATGGATTTATTTCAATGCTTGGCTCTGACGCCCGGTTATTGACAGAGGGTGAGCCTGTAGAATCATTTGAACTGTTTAGTAAACTGGCCTCAAAGAGTACGATCACAGGTGAAAATGATGAAGATGAAAGCGAACTTAAATATCTGCAGGTTATCAAGGATATCCGGGATAATGATCCTGATCTATTTGCTTCCATAAAGAGGCTCTCCAAAAAAACCCGGACCTCCCGGAAGGATAACCCCC
>BDTS01000057.1 GCA_002897915.1 bacterium BMS3Bbin09 | reverse complement strand
CAACATGTTCAATATCAGAAAATGATAAGACGACTTTTAGATCTTTACACTATTCATCATCAAGGAATCTCTAACAAGTCATCGCAGTGAAATCGAACCAGTGGTGATGAATTTAGCTCTCGTTATTATTTTATATTCAAATCGTCTTTCAGCGTGTTAAGATGCTCAAGGGTTCGATTCACTGGATTCACCGTTATCACTCCAGTAAACAATTCATAACTCCCCATAAAAGCAGACAGAGGGATAAGTTGTATAAGTCAAGATTGGCATTTACAGCAATTGTAAACGTTATTTGTTATTTTATTATATGGCACATATATTAATTGATGGATACAACCTGATCGGAACTGCCCACGGCAGCCTCGAAAAAGCACGTAACGATCTCATTGACCAGCTTCAGAAATACTCCCAAATCAAATTACATGACATCACTCTTGTGTTCGACGGGTGGAAGAACGGACACAAAGACCAGACAAGGATCAAAGCCGCGCATGTGACAATAATATATTCAAGGCTCGGGGAGACGGCGGATGTCGCAATCAGAAAGATGCTGACACCGGAAGGCAAACCCTGGATAGTCGTAAGCTCTGACAGGGAGATATATGATTTCGCTGCCCGTAAGGACTTTGCCGCAATCACCTCAGACGAGTTCGAGGATAAGCTCTTCAGGGCGCTTCATGAAAATAGCGAATCCATCCCCGATATGCAGGATGATGACGATGACGACCACCCCCTGCCTGACGGCAGGCAGGCGCCCAATGCCCGCTTTAAGGGCAATCCAAGGAAGCTTTCGAAAAGAGACAAGAAAAAACAGCAGGCGCTTAAAAAATTGTAAAGACAAGTCCCCCTTACCATTTGGACATAAATAGATATATAATTTCTGCGGATATGTCTGTGAATAATCATAAAATACATCATCTGGCTATTAATTATTATATAATATCAATCACATGTTGAAACCTACAAAAAACCGTTTTTCCCTGGTAATCCTCCTGATGTTGATATTCATAGGTCTCGCCTTAATTTCCAGGATCATATTGATGATAACTTCTTTTCATCAGGTTGATCTCGGGATATTGCCGCTCATAAAAGTGTTTTCAGTCGGAGTGTTTTATGATTTTATTGCAGCCAGTTATTATTTAGCCCCATTGGCACTATATATAATCTTGATGCCTGATAAGTTATTTAACAATAGATTTCATAAATACATATTTTGGTTTTTTCTGTTTGTTCAGATAAACCTGCTTGTTTTTAATATTTTTACAGAATGGTTTTTCTGGAAAGAATTCGGAAGAAGATTTGATTTTATTGCTGTTGATTACCTTGTTTACACACATGAGGTCATACAAAATATCCTTGAATCATATCCGATCCCGTTACTTCTCAGCCTGGTTTTCATAATTAGTTCCTCTCTTTTTTATTTTATTTATAAAAAAACAGCTGTTCTTGATTCAGCATTTAATTCTTCTCAAGGTTTCCTGCAAAGATTAAAGATTGGTGTATGCATTATTTCCCTGCCAATATTATTCTTCAATGTACTTAACGAACAGTCTATGGCAAATGTCTCGGCCAACCAATTCAACAATGAACTATCAAAAGATGGATTATATTCTCTGTTTTCTGCTTTTAGAAACAATACATTAGACTATGACGCGCATTACAGGACCGAGAACATCGGGACTATAATGTCTAATCTGAAAACTATATACAAATGCGATGACACCCATTCACGATATATAAAGAAACCAGGGAAAGAGCTGAAATATAATGTCATGCTGATTATGGTTGAAAGCCTTAGCGCTGAGTATGTCGGGGCATTTGGCGATACCAGGGGATGGACTCCTAACCTTGATAATTTAGTCAAACATTCTCTGTTCTTTAATAATCTTTACGCAACAGGAACAAGAACGGACAGAGGAATGGAAGCGGTAGTGCTCTCAGTCCCGCCAACACCCGGCAGGAGCATCATCAAAAGACCTGATTGTCACAATATGTTCTCATCAGGGTTTATATTCAAAGAAAAAGGTTATGAGAACAAATTCATGTATGCCGGATATGGTTATTTTGACAATATGAATGACTTTTTTTCACACAATGGCTTCATGACTGTAGATAGAGCCAATATGGACCGGAGCGAAATTATATTTTCTAACGCCTGGGGTGTAAGTGACGAGGACCTGTTCAATAAGGCTCTAAAAGAATCA
This sequence comes from bacterium BMS3Bbin09, assembly GCA_002897915.1. Classification (GTDB taxonomy): domain Bacteria; phylum Nitrospirota; class Thermodesulfovibrionia; order UBA6902; family UBA6902; genus BMS3Abin09. Next base: position 4,921 of record BDTS01000057.1, on the reverse strand, counting down.
GATAAATCATATCAAAACAACAAACCGTTCTTTAATTACATAATGACCGCTTCAAACCACAGACCATATACATATCCGGATGGAAGGATAGACATCCCTTCACATACAGGAAGATCGGGAAGCGTTAAATATACAGACTATGCGATCAATAAATTCCTGAACGATGCGGCATCAAAACCCTGGTTTAAAAATACCATCTTCATTATTCTGGCGGACCATAACGGAGGAAGTGCCGGAAAGACCTCTTTGCCTGCCTGGCGGTATAAGATCCCCGTCATTATTTACGGACCGGGCATTATTAGACCGCAAATTGTAAGCAAGCTGTCTTCACAAATTGACCTTATGCCTACTCTTTTTTCCCTCATGAACTGGAGCTATGAAAGTAAATTTTACGGAGAAGATATACTTGACGCAGACTTCAATGAAAGGGCATTTATAGGCACCTATGAAAAATTAGGTTTATTAAGAAATAACAGGCTTGTTATATTAGAACCAGGTAAAAAGCTTCAAGAATATAAAATAGTCAGTCAGGGCCTTCAAGATATTAAATATAAGGAGATCGATCCGATTAAGAAGGATAAACTTGATGCAATAACTTATTATCAAAGCGCAAGCTATTTTTACAGATCAGGAATTAACAGATGGAATAATTAGAATTGTATAACAAGGTAATTAAGAAGCTGTTTCGTAATTATCAAAAGATGTTATTCATCAAGAAGTCTTTGAAGCTCGGCCGGTTTGATCGATACGCTGCCATCAGAGGTCTTGATAATACCTGACTTCTGCAACTTGCTCATTGTCCTGATGCAGGTCTCGACTGTCGTACCAACCATCTCCGAGATCTCCTGCCGGGTGAGAGGAACATTGATCTTTTTATATCCTTCGGCGTCAACGTCAACTTTTTCGGACAACTTCAGCAAAAGAGAGACTATCCTATGCTCTACCCTTTCGGTAGCAATGTTCTTAAACATTTCATGTGAGTCCCTGAGTTTGTCACTGAAATACCTGACTATCTGAAGCTTCAGATCCGGATATTCATCCATTACCTTCATAAGGTCGCTGCGCCTTATCCTTACTATTTTTGCCGCCTTCATCGCCTGCGCAGTCGCAGGGTAGGGTTTATTGTCAAGAACAGCCACACCGCCGAAAATATCCCCGGGCGACATGACCTCAAGAATTATGTCCTTCCCCATCGCTGTATGTTTTACGATCTTTACGTTGCCTTCTGAAAGGAGATAAAGCCTGTCCGAGGAGTCCCCTTCACTGAATATGGTCTCGTTGTTCTTTAATGAGGTCTCTTCAAAATACGCGCTGATTTTTTTCAGCTCATTGTCCTTAAGACCCGAAAATACCGTGCTCTTATTAAGAGTTTCTATTATCATAAAAAAACTTGATCCATTCCATAAATTATTTACCACGGGCATAAGTTTCGTTTGAATAGATGAAATGAAAGAATTTCACTATTCAACTCAGCTATATATTGAGTATTACGGGATCTTATGGATTATATCATATTGAATCGAAGAATATAGTTATCCCAGCGTATTACGAATAGTCATTTTGAGTTATTTGTACCTTCGCTTCGAAACCACTAATTTTCTGCAGCAATTTTGCTTGACTAATATATTCAAATATTCTAATATTTGAATATATGGATACTTTGGCATTACGCATAGAGGTACTGAAACTTACGGCTCATCCCGCAAGAATAGCTATTCTCGAGGAATTATTTAAGGGCGTCAAGTGTGTCACTGATATCCAGGACTTCATGGATATCAGCCAATCCAATATTTCCCAGCATCTCTCGGCACTAAGACACGCCGGTATTATCGATTTTTTTGTAGACGGAAGACTACGATGCTACTATCTCAAGGATCCATTCATTCCCGATCTACTCATGATCATAAAAAAAGAGTATCCAAACGAGATCCCGGGTCCTGAATGCTGCCCGATTACAAAAAAAGGCAAGTATCCGGGTAATAGAAAACATTAATTTTAATAATTCTAAATTTCAGAAAATAATTTTATGAGGAGGTATACCAATGGCAAATGTACTGAAAGTAATCAACAATGACCCTCCCGGCGGCAGATGAAAGGATAACACTATTGCCGCAGGAAATGTGGCAAAAGACTTTGAGATCGATCTGGTAATCGTTACCAAAAGCGAGGCTGGCCCGGATACCAAGGCCCCAGCTGTCTATTTGAACGACCAGGTACTTTGCGAAATCGGAGGTATCAGGAACGGCAAAATAACCGAAGCAGAACTCTTCGACGAACTGAGCGCGGCCAAGGTGCCCAGAAAACCGGGTGGCGGCAGCTGTGCATGCAGTTGCGGTTCATAATCAAACATTAACCTAAAACCTATTGGAGTAATTACATGAAAAAGTCATTGAAAAATAAACGCTTTTGGGCTATGGTCTCGTTACTGGCAATCTTATCAATATTTATATTTTACAACTCACCTGCATACGCGGACAAACTCGCTGACGCGATTGCGGCAACACCGCAGGGGGCTGAAAAGGGAATGATCAATCCCGATGCCGCTAAAGGCTTTCTCGGCATCCCGGGCGCGCCTGACGTCAATCTCCTTTATGGCTTTTTATGGGCCATCTGGGTAGGCTGGATATTCTCGACTGTCGGGGCCTTCGGCGGCATTATGGCAGGGGTTGGGCACATCACCATCTTTGGTCTTGGTGATTACGCCAAGAGCTTCAAGCAGAGCAACCCTGGGCTGAACAAGATGCTGACAGACAGCATAAGGGTATCGAACCAGTGGATGGTCGGTCTCAGCGCATTAATTTCATCGATCAATTATTACAAGATGGGAAGGCTCGTGCTACCGCTCGGTATCGCCCTCGCACTGGGTTCTGTTACAGGCAGTATACTGGTGCCTGTGATCACTGCGGGCAAGGTAAATCTTAGCTCTTATATCGGATACTTCGGCTTATGCGTGTTCGTTATCGGCGGATTTCTCCTTTATGAAACTTCCGGCAAGGGCCAGTCAAAGAAGAAGAGCGCAAAGGCCGCAGCAAAGGCGTTCGAAGAAGCACATATAAAATCAAAGAACAATGATTCAGTTGATGAATCGGGTCACGGTGTAAAGATCATTCACTTGAGCCTGTCAAAGATAAGTTTTACATTCTATGATGTCGAGTTCAGTTTCAATCCAATCTATCCCATGGTCGGAGGTTTCTTTATCGCGGCTTTGGCCTCATTCCTCGGTATCGGAGGCGGCTTTCTCTTCGTACCTTTCCTGACAAGCATTGCAGGCCTGCCAATGTTCCTTGTGGCCGGAACCTCTGCATTAACCGTACTGGTCGGAATGGGTGTAAGTATCTTCTCTTATATGGTAATTAAAGGCGTCATTGTTTTCTGGCCGCTTATCGGGGTGGAGCTCTTCGGAATATTCATCGGCTCGATGATAGGACCGCGCACATCGAAATATATCCCTGATATCTGGCTCAAAAGGTTATTCGTAATACTCGCTTTATACGTCGGCATCAGGTATACATCAAAGGGTTTCATGGGACACAGTATAGTTCCGCCATTTTAGCAGGAACAAAGCCATATGAATTTAATTGTTTATTTATACAATATTATCGATAGCTTCCTAATGTTTTCCTTTAGGCTGCCGGAACACCCTCTCACAGGGTATTGGCTCGGGACATCGGCATTGGCACTTACATGCTGGGTTATAGGCGAATACTCGATAGCCCTCGCCTTCCGCATTAACAAGGCCATGATAAAGGAAGATGTACGAAAGATGGATCACTTTCAGGAACTCTCGTTCGCAGCCCTCAGGTCCGGGGATAAATCCGCGTTCAAGGCATGTAACGATATTGCGAATGAGGCATACGGCAAGAGTTTCTTCACTCAGATCACACTGTCCGCTGCTTCACTCTGGCCGTTGTTTGTCGCCCTCGGATGGATGCAGCATCGCTTCAGTGATATTGAGTTTGCCATTCCGCTGACAGGATGGACAGCGGGATATTTTTCCACTTTTTTATTCTGCTACATCACGATACGTTTATTATCCGGAAAATTAAGGCGTCTGTTCTGCCAATCTTAAAGCTGAATAACACCCTCGTCTTCGAGTAAAGTAATTATATGTTTAATTCATTAAAGATTACATTGGCCCTGACAAAGCGGCACCGTGCGGACTTTGAATACACGGTGTTCAGGGAGACCCATGTCACCCCACTCTCCAAACCGCTCAACAAATGCAGGGCCGCACTGATAACCACAGGCGGACTTCATCTCATGACCGATGAGCCTTTTGACCTGAACATCAGAGACGGTGACAGCTCTTACAGAATGATCCCGGGAGACGTTCAGGCCGGTGATCTGAATATTGCTCACAAGTGGTATAACCATAAATTTATAAACGCGGACCTCAACTGCGTATTCCCGATAGACAGGATGAGAGAATATGTCGGAAACAATACGATCGGCTCCCTCTCCGACGAGCACTACAGTTTCATGGGACACATTTTTAAAACCGACAGGCTGTTAAAGAACTCAGCGAAGCTCGGAGGGATACTTAAAGAAAGCGGTGTTGATATAGTCTTTCTGACCCCTACATGAATCCTCTGCAACCAGTCGGTCGGACTGATCGCAAGAAACATCGAAAAGGCCGGGATAAGCACTGTCTGTATCTCATTCAGGCCGGAGATCACCGGACTTGCAAGCCCCCCCAGGATCGTCTCCACAAAGTTCTCGGCCGGGAAACCGCTCGGAAAACCGGGGGATATTGAAACACAACGCAGGATCATCGAAGCCGGGTTCGGGCTGCTGCAGCAGGATATTAGCAAGACAACGATCATGGAACTACCTTATAAATCATGAAAATAGTAATATCCTGTTAATATTTCAGTGTTTTTAGCCTGAAACATCCATTATTTTAAAAGTTTCCTTGCTTCTA
>BDTS01000056.1 GCA_002897915.1 bacterium BMS3Bbin09 | reverse complement strand
GATGGTAAAAAGCTCAATCTCTTAGTTATAGAGAACGTGGGCAATCTTGTCTGCCCGTCATTTTTCGACCTTGGTGAACATATCAGGGTTGTACTGATATCAATTCCCGAAGGCCACGACAAACCACTGAAATACCCGAAGGCGCTCAGAACCTCGAGTGTCCTGATGATCTCAAAGTCCGACCTTGTGCCGCATTTTAACTTTGATATAGAAAAGGCCAAAAAAGACGCGTTGTCCATAAATCCCTCACTTAAGATATTCGTTACATCAGCAACAACAGGCGAGGGCATGGATGAGTGGTTGCAGTTTCTACGGTCACTCCTCTCGAACAGGACGTGCTGCTGAATATGAATAAGATCGAGATAGGCCACGGCAGCGGCGGCAAGCTCACAAGGGACCTGATAGAGAATATCTTTCTTAAATACCTGAAGAGCGATGAGTTGAAACCACTTGAAGATGCCGCGTCTATTAACCTGGACCACAATCACAAGGCAGCTGTAACGACCGACTCCTATGTCATACGTCCCCTCTTTTTCCCGGGCGGTAATATCGGGAAGCTGTCTGTCTGCGGCACTGTCAATGACCTTGTTGTAAGCGGAGCGGTCCCTAAATACCTCACCGTAGGATTTATAATCGAGGAAGGTTTCCTGATGAAGGATCTTGAGGAGATAGTCAGGAGCATCAGTGAGACCGCGGAGTCTGCGGGAGTGAAGATCGTGACTGGCGATACAAAAGTTGTAGAGAAGAATAAAGGCGATGGTATATATATAAACACGACTGGTATAGGTGAGATAGTAAAGCCGATGGACCTGAAGAATGTATCTGCCGGCGACAAGGTGATCATAACCGGAACGATCGGGGATCACGGGACTGCGGTTGCGATAGCAAGGGAAGAGTTCAATATAGACGCTGCTGTTGAGAGTGACTGCGCGGCACTTAATGGTATGCTCGAACCTCTTTTTGATATTGCCGGAGTGAAATGGATGAGGGACCCGACTCGCGGCGGTGTCGCGACTGTGCTTGTCGAACTCTCCGAAGCAACGGGCCTCGGTGTTTTGATATCCGAAGAGGACATGCCGGTGAGAGAGGATGTCCGCTTTATTCAGGATATGCTCGGTTATGACCCGCTCTATCTTGCGAACGAAGGAAAGGCAATAATTATTACATCCGCCGAGAGTTCTGACAGGGTGCTTGAGATGCTGAAGGGCCATCCTCTCGGAAAAGATGCTGCCCTGATCGGCAATATAACGGCAGATTTTAAGGGACTCAGATTGAAAACAATCATTGGCGGTGAAAGGGTCCTTGATATGCTCGAAGAGGATACGCTTCCACGGATTTGTTAACAAAAGCTGTCAGCTGACAGCTATCAGCTGATAGCTAAAAAATATGAATAGATCAAAAGACATAATCAGACACATAAAGTCTCTCGTCCCCAAAGACAAACAAGTGCGGATCATGAACGTATGCGGTTCTCATGAACATACTATCGCGTTTTCGGGGATGAGGAGCCTTATGCCTGAAAACCTCGAGATCATTCCCGGTCCGGGCTGTCCGGTATGTGTATGTCCCGAGAGTGACATTATCAATGCGATAGAGCTTTCCAAAAGGGATGACGTTATCCTCGTTACATACGGGGACATGCTGAGGGTGCCATCGGTCAAGGGCTCGATCCGCGCTGATGGCAAGAACTACAAGATGATATCCTCTCCCTTTGAGGCGATAGAGATCGCAAAGGACAATCCTGATAAGCGGATCGTTTTTTTCTCTATCGGTTTTGAGACCACGACCGCTCCGACCGCGGCCATCATCGAGATGGGTGTGCCGGAGAACCTTTCGATACTCAGTTCGCATCGCCTGACCCCGACTATTATGGAGATACTTGTAAAAGACACTGAGCTCGGTATCGACGGGTTCATAGCGCCGGGGCATGTCTCGGCCATAGTAGGCGCGAACGCCTGGAACGTATTTTCCGAAAAGTACCGGATCCCCACGGTCGTCGCTGGATTCGAGGCAGAGAACTTATTGCTCGGTATTGCCGAGATACTTAAGCAGCTGAAAGAAGGAAAGCCCGCAACAGGCAATGTGTATGCAGGTGTTGTTAAGGCCGAAGGGAACGTCCAGGCGCAGAAGATCATGGACAAGTTCTTCGAGGTCGCGGATGTGAACTGGAGAGGGATCGGTAATATTCCGGGTTCCGGCCTTGAATTAAGAGTTGAGTATTCGAAGAAAGATACCAAAAAGGTCTTCGGGCTCGCAGAAGTGAAGGAGTCGAAGATTCCGGGCTGTATCTGTGGTAACATAATTCTCGGTAAGGCATATCCCAATGCCTGCAAGCTGTTTAAAAAGGTCTGCACCCCCAGAACACCCAAAGGGCCGTGCATGGTCTCGATGGAAGGGTCCTGCAATATCTGGTTCAAGGCGGGTTAGGCTTTGGTGCCGCTACATTTGAAATATTGCATGAAATCGCTTACTATAAGAGATCATGCGTAATTTTATAATTATTCTTTCTATTGTATTCTTCGTATTAGCTGGTTATATCAGGTTCATGGAATCTGATATCCCTGCCAAAGCACCTGCCCCTATTAATGACACTGAAGAGGTAATGTCAAATGACATATCTCCTGAGGTAGAAAAGATCGCCAGGGAGCAGACGGCGAGCCAGCTCCAGGTTAAGGAACTGCAGGCCATGGTTGCCAATTTAGAAGACAAACTTTCAAATAGAAAAGAAGAGCCCCGGAAACAGATTGAACCCGTGAAATCTACAGGTCCGGAGAGGGTCCTGGCTGTTTTGGGCGGCGGATCGTTCCTTTCCGGACAAATTGTGATCAGCGAGGACTTGATGAATACAGTTAACAGGATAGTCCCTGATATTCTGGCATCCCCTGATCAGAGGTTGATCATTGAGGGGCACACTGACAATATCCCGATCAGGTCGTCTGTTGGGCGGGGATACAAAGACAATGTGGAACTCGCTTTTCTCAGGGGAAAGGCTGTTGCCGATATATTGGTCAAAAATAATATCCCACTTGAGCGGATATATGTGATCAGTTACGGTGATACCCGTCCGATCGCCTCTAATGAGACGGCTGAAGGCAGGGCCAGGAACCGCAGGGTTGAGATAAAGCTCGTCCCTTAAGAAACGGAGTTTTAATTTATGTACACTGAACACTTTGGTCTTAAAATGCTGCCCTTTGAGAATGTGCCTGACCCGGTATTTTTCTTTGACGAAGGCGAACACGCTCGGATACGTCAGCGGATAACAGAGTCATTAAAGGCCGGCCGCGGCCTGGTGGTAGTTACAGGGTCCATTGGGTCCGGCAAGACGACTCTGAGCCAGATGATAAAATCCTATTTCTCCAGTAAGCTGCAATTGATATGGATGGCTATGCCTCCTGTTAATAGAATGGACCTTTATATGTTTATTGCCAGGGAACTTGGTCTGACGCCATCTTCGACCGAAACAGTATTTGTAATAAACGAGATCAGGGATGCACTTTTAAAAATTAATTCTGAAGACGGCAAATGTATGATCATAATAGATGAGTCACATATGATCGCAGACGATGTGCTCGATGCCATCCGTATACTGAACAACCTTGAAGAAGGTTCACTGAAACTCATACAGATCCTTTTGCTGGGGCAGGATGAATTAATGGATATAATAAAGAGACCGGAAATGGAACCTTTCAGGCAGCGCATCGCGACCCTGGAAATGATAGGGAAGATGGACACTGACAGGATAAAGAAGTATGTCTCACATCGTATTCAGATAGCTGGAGGGGATGACTCCATATTTTCGGAAACCGGCTGGGAGGCATTATGCAAGGCTTTCGGCTCGGGAAATACGCCCCGTACGATCAATTCACTCTGTGACAAGTCCCTCAACATTGCCTTTGAAAGAGGGAAAAATGCGGTTGATGTTGATGACATCTATGATGTTGCCAAGGGAATGGGATTATCCAGAGAGGTCTTTCATTATAGGCTTGAGCTCATGAAGAAGGGAAAAGATGCTACTTCCACGAAAGAGCATGATCCTGTAAAGGATGAGACATCTCCCTCCGCGCCTTTATTAACAGGGGATGTTGATGTGACCTCTACATCCTCTCCCGATATATCCAAAATAGACCGGAAAAGTCTGAAGATACCGTTATTGGTCCTCTTTGTATCCATAGTGACATTTATCATGAGCATCTCTTCATATTGCGATACCTCCGGCTCTTCCAGCATCATGACCTGTCTGCAGCAACTGTTTTTCTAATTTATATTTTATAATTTAACGATGAACGTTCTTCCTTGTCTTTTTTCTTCCCCATTATGTAAGCGTCAATTGTCGCGATGATCCAGAAGAGAAGTAACGATAACAGGCCGAGATCGATCGTCTGGTTGCTCGAAGTTGTGTATGCCTGAGTCGCCGCGTTCGAGATAGTTTCCATATCGATAGTCCCGCCCTCAGACATGATCTTATCCATGATGGCAAGGGCGAGTTGTGTTGCTTCCATAATAACTACAGTCAGACTGACCACAATCGCAATAATTATGACCGCAGCCCGTTTATACTGTTTTAGAAAGATCTGACCGACGCCCGGGAATACCAGACCTGATAATAAAGCTGCCTTTAGTGAGTTTTTCATTCCTGCGTCTCGATATATAATTCCTCAACTTTTTGCCTTGCCCAGTCCGTCTTTCTCAGGAAATTGAGGCTGGATTTAACTGAAGGATCGCTGTTGAAACACCGGATATTGATGAGTATGCCCAACTCGTCCCAGCCATAATGCTCAACCAGGCTCTTTATCATCTGTTCCAGTGTCACGCCGTGCAGCGGGTTATTTGGTTGTTCTTCGCTCATGATCTGAAGTATATCCGATTTCATCCAATCTTTGTTATTTGATTTTTACCTCTCAAACTAATAATGTAATTGAATGCCAAATTTGATGAACTATATATGGATAATCCTTCTTGCCATCTACATAATAAGCCCGCGGGACGCAATGCCGGGTATCATTGATGACATCCTTGCGGCAATCGCTCTCTTTTATTACCTCAATAAAAATTCAAAAGCAAAACAGCAGCAGCGATCCTACGATCAGTCTCGCCAGTCGCGATCCAACAGTTATACACCCCCCCCAGGGCCGGGAGGCCCGCTTACTATAGAAGAGGCATATAAAAAACTCGGGGTAGATCCAGGCGCGTCAATGGATAAGATAGGCAGAGCGTACAAAGAGAAGGTGAGAATGTCACATCCGGACAAGGTCACCCACCTTAGTGAAGAACTTCAGGAGAAGGCCAAAGAGATTACCCTTGAATTGAATGAGGCTTACGATCTGATCAAGAAGTACAAGAAAGTATAAATACCAGCTTTCAGCGGTCAGCGGTCAGCTCGCTTTTAAAGGCTGACAGCTGATAGCTGATAACTAATCTATGCGTCTAAAAATTCACATTACAGGAGCTGTACAGGGAGTAGGGTTCAGGCCGTTTGTCTACAGGCTCGCGGAAGAGGCCGGGCTGAGGGGATATGTCCTGAACGATACGAATGGCGTCCTGATCGAGGTCGAAGGTGAGAAGCAGGAGCTGGACAGGTTTTTAATACGGATAGACATAGAGAAGCCGGAGATCTCGAAGATCTATGGCATGCAGCATTCTTTTCTTGAAGAGGCCGGTTATAAGGACTTTAAGATCAGGGAAAGCGAAGGGCAGGGAGAGCGGAGGGTATCCATCCTTCCTGACATTGCGATATGCGATGAGTGCTCCAAAGAGATAGATGACCCTGACAACAGGAGGTTCGAATATCCCTTCACCAACTGCACCAACTGCGGGCCGCGCTTTACCATAATCGAGGAGATTCCCTACGACAGGCAGAACACCTCCATGAAGAACTTCAATATGTGTCCGGAGTGCTGGACAGAGTACAGTCATGTCCTTGACAGGAGATTTCATGCCCAGCCTGACGCGTGTCACTCGTGCGGGCCGTGGGTGAGCCTTTATGATGCTAAGGGTAATTCAATGTTTGATAAGGAAGGGGCGATCGAAAGGGCTGTTGACCTTATAAAAGAGGGCGATATTGTCGCGGTAAAGGGTATCGGCGGTTACCATCTCATCTGCGACGCCATGAACGAGGACGCGGTGGTCAGGCTAAGGAAAAGAAAGCAGAGGGAAGAAAAACCGATGGCCGTGATGTTCCCTGATATGGAAGGTATAAAGGCCGCGGCAATTATCAATGACCTGGAGGAGCGCGCGATAAACTCGGTAGAAAGACCGATAGTTATCGTTCAGAAAAAAGAGGGCAACTCAATTGCCCGATCGGTCTCTGAAGGGAACAGTACACTTGGTGTGTTTTTGCCGTATACACCTCTGCACCGCATTCTGCTGAGTAAACTGAAGGGCCCGGTCATCGCGACCAGCGCCAATATGACCGACGAGCCCATAGCCAGTCATGAGAAGGACGCTTTTTCGCGGCTGGAGGGGATCGCCGACGGCTTTCTCGCTCATAACAGGGAGATATTCAGGAGGTGCGATGATTCTGTTGTGCGTATAATAGCTGAAAGACAAGTGCCTGTGAGACGTTCGAGGGGCTTCGCTCCGCTGCCGGTGATCCTTCCTTTTAAGTTGAAGGTCCCGGTGCTCGCGTTAGGGTCTTATATGAACAATACAATTGCTGTCGGTATTGATGACAAGGTTTACCTCTCACAGCATATAGGGGACCTTGATACCCCGCTTGCCGTGGACTTTTATGAAGAGACGATAGATGACTTTCTGAGGCTCTTTGATATTAAACCAGGGATTGTGGTCTCGGACCTGCATCCCGGATATCACAGCACAAAGTTCGGAGAGAGACACTTTGGTAAAAGGCTCAAAAAGGTCCAGCACCATTACGCGCATATACTTTCTTGCATGGCCGAGAATGATATGCCCGAAGACGCGGAGGTCATAGGGATGGCTTTTGACGGTACGGGATACGGAACGGACAATACCATATGGGGGAGCGAGGTGATGATCGCTTCGTACAGAGGATTCAAGAGGGCGTTCCATCTCCAGCCTTATAAACTGCCGGGCGGGGATATGGCTGTGAAGGAACCCTGGAGGACCGCCTTGTCACTTCTCTATTCAACGTTCGGGGAAAAATCACTCGACATGGAATGCATGGCGATTCCTGAAAAAGAAAAGGCTTTTCTCATAGAGATGATGAAGAAGGATATAAATTCTCCCTTGACGACGAGCATGGGAAGACTTTTTGACGGCGTGGCCGCGATGATCGGTTTGAATCAGAGGGTATCATATCATGCGCAGGCAGCGATAGCGCTGGAACAGCTTGCCCTCAGGTCCGGAGAGGGCGGTTCATATCCGGTTGTTGTCAAGAGCAGCATGATCGGCCATATGCCGTTGATCAAGGGCATAGTGGATGACATTAACAATTCAGTGCCCAAAGAAGATATCGCGAGAAAGTTCCATAACACGATTACGGATATCATAATCAATGCCGCCGGATCGCTAAGGGGGGATACAGGTATATCTGTAGTTGCCTTATCGGGCGGGGTCTTTCAGAACGCGTTACTTCTTGAGAGCACTTTTGGCAGATTGCAGGAAAAAGGTTTTACGGTACTTATTCACCAGATCGTTCCGCCGAATGACGGGGGTATATCCCTCGGGCAGGCTGTCAGCGCAATTCAATAAGCCTTAATTAACCGTCAGAAATAGTTATAATTTAATAATGTGTTCAGTTGACAATACAAAAGCTATTTTAGAGAAGGCCTGGTTATGGGTATTGCTTTATATTGCCGCTATTCTCTACTCTGTACCGCTTGCCAGGAGCCTGCAGAAATTGATCTACGCGACTGTCGGTAAAGAGTTTTACACTTATGTCGTATTCTTTTCTGTATTTGTATGCCTTGCAGCAGCGATATATTCCCTTATATTTAAATACCGGGTTAAGAACGTTTCGCAATATTTCTGGCTGTTATTATGCGCCGGGCTTTATATGTATTTCACTATCCAACTCGGGGAACACCCCGAAGAAGCGGTCCATTTTGTTGAATACGGAGTGTTGACTTACTTTTTTTTCAGGGCCTTGAGCGTTAAGGTCCGCGATTGGACAATATATGTAACAGTGCTGCTCTTTGTTTTATTTGTCGGGACGGTCGATGAATTTATCCAGTGGATGATGCCGGGTAGATTCTGGGACTACAGGGATGTGCGGAACGACGCGCTTGCCGGCGCTATTTTTCTGATCGCTGTATTGAAGGGGATAAGGCCGGAGATCATATCCGGACCTGTCAAAAAGTTTTCCCTCAAGATACTTGCCGGGATACTGATTGCTAATATGATATTCCTCGGTTTATGCCTTGCCAATACCCCGGACATGGTAAAGAGATATACATCTGTATTTGAGAGTTTATCCTGGCTGCGGGACGAAGAGCCGATGACAGAGTTCAGGCTGTTTCGTGATGCTCCGATAGATGAGAACCGTTAATCTTCGTCCCCGGTCTGCAGTACCTCGAGTGTCTTGATCAGCGCCTCAGCTTTCTTCAGTGTCTCGAAGTATTCCTTCTCAGGGTCCGAGTCCGCAACTATCCCGGCGCCTGTCTGGACATAGGCAATTGAATCCTTGATCACAAAGGTCCTTATAATAATGTTCAGGTCCATTGCGCCGTCAAACCCGATATACCCTATCGAACCGGTATAGGGCCCGCGCGTTACGGGCTCGAGCTCGTCGATGATCTCCATGCATCGTACCTTTGGAACTCCGGTTATCGTGCCCCCGGGAAAGGTCGCCCTGATCGCATCAAAACAGTCTTTGCCTTTTATGATCTTGCCCATGACGTTTGAGACAATGTGAATTACATGGGAATAATCTTCTGTTATCATGATCTCATCGACCTCCACGGTGCTGTAATCGGAGATCTTGCCGAGGTCATTCCTTTCAAGGTCGATCAGCATAAGGTGTTCGGCGCGTTCTTTTTCATTAAGCAGGAGGTCGTCCCTCATCAGCCTGTCGCTCTCGTCGTCCTCGCCGCGCGGTCTTGTCCCGGCTATGGGCCTTGTCTCGACTATCTCCCCGCTGACCTTTACCAGTCTCTCGGGAGATGAGCTTGATATGCAGTAATCCCCCATATTCAGGTATGCTGCAAAAGGGGAGGGATTGATTTTGCTCAGTACCCTGTATACTTGCCAGGCGCTCACATCTCCGATATCAGCAGAGACCCTCTGGGAAAGGTTTGCCTGAAAAATATCGCCGGCCTTTATATATTCCTTGGCCCTTTTGACTATGTCCATGTAGTAATTCTTTCCCATTTCATGGAGAATCGCGACCGGTTTTTCGAGTTTGCTTTTCCCCTGTCTCTCCACCTTTACAGAGAGCCTGTCGTTGAGGTTCTCGATCTTTCTTGCAGCATCCTCATAACAGGAACTCCATATATCGTCCGGCGTCCCATTGCCGGCAAGGGCCTCTTCAGCGCCCGGACAGGAGATTATAAAGGTCTTCTGGAGCTTGTGATCAACTGCGATCACAGTGTCAACGAGCATGAGATCAGCGTCAGGCAGTTTAAGGTCGTCCTCCGCTGTTTTTGGGAGACGTTCGAAATAATGGACGAAATCGTAGCTTATCATGCCGACTGCTCCGCCAATAAACGGAGGAAGGTCAGCGTTTGGACAGGGACGGTATGAACTCATAAGTTTCTTTAATTGTTTAAGCGGTGCTCCTGACTTTGAGATCTTTTTGCTGCTGCCGGTTACTTCGACCTTCCCATTTTTGACCCTGAATGTCAGGAACGGGTCTGTACCGATAAAGGAATACCTCGCGATCTTTTCCGGCCCCTTTATGCTCTCGAGAAGAAAACTTCCGGGCCCCTCGAGATGGTCCATTATCTGCCTTGGTGGAATGAACGGCAGCTCAGTGTATACAGGTGAGACCCTGCCTGCCTCCGCATTTTTGGTGAATTCGTCTCTGGAAGGTAATATCTTAATCCGAATCATACTCCATTGATCTCGTCCTCTATCTTCTTTAGCGTGCCGAGCGGATCGGACGCTGAAGTAATAGCCCGACCGATCACAAGATAACTCGCCCCGTTCTTCAGGGCTGCTTGCGGGGTCGATGCCCTTTTCTGGTCGTCCATGGCGCTCCATGACGGCCTGATACCGGGTGTGACTATCAGGAAGTCCTTGCCGAAACAGCTGCGGAGGTCAGCAGCGTCTTCGGGTGAAGCGACCACCCCGTCCAGTCCGGCCTC
>BDTS01000055.1 GCA_002897915.1 bacterium BMS3Bbin09 | reverse complement strand
TTATAATACAGCTGTCGGTAAAAATCTTCAAGCTGATCACTGATCGCTGACTGCCGATCGCTTATTCAGCCTTTTATTCCGGTAATACAACAGGATGTCCGCAAGGACCATAAGTCCGTTCAATATGTACAAGATAATAACGAGGTCATAATTATAAATGATCTTGTGAAGGGTACCGGATACATATCCAAGAAATACGACGTAAAGGAACCAGAGGCTCTTGCCGTTGTTTGTCCTGGATTTATATGAACGGTAAATGGAAAAGGGCCATGCAATACCGAAGCAGAAGAGCATGGCAACTTCGAATACGCTCAACTTACTTCAACCTTTCCCTGATCGTGTTCCCGTGCGCTTCAAGGCCCTCGACATCCGAGAATGTCTCGACCGTCTTTGCGAGTCCAATAAAACCGGACTTGCTGAAATTCAGCAGGCTTGTGCGCTTGATGAAATCATAAACACCGAGCGGAGAGGAGAATCTGGCTGTGCCTCCGGTCGGGAGTGTATGGTTCGGACCAGCCGCGTAATCACCGAGCGGCTCAGGGGTCCATTGTCCGAGGAAGATCGCCCCTGCGTTCTTTATCTTGGGTATGAGGCCTGCTGGTTTCTTAGTCATTATCTCAAGGTGCTCGGGTGCTATCCGGCTTACTATATCAGCAGCGTTATCCATGTTCTTTGTGATAATTATCGCGCCGTAATTTCTGAGGGACTTTTTCGCTATCTCTTTTCTTATTAATTTCTTTGTCTGCTTCGTGAGTTCTGTTTCGACCTTATCAGCAAGCGGTCTTGAATCCGTGACCAGTATTGACGATGCCATCTCATCATGTTCGGCCTGACTCAGCATGTCCGCTGCAATGAACGCCGGGTTGGCAGTCTTGTCCGCGATTATCAATATCTCGCTTGGGCCGGCTATCATGTCGATGCCAACCTGGCCAAAGACCATCCTTTTTGCGATTGCCACGTATATGTTTCCCGGTCCGACGATCTTATCCACTTTCTTGATCGTCTTCGTGCCGTAAGCCATCGCGGCCACTGCCTGTGCGCCCCCGATCTTATAGACTTCGGTTACCCCGAGCAGTTTGATAGCCGCCGCTACGTAGGGATCGATCCTGCCTTTGAGGTTCGGGACGCATAAGGCTATTTCAGTGACGCCCGCTACCTGGGCGGGTATTACGTTCATTAATACTGTAGAAGGGTAGGCTGCCTTGCCTCCGGGTATATACACACCGACCCTTTCAAGCGGCCTTATTATCTGGCCGAGGGTGATGCCGTCCTCTGTGAACTGCCACGAGCTCTCTTTCTGCTTCTCATGGAACTTCCTTATCCTTTTGGTGGATGTCTTGAGTACCTTCATGAAATCCAGGTCGACCTTTTTGGCAGCAGATTCGATCTCTTTTTTTGTCGCACAGATCTTTTTCAGTTCTACTGAATCGAATTTTTTGGTGTACTTAATGACCGCTTTGTCGCCGTTCTTTTGAACATCAATAATGATCTTTTTTACGAGCTTCTGTACATCGTCTTCTCTGATAGAACCGGAAGCCCTTTTTTCAAGACTTGTTAAAAACGGATTGACCTGCTTCTCATTTAATATCCTCATTTAAATCTCCCATTACACCCGCATTACATTGTATAGCTTAATATTGTAACAGAATAATTTTATTTGGATAGCATTGAATTGTCAAATCTTTCTGGCAGGGCGGTTTTGGTTAGCTGGAGTGAGTTTCCTATTAATAGGTTGTTACTTTCTGTTATCTTAAACAGTCCCATATTTATTCATCATCCCAGTTTTTCAATTTAATTTTCACATCCTCACGGGTCGCAAATCCGAGGCTCCAGTAACGGACGGCCTTTTCGTAGTATTCCTTGGCCTTGTCTCTTTCCCCGAGTTCTTCGTACAATTGGGCTAGCTTGTAATACAGATCCTCGTCATTTGGAGACAGTGTAATAGCAAACTCATAGGCTTTGATCGCATCGTCCTTCCTGTCAGTAAGTTCGTATAATTGTGCTAAATGCATCCGTGCGACTTTATAGTATGGCCTGATTTCAAGTGATTTTAGCAGGTGCTTTTCTACTTCCTCAGCATTAAAACCGTCGCCGTAATGCTCAAATTTTTTATTGTAGGTTGCTAACAGTCCCAAATATCCATAAGCTCTATAACTGTCTGGTTTGACGGCCAGCCATTGCTTTGCTTCTCTGACAGCGATCGAATATTTTTCACGGACCTTCTGAGCATTCTTTGCTAAATATTTATCTTTAGCACTCTCTTCAAAGTCACTGTGGGCATAACTCACACGCAATTCCTGCATATCCTTTTGATCAGGAGAGAGAAAAGACATGTTTGCAATGATCTTTTCAACGTCGGCCCCTATAGCATCCTCCCATCCATCCTTATTCTGATTGAAAGTAAGCGATTTAAGAATAGAGATCGAATATAGTATGTCTGCCTTTTCAGAGACATGGTAATAGATCGTAAACATATATTGCTCATTTTCCATTTCGAACTCTATTGTGATCACTTTGAATGACTTTTTATTAATAACTATTTGTGAGCGATTCATCAACTTGTCAGTAAGATATAGGTCCGGGGAGAGCTTGAATTTCTCGAGCTCTTTTTTCTGGAAATATTCGACTATGTTTTCTTCTCGCTTATCATTCGACATTTCCATGAGAACTGGTTCGATCCAGAAAAATAGCATGGATCTATCATCCTTATTCAAAAGGGTCAAACTCTGTAATTCACGACTTCTTCCATAATAACGCCACGCTTTATCCTGAGGGGGCCGTACAATATAGGAGGGGAATCTATAACTGTCTGTTATGGAGGCGGGCAGCGTCGTATGCTCTATGGTCGTGCATCCCATCAGAATAGTAATAAGAATGATAATGAATATATGCAGCGTACTGATGTATTTATTTAACATATGACATCCTCTGTTGCAATACTTTGCGAGATAAGTTCTTAAATAATTCCTTTGCCGCATAATTTATATCCCATGGACGCAAAACAGACCTGCCATATTCAAAAGCTTTATCCCTCCAGATAATATCACCGGTATCTGCATCTACAAGGGTAAGTCTTATAAAGATGATGTCCTCCGGTGTCTTCTCTAGCGTGTTCATTCCGAGAGTCATGATATCTCCTCCCGAGTTATCGCCGCTTGACTCCAATGCTCTTAGATTTCTTACAAAGGCATTAAAATCGATAAACACAAGAACATCAGGATCGCTATCAAATAAACCTGCTATTTCCCTGGCTCTGATCCCAATAGAATAATCAAAGCTTTTTCCTTCTTCGTCTTCAAGGTTGTGCTGAATTGAAAAGTTAGCATCGTTTAATTCATGAAACAGTTCATAGATAATTGAGCGCGTTTCCCTATCAAAATTATCCTGGACCACCGCCTCATAAGGAATATTAGCTACAACCTTATAGTGACTTCGTGCCAAGCCCCGTATTATTGCACTAACTGCATACTTTCTGGCGTCCCTGGCCTTTTTCTCGCGCTTTTCAAGAGTATTTGTTGATGAGTAATTAGTATAAATATCAACATTAAAGGGCATGATGACTACTTGGTAAGGTTTTAGAACAGATCTCTTAAAATAGGTATCATTTTTTAGCGGATAATGATTTATTACTGCACATGAGCTAAGAAGGATACTAATGAAAACCATAAAGAATAATGTATATCGCATTTATGAATGTTTCTCCCACTTATTGTGCACTAATTAAAATTGGAACTGTTCCGGCACATACTGTACTTCTTCGGTCTTTATGACTTCCTGAATATAGTTCCTTGCATTTACAATGCGGTTTTCAGTATCAGGGTGATCCGGCACTAATTTCTTATTGAGTTCGGTATTGTCTTTCGGGTTTTGATCGCGTTCTTTCTCAAACCTGATCTTATCTTCTTGCTCAAAGATCTTGAGCTTCTCCAAAAGATGCACGATGGCATTCGGATCATATCCTGCCCGGTATACATATCTAATACCGGTTTGGTCTGCCTGCAGTTCATAAGCCCGTCTTATGTGTATATCTGTTGCCACATCAAATACCTTTTCGCCAATGATCGAACTGAGTGACCTTCCCATTATTCTTTGATATTCAGATACCGAGTGTTTGTGTGTAACATGGGCCATCTCATGTGCTATTACAGCAGCGAGGACGTCTTCTTGATCAATATCCTGAATAAAGCCCTTGGTGAATATAATGTAGCCATTTGACAAGGAAAAAACGTTGCGATATGTAGAATCGACAATGAAATATCTATAATGGATCTGAGACCGCTCGGTATAAGCAGCAATGCGTGCGCCAATACTATTTAAACGGTTAATAGTTTTAACATCGTCAACAAGCTTGTAAGTAAGCAGTATATAATAAAATCCGGCGTCTCCCAGTCTTTCTTCAAGGATGCTGGTGGACTTCTCGTCCTTTTCAGGGGGCTCATGCATGTTTATATTAAAAGGTTGTGATACGCATGCACTAAGGCAAAAAGACGCAATGATTATTTTTATTGTTTTAAACATAGAAGCAGATAATGTGAATTATTGTTTAGGTTAATTAAGTATAACAGGAAATAAAATTTTACAGTAATATGAAAAACCGTAACTTCTTGACCTGTAAGAATTTACAGAAGACCGAATGTTATGTTTGCTCTATATTACCATGATAAATTACGGGCATAAGTTTCGTCTGCGTGTTTTGGCATATTTATTATTTTTATGACCCTGATAAGTTAGTTGATTTCCCATTCCATATTTGATAAATAGGTGGTACTGGCTTTCTGATAATCTCAATACTTTATTTAACTCTCCTTATCTTTGCGCCGATGAGTTCAAGTTTTTCTTCTATTCTTTCATATCCGCGGTCAAGATGATATACCCTGTCTATAACGGTCTTGCCCTTTGCTGCCAGACCGGCGATGATAAGCGAGGCGCTTGCCCTGAGGTCGGTTGCCATAACCGGCGCGCCTGTAAGTCTCTTTATTCCCCTCACTGTCGATGTTGAACCCTCTACCGTTATGTCGGCACCCATTCTTTTGAGTTCCGCCACATGCATGAACCTGTTCTCGAATATATTCTCAGTGATCAGGCTTGTGCCATTCGCAACGGTCATCAATGCCATGAACTGCGCCTGCATATCTGTTGGGAATCCCGGGTGCGGCATTGTCTTTATGTCCTGGGATAAAAGTCTTTCGGACCCTTTTATAAACAGGCTGTCCGTCTCCTGGGTGATCTCCGTTCCAGTACCTTTCAGCTTGCTGATGACCGCCTCAAGATGCTCGGGCCTGCAGTCGTTGATCCTGACCTCTCCCCCTGTAATTGCTGCTGCAGCCATGAAGGTGCCGGCTGCTATCCTGTCCGGTATTATTCTGTAATTGAGAGGGTTAAGACTATTAACACCTTTGATCTTTATAATGCTTGTGCCAGCGCCTTCGATATCCGCGCCCATTGATATCAGCGCGTTCGCGAGATCTACGATCTCTGGTTCACAAGCAGCGTTCTCGATAATCGTCTCACCTTCTGCAAGTGTTGCGGCCATCATAATGTTTTCGGTTCCAGTTACAGTCGGGATATCACAATATATGACCGCGCCCTTGAGCTTTTTTGCCTTTGCGTGGATATATCCCCCGGAGAGGTCTATCTCCGCGCCCATTTTCTCGAAACCGGCTGTATGGAGGTTTATGGGTCTCGCGCCAATCGCGCAGCCGCCCGGCAGGGACACCTTTGCCTCCCCCTGTCTGGCGAGCAGGGGACCGAGCACGAGCACCGAGGCGCGCATGGTCTTTACGAAATCATACGGGGCCTCGATCGATGATATGTTATTTGAATTCAGGAGGACCTCACCGTTCTCCTGGTGATAACCCATGCCGATATGCGCGAGTAGTTTGCCCATTGTCGATATGTCCCGCAGCTGTGGAAGGTTATGAATGTAATTCTCTCCGGAGCTGAGGATAGATGCCGCCATCAGGGGAAGGGCCGCGTTCTTGGCGCCGCTTATTTTTACCTCGCCTTTTAATTTGGTCCCGCCTTCTATCTCTATCTTGTCCATTGTGCGAATACTATCCTTTTGATCTCTGAATAATCCTTTGTTATTTGTATCTCATGGTATCCGAAATCCTTAAAAATACCTGCGACTTCATCGGCACTGTCAAATCCGACCTCGAACATGAGTGTTCCATTATCTTTAAGATATTCCCGTGCAGCGGGTATTATCTCCCTGTAAAAATCGAGTCCGTCTTCCCCGCCGTCAAGCGCGTTCAAGGGTTCCCATTTGCTGACCTCTGGTTGAAGTCCCTTGATCTCTTCCCTCCTGATATAAGGCGGATTTGAAATTATAAGATCAAACAGACTGTTTTGTCCAAGTGGATCAAAAAGGTGACCTTTCATAAACTCAACATTTCCTATCTCATTGGCCTCCGCGTTTTTTTTCGCGTACACCAGCGCTGTCTCTGAAATATCAATGCCTGTGACCTGAGATTCCTGGAAATTCTTCGCAAGTGCCAGCGCCAGACACCCGCTCCCGGTGCATAAGTCTAATATATTTAATCTGTTACTATTGCACTTTTGTATTGCCGTTTCCGCCATTAGTTCTGTCTCGGGTCTTGGTATAAGCACACCCTGTCCGACCGATATCTTAAGCCCCATAAAATCAGTATGACCGGTTATGTACTGAAGAGGTTCGTGCATGGCCCTCCTCTTGATCATATCCTCGATAATCACTGTCTGGTCATTGTTGATCTCGGGATTGTCCCTGTACATCTCAACAAGATCCATATTGAGCCCCTGGTGCAGTAATATCTCGGCTTCACGCGCAGGGTTTTCAATATTTAGAGGGGAAAGTTTCTTTGATATTTCCTGTAATTTTTCTAACGCTCTCATGTTAATAAGCTTTCAGCATTCAGCTATTAGCTATCAGCTACTGATTTTTACTGACACCTGCCTGCCGGCAGGCAGGGCTGTTTTTATATTCCCTTCAGCTTTTCGGTCTGGAAGTAGATCGTCATGTTCTCAATGAGTTCATCAAGTTCGCCCTCGAGTATCAAGGAGAGCTTATGAAGGGTCAGGCCGACCCTGTGGTCGGTCACCCTGTTCTGCGGGAAATTATAGGTCCTGATCCTCTCGCTCCTGTCACCGGAACCGACCTGTGACTTCCGGTCATCTGACCTCTCTTTTTCCTGGTTCTCAAGTTCAAGGTCATATAATCTCGAACGCATGACCTTCATGGCCGTTGCCCTGTTCTTTATCTGGGAACGGCTGTCCTGGCACTGGACTATGAGCCCTGTCGGTTCATGTACGATTCTGACAGCGGAATATGTCGTGTTAACGCCCTGCCCACCGGGACCCGACGAGCAGTATGTATCGATCCTGAGGTCCTTTGGATCGATCTTCAGGTCGACCTCTTCGGCTTCTGGCAGGACGGCTACGGTTGCGGCAGAAGTATGAATCCTTCCGGATGTCTCGGTTGTCGGGACCCTCTGGACACGGTGTGTTCCGCTTTCATACTTCAGCTTGCTGTATGCCCCTTTACCCTGTATCGAGGCGACCACTTCTTTTAGCCCGCCGACGCCGGTTGAATGCATGTCCATGATCTCGACTTTCCAGCGTTTATTCTCTGCGTATTTGGTGTACATCCTGAATAGATCCGCGGCAAAAAGGCCTGCTTCGTCGCCGCCGGTGCCGGCCCTTATTTCAAGTATAATGTTTTTTGAATCACGCGGGTCCTTCGGGATGAGCATGAACTTCAGTTCTTCTTCTATACCCGGCATTTTTTCTTTCAATTCTTCAAGCTCAAGTTCTGCGAGTTCTTTCATCCCCTCGTCCTTTTCGGTCTTGAGCATCTCTTCCGCCTCACTTATGCCGGAAATGATATTTTTGTATTCCCTTATTTTATAGACTATCTCTTGAAGATCTGCCTGTTCCTTTGAATATTTCTGGCTCTTTGTGTAATCCGAAAAGATTTCGGGGTCCTCGAGAATTTTGTTCAGTTCGTTATACCTGTTTTCGATCTCTTTAAGTTTATCAAGTAACATCTGCTTTGCTCTCCCTTTTCCCGTCCATTTCAAGCACTTCTTTCAATGCCCTGGCAGCCACCTCTATCTGGTCATGCGATGGAATGCCTGTTGTTAGTTTCTGGAGCCACAGCCCGGGCATAGCCAGCATGCGGACAAATGTATTGTTCATCTTTTTTGAAGAGAACTTGATGAATTCATACGACAGCCCGGCAATCAACGGCATAAGGGCTATCCTTGATAAGAACTTATAAATAAATGGCCATTCTTTTGGGATGAGCGAAAAGACCAGTATGCTCAGCAGCATGACCATTATCAGAAAGCTTGTGCCGCACCTCGGGTGAACGGTGCTGAACTTCTCTATATTCTGCGGCGTGAGATCGACTCCTGCTTCAAATGCATGGACAGCTTTGTGCTCAGCTCCGTGATACTGGAACACTCTCCTTATGTCCTTGTTCGTGCTGATCAGGACTACGTATAGAAGGAATATTAATACCCTGATAATTCCGTCCACAAGATTAAAGACCAGCGAGCTTTCATTAATGGATGCAAGCAGGGCGCCCATAAGTTTGGTAGTGTAGAGCGGCAGGAACAGGAAGAGGCCGATCCCGACCGCGAACGAGAAAAGAACCGTAAGCGCGAGAGAAAGGGAAGAAGGTTTTTCTTCGTCAAGTCCCGATGCCTCGGCAGAGAAGAGGAGGGCTCTGATCCCTATTGAAAGGGCCTGAACAAGTGCTATGACACCTCTCAATATAGGAAGCTTTAAGAACTTTGGCAATTCTTTTGCGTGTTCTTTTTTCAGTACGATCTCTTTATCGGAATTTCTGACCGCAACGGTCCATGCGTTTCCCGACCTCATCATTACGCCTTCGATTACTGCCTGTCCGCCTATATCGCTCATTTTTAAAATACAACCACTTTTTTTAAAGGGGAGAATTTACTGTCTCTGCACAATAAAAAAGGAAACCCAACACTCTTTTGATAAACAAATTGAATGCGAGTTTCCTTTTGAACTTAGCTACTTATTGCGTTTTTCGTATTTCTTTTTGAATTTCTCAACTCTTCCTTCAGCGTCGTGGAGCTTTTGCTTGCCGGTGAAGAAAGGGTGGCACTTCGAACAACTGTCAACATGTATTTTCTCCTGTGTGGATCTTGTTATAAAAGACTCTCCACAGGCGCACACAGCGTTAACTTCTTTTATTTCTGGATGTATTCCTTGTTTCACTGTAACCTCCGAGCAATAAATATAGCAGAAATTACGGATTTTTTGCAAGAGCCCCGGAAAGATTTATTAAATTTGGGAAGTTCGGGAAATATGGGAGCTACCAGATCAAAGAGAGAAACTTGTCCAGGTCTGTCTGTAACCGGTTGAACTTGCACCAGATCACCATGCAGTCTTCTGAGCGGTAACAATAACCGTCCTTTACCACTACATGAATCTTGATCCCGGTCCTTTCGCTGTGGGGACAGGTCATATGGAGCTTTCCCGTTTCAACGGAGTAGGATTTATCATGTACCAGCGGATCTTTCATATGACTATTTTTTCCGCCATTGTCATGTTTTCAAGCAGCATAGAATGCCTCCGGGAAAAGATTTTATGTTTCAAACAATTATTATACCCGAATTCCTGCTTTTGTCCATCTTAATGTTTTCATGCTGAATACCGATAATACTATATAACAGAAAAATCAATTTGATATGAATTTAATGGAGGTAAGGAGATGAAAAGAAAAGTTGTTTCATTGTTTTTCTGTATCTTGATGTTTAGTACGCTTCTAATCTTTTCCGGATGCGGAGGAGGCAGCAGCAGTAGTAGTAGTGGTAGCACACAAACCGCCGGCTTAAGCGGTAGCGGCAGCTAAAAAATATTAATATGAAACCCGGAGGATATAAAATGAAAGCTTCATCTAAAACAATTCGCTTCATAACAGGGATGATCCTGATCGCCCTGTTACTATTTACAGGCGCCACTGCCAATGCCCTGACAGTCGGGGAAACATACTCCGTTACTTTATCCAAGGTAAACAGTAACGGCACGACTACGGATGTTGGCACTACATCGGCTGTTGCTGATGCAAATGGTAAGATCACATTCAGTTTTTCAAGTGTGCCTATGTTTCCAGACACTTTCTTTCTTGTGTTGACCGTAAAAGATTCATTGGATGCTGTGCAGCGCAGATCATTTTCACCTGCTCCGCCGGCTGGCGGCACAGGTCAGCTTGGAGCCAACAGTCTTTCGACTGTCCAGGCCAATATGATATTGAAATCACTGCTCCTTGCCGGTACCGATGATCCGATCGTTGTGGCATACGGGCTTATTCTGACTCGTGCCGACAATCTTGACGATACTGATCTCAACAATGTAGCAACATTAGGGAAGACCGCTATCATGGTTGGATTCGAGTCCTTCCTGACAAGCAACGGTGTCTCTGCAGCAAAGCTGACTTTGTTCAAGCAGAAGCTGATCTATAACCAGCCCAATAAGGATTTGAGCAATTTCACTACACTTTTCAAGAGCGCGGTCGATAATCCAGGCCAGGCCTCCGATGATATGGCACTGGCCGCCGGTCTGATCGCTGACATCTTTATTGACGCGGCTATTGCAGCGGACATTGATCTGGGTCTGATAGTCGGGGCGCATGACAGTGCAGGCGAAGTAGTTGACGGTAATCAGGATGCACTGGATGCCTTCAATGCGTTCGGTGCTGACCATCAGGCTTCTATCCAGCAGGCAATGGGCAGTTTCTTTATGCGCATAGCGGCCATAAAAGTAAAGTCAAGCTATTCCGATGCCTTGAACACACTTAATGCCAGCGGTACTCAGATAGATACGTTCAATGCAGCGGTTGCGACAATGATGACAACGATGGAAAATCTTGATAAACAATATTCTCAGTATTATGACGATCCGTCATTGATGACCCAGCAGATCAGAAATCAGATGGATACCGCTTATCAAGGTGCATTTAGCACTTTTCAAACTGCTATCGCTGCGAGTGGTCAAGACATAACTGATATGAAGGGGAATATTGCGGATGCTTTTACAGGCATATCGGTAGGGGATTTGCCTGCAGATTTTGGGACCTACCTGGATTTCGATGGCGTTACTACAGTAAACTGGCCCATACCACAGGTTGTTGCAACTAACTGGGTGGCATCAATAATTACAGCATCAGGGGATTTAGCATATGACCGTACAACAGTTGCAGCATCCCTTCCGGTTCCGTCAAATATGGGTTGGTTGAACGGCTCCGGCGTACGTACCGATTTTACTGTAGGCGGACCGCCACCTTCATTTGCCGAGCTTATGGGTATACAGGAGGACATGATGATTGCCGAGAATACCCGCTGGGATATCTTTGATGAAGGACAGACGCAGCCGACCCGTGCAGAGGAAAAGGCCGCTGAACTGACGTATAAGACCAATAAGTACTTGATAATGAACAACCTTAGTGGTACAACTAACGGAACTACCTCGATCACCGATGCACAGAAGGAAGCATTGATACTGATGATGGAACACCCGAGCCTGTTTTAGGGATTAAATAATGTAGACGTAAAAAGGGGCCGGATATTAATCCGGCCCCTTTTTTATTATTAATTTATTAGTGAATACTATTCAGCTTTTTTCGCTGGTACTGCTGCCGTGTCCTGAACCTCACCCTGTCCCGGGGCTGCGGGTTGGTCTTCGACCTGTGCGGCAGGTTGATCAACAATTATCGAAGACATGACAGACCCTCTTCTTACCGAGAGGATAGCCAGCACAAGAGAAGAGATCATGAAGACGATCGCTGCTGTTGTCGTGAGTTTGTTCATAAACGTTGCCGCGCCTCTGCTCCCGAAGAGTGTCTGGCTTGAACCGCCGAAGGCAGCGCCCATTTCAGCGCCCTTACTGCTCTGGACCAGGATTATGAATATCAGGAAAAAACATACTATAAGATGGATCACTAATACCACTGTATACATTTTTTATTACCTTTTTATTTTTTATTTGCGCCGTTCACTATGCCGGCAAAGCTGTCTGGTTTGAGTGCCGCGCCGCCGACAAGCGCCCCGTCCACTTCGGGTTCGGACATAAGGTCCTCGATATTGTCCGGCTTAACGCTTCCGCCGTACTGTATCCTTAC
Organism: bacterium BMS3Bbin09; assembly: GCA_002897915.1. Taxonomy (GTDB): domain Bacteria; phylum Nitrospirota; class Thermodesulfovibrionia; order UBA6902; family UBA6902; genus BMS3Abin09. The sequence goes on along the minus strand of BDTS01000055.1, from coordinate 87,796 downwards.
ATTATCAGCGCCTTCTTTATTTTTTCTCAGCCATTCACGTATATTGGCGTGTGCCTCATTTGCCTGTTCCTTTGAGGCTGTCTTGCCGGTCCCGATCGCCCAGATCGGCTCATATGCTATTGTTATGCCTTCAAGGGATATGTCATTTAAAGAACCTGAAAGCTGCGTGTCCAGGACCTCAAAGGTCTTGTTTGCCTCTCTCTCCTCTAATGACTCTCCGATACAGAGGATCACATCGAACCCGTGTTTTCTGGCTGTCTTGATCTTTTTATTCACCATCTCGTCGGTTTCGAGGAAATACTGCCTTCTTTCTGAATGCCCGATGATCACGCATGTACAGCCCGCGGAGCGGAGCATTTCACACGATATCTCGCCGGTATAGGCTCCATTCTCTTCAAAATGCATGTTCTGGGCAGCGAGGATCACATTGGACCCTTTCAGAAGTTTTGCCGCTGCGCTTAATGAAGTAAAAGGCGGTGCCAGCAGGATATCGACATCTGTTACATCTTTGACCATAGGGAGAAAAGAGTTGATGAAAGCTTCGGTCTCCTCAGCGGTCTTGTTCATCTTCCAATTTGCTGCTATAAATGGTTTTCGCATAAAGAGTAATTTTATTGAATTCCCTTCTTAATGTCAAGAGTATGGGGTAATCTTCTAAAGGTTGCCCCTCCCGATACAGTGATAATCAAAACCCATCTTAAATAATTTGGCAGGTTCATATATGTTCCTGAGATCAAAAAATAATTTGCCTTTCAGGATCTTTTTTATCTTCACGAGATCCAGGTTTCTGAATTCGTTCCACTCGGTGACTATTATGACGGCCTCCGCGCCTTTTATCGCGGCATAAACGTCGTTGGTAAATGTGACCTTGGGGAGGATCTTCTTTGCCTCCTTCATTGCCACAGGATCAATAGCCTTCACCCTGGCGCCTGCTTTTAAAAGTTTTTTGATAATGAGCAGGGACGGCGCATCCCTCATATCATCGGTATTGGGTTTGAAAGAGAGACCGAGTATAGCAACAGTTTTCCCCTTTATCTTCCCCATTGTTTTCAGAATATTGTCGGCGGTCCTCTCTTTCTGGAATTCATTGGCCCGGATCGTCGCGTCTATGACCCCGAGGGTTACTTTATTCTTTTTTCCTATCTTCGAGAGTGCCTGAGTATCTTTCGGAAAACATGAACCGCCGTAACCAGGGCCGGCGTGCAGGAACTTCGAACCTATCCTCCTGTCAAGGCCCATGCCCTTAGATACTGTCTGCACATCCGCTCCGACACTCTCGCAGAGGTTCGCTATCTCGTTTATAAAGGATATTTTTGTGGCAAGGAACGCGTTCGAGGCGTACTTTATGAGTTCCGCGGTCTTTATGTCGGTAATGACTATCGGGGCCTCGATAAGGTAAAGCGGACTGTAAAGGTCCTTCATTATCGCTGTGGCCTGTGTGCTCGATGTGCCGATAACGACCCTGTTCGGCCTCATGAAGTCTTCGATCCCGGCGCCTTCTCTCAGGAATTCGGGATTTGATACAACATCAAAATCGACTTTTCCCTTGATGTTCTTTTTAATGATCTTGCTGATCTTTTCTCCTGTTCCGACAGGAACAGTGCTCTTTGTTACAATGACCTTATAGTTTTTTATATTTTGCGCGATCTCTTTTGCGACACCTTCGACAAATTTCATCTCTGCCGAACCATCGGCTTTAGGAGGAGTGCCGACCGCTATAAAGATAACGAGAGAAGATTCCACGGCCTCGGCCAGATTACTTGTGAAGTGCATGCGTTTTGCCTTGATGTTTTTCTTGAGCAGATTTTCGAGTCCGGGCTCATAGAAAGGCACCTCTCCCTTTTTCAATGTTTGTATCTTCTTTTCATCGTTGTCCACACAGGTAACGTTCAGCCCGAATTCCGCAAAGCATGCACCGGTGATCAATCCAACGTAGCCACTTCCGATAACAGCGATGTTCATTCAACCTCCTTGAAACCATATTTAATGGTGATTTGTAGAAATTTAAAAGGATTAAAACTCAACTCTTATTTTATAATTTTTCCTGCCTATATTTCAATAATACAGATAGTTTGGTAAAGGGATGATTGCCTGGAATGCGCTGTTTCAGTTCTCCTCCGCCAGTTTTGCCACAAAACTTCCTATCTTGACCTTGCTCCTGAACATCACGGGGATCTTCCTCTCATCATCGGTGAGCCATATGAACATCTTTCCATTCCGGACAAAGAGGCCCTCTGTTTGCAGGACCGGGTTTATCACTATCGTATCGAACTTGCCCGCCGGCACGCTGATATTCTCTTTCTTCAGTACATTGATCTCCGCGTCGAATATCTTTTTGCTGTCAAACATACTGATATATTCTGTCTTTCCAATTTCCATAGGTATTTGGGTCATCACGTAAAACCCTGATAAAGGATCGTAAGCCGGCTTGTCCAGTTTATACTCCGCTTTTTCATCTTTGAGAATGTCATGGAAAAATATTTTTTGAGGCGTCTCTTCGGTTTTCTGGATGAAGCTTGTGACCTTATGTTTAGTGTGGCGGCCCTCACTGATGTTCAGGGTGGTAATTTTGGGGTATCCGTCAGGGTAAAGAACTGTCTCCGCCCGGTCATCCACTTTATAAAATATCGAAATGAACTTTGAGGATACGGCATGTGTCTTGATCGTGAAACCCTCGGGGGTATCCAGATATTCCAGGGTTGCCTCACCGGCCTTTATACCGGACCAGTAGAGATTGTAATGATATGTTTTTGATCCTGCTTCCGCAAAATTGGAAAGAAAGAAAAGTATTATGAAAAAGATAGTAGTGAACGAAATGGATCTGGATATTTTCATAGATATTCCTTCAGGGCCTTCATAACCTTGTTCGAGCTTATCTTCTCCATACATATAAGGTCGGCACAATTTTTATTCCTGCATGGCCCGCATGAAACCAGTGTCTTGATCACGGTCAGTTTTTTGTTTGTCTGCCAGCCGTAAGGGCCGGTCTTGACCGGGTCAGTCGGACCGAAGATCGCAACGACCGGTTTGTTGAGGGCCGCTGCAATGTGCATAGGGCCGGAATCATTACTTACAACTGCCTCTGCGCCTGCCAGCAACGCGGTTAGTTCCTTCAAGTCAGTCTTTCCGCATAGGTCGATTATCGTGTTCTTCCAATTCTTTTTATGGCCGCCTTTATTAATCGAATCGATTATCTTTTTGGATATCTTCCTGTCTCCTTTGGTGCCGGCGATAACGCAGGGGAAGGAGGTTTTTTTTATAAGTGCGGCAAACTTCTCCGCGGGCCATCTCTTTGAGGCCCATCTTGCCGAGGGCACGATAACAATATATTCGTCTGTATCGCCCAATAGTTCCCTCATCCTTTCTTTGGCGTCCTTGCTAACATTAAGCGGGAACTTCGCCTTTTTCAGATTGGCTCCAATCGCCTTTGCTGCTTCCAGACACTTGTCCACTGCGTGAAGGGATCTGTCTACCGTGAGCTTTTTGTCATAAAAGATAGTGCTCCCTTCGCGTGAGTCCGCGAAACCGACCTTTTGAGTGGCATGGGTAGAGAATGCGATCAGTCCGCTCCGCAAGAGACCCTGAAGGTCAACTACAAAATTATATTCTTTCTTTTTCAGCTGTTTTTTGAGGCGCGCGATCTCGGCCAGTGTCTTCGGCAGTCTCCTGATGTTCTTCCAGGAGTCTTTGTTCAGGACTATGAGATCGTTGATGAGAGGATTGTCTTCCAGCAGGCCCTTGAGGCTCTTGCTTATTACCCAGTCTATCTCGGCTGTCGGGAATGACTCCTTTACAGAATTCAGAAAGGGCAGGGCGTGTATCACGTCCCCTAAAGAGCTGGGTTTGATCACCAGGATTTTCATTGAGATATTCTATCACAACCCCCGCAGATTCGCTCTTCGGGTCAAATCTAAGATGCGGCTGCAGGCTTGCGAACTTGTGATTTTAAATGTCAATTTTCAAGCCTGACCCCGCACTCTTGAGTTACAGCTGAAAGCTCCGCCCTAACCGTATCTCTCTCTTGAGTATCCACTCAACCGCCTCACTCAGATCCTTTGCGATAAAGGCCGCACTTGATTTATCAAAGAGCGGTGTTGCCGAGAGGAGGACGCCGGTGGCGCCTGTGTTCTTCCCGAGAAGAACGTCGGACTCTTTGTCACCGATCACATACGACCTTTTCAGGTCTATCCCGTGATCGAGCCGAGCTTCAAGCATCATCAGGTGCTCGGGTTTTCTGCAGGAGCATTTATCATCTGGGTGGTGAGGACAGTAATAAAAATCATCTATCCCGAGTTTTTTCTGCAGGAGCTCGTTTGATTCAATGACGAACTGCTCGTCCACGATACCCCTTCCGATACCGGACTGGTTGGTTATCCCGATCAGCTTGAAACCGGCTGTTTTAAGCTGCTGCAGGTTCTTTTTTGCGAGCGGAAGTATGACAAGGTTATCAAAACTATTCAGGTAGTTCTTGTCCTCGATGATGGTACCGTCCTTATCGAGAAATACCGCTCTCTGCATTGGAAGAATTTCATTAAGCGAGCCGAAGACCATGTCCGGAGTTATCTCTGTCATGCAGGCGAGGTGCTTTTCAGGGCACTTCCTTTTGAGGCAGGGGGAGCAGGGCAGGTTTGTTGTGATGACCTTATGGCTCTTTCCGAATGGTCCGGTTGCCGCGGGATCGGTCGAGCCGAATATGGCCGCTGTTGGCACATGCAGGGCAGACGCTATATGCATGGGGCCTGAATCATTGGTTATGAACGCGTCGCATTCCGATATCAGTGCGGCAAGTTCCCTGAGGCTTGTCTTGCCGGACATTACCATGATGCGCGAGCCGAATTCTATTCGTTTTTTTATTTTCAGGACGTTGATCTCATTAATGATCTCATTTGCGATCTCGACCTCGGCCTGGCTTCCGAATATAATGACCCTGCCGTTAAGGTCGTTGATGATCTTCATTATCAATTCGGCGAAATTCCCGGGCGGCCATCTCTTGGCCGATCCGTATGCAGCCCCCGGGTTAATACCTATAAGCGGAAGGTGAGGGTCATGTAGTTTGGACGCGATCAATTCTCTCGCCCACTGTCTTTCATTGTCGGTCAAATGGATATAGGGGGGTGTTTCCTCTATATTTTCTTGAATGGCCCTTACGATGTTCAGATAATAGTTGACCTGGTGCTGTCCGGGGATCTCTACTGGAACTGGAATCCCCTTTGTCAGCAGGAAGCCCCTGCAGTCTCTTTTGTAGCCGATCCTTTCGGGTATCCTCGCGAGCCATGTGAGAAACGCGGCGTCAAAGGCGTTCTGAAGGAGTATAGCAGTGTCGAAACAGGAGCTTCTTAATATTTTGGCGAGCCTGAACTTTCCGGTGATGCCTTTGAACGTTTTGTCATATAAAATGATCTCGTCAATGTCGGGATTCCCGCTGAAAATCTCTGCGGTCCATGGCTTTGTGAGCAGGCTTATATGGGCTTCAGGGAATGCATTGCGTATGGCCTTTATAGCGGGAATTGTCAGGACTGCGTCGCCGATCCAGTTCACACTGCGTATCAATATTTTCTGTTTATTCACTGCACTTGTTCTTACCGCATTGAGAAGAAGTGTCATCGGCTCTCTTTTTCCCATTTCCATTGTCGTTAATATTTTTATCTGGTCCCAGAGCGTCAGAAAGCTCTTTTAATGCTTCCATCACTGCTGAGTTGAATGTTCCTTTGGGATACGTTCCATCAGCCTTCAATTTTCCGGGGGCCATGCCGGTTAGTATTTTTATCCCATCCTCTATATTATCAATAGAGTATATCCTGAATTTTTTCTTAGCAACGGCCTCTATCACTTCGCTGTTCAGCATCAGATTAATAAGGTTGCGCTCCGGTATTATAACTCCGTGGTCCCCGTTGAGCCCGTTCTGTTTGCAGAGTTCATAGAAACCCTCTATCTTTTCATTGACCCCGCCTATGGGCTGGACCTCGCCATGTTGGTTCATTGAACCTGTTATTGCAAAGGACTGCTTTATCGGGATGCCGGATATACTGCTCAGGATCGCGTAGAGTTCCGCGCATGTGGCGCTGTCGCCTTCTATCATGCCGTAAAGCTGTTCAAAGGTTATGGAAGCGGTCAGGCTGAGGGACTGTTTCCTCGCATACGTTCCACCGAGATACGCGGTGAGCGTCATGATCGCCTTTTCGTGGATCTTCCCGCTCATCTTGGTCTCACGCTCGATATTTACAATGCCAGCTTTGCCGGCGTATGTCCTCGCAGTTATTCTTGAAGGTGTGCCGAATCTGTGGTCACCGAGGTCTATTACTGCAAGCCCGTTGATCTGTCCAGTTACGGCACCTTCGGTCCGGATGAGCAGTGTTCCTTCCTTCGTTGCTTCGAGTATCTTATTTTCCACCTTGTTTACGCGGTATAGTCTTTCCTGCCGGGCCCTATCGATGTCTTCGGCGGTTATGATGCCGTTACCGTTCTTTTTTGCCCAGTAGTCCGCCTCTCTCAACAGGTCCGCTATATCGCTGAACTTGGCCGAGAGCTTGTTCTGGTGTTCGGCGAGTCTTGAGCCATACTCGATTACCTTCGCGACCGCGTCCTTATTAAAGGGCTTTAGACCCTTCTCTGAGCACTTGGTCTGCACAAAATTGGCGTACTTAAGGGTGTTCTCTTCGTTCCTGTTCATGCGGTTCTCATAGTCTGCCTTTACCTTGAAGAGCTCCCTGTATTCTTCGTCAATATTATAAAGCAGGTAATATAGCTGCGGGTTCCCGACCAGTATTATCTTTACGTTGAACGGGATCGGTTCCGGTCTCAGCGTAATGGTCGAGACCTGACGGTACTGTTCCCATACATCCTCGATCTTTATTTCTTTGTCCTTTATTGTCCGTTTGAGCGAGTCATAGGCGAAAATATTTTTGAGGAGTTCAAGAGCGTCTATGACCAGGTAGCCGTTGTTCGCCCTCTGGAGAGCGCCGGCTTTTATCATGGTGAAATCGGTCATTGCCATGCCGTACTGCAATTTATGATCAACCCTCCCGAAAAGATTGTAATAGGTCGGGTTGCTCTCGATCACGACAGGCGCGCCTTTCCGGTCCAGGTTGTTTACAAAGACATTTACGGCATACTTGTTGAATGAGGGTTCGGACTTGGCCGGCTTCATAAACTGCAGGGCGGATGCCTGTTCTTCCTGTAGCTTGAAGTCGTCCAGATTGTTAAGGATGTCTTCTTCTACTTCATCAAGATACGCGGAGACATCGATCTCATCCTTGAACGTCTTCCTGATATCCTCGATCCTGTGTTTGACAGAAGAAGATGTAGCCTCACGCTCGAGGTCCTTTATTATCTCCTTGATCTTTTTCTCTTCATCCCGAACAATTCTTATCGCGTCATCGAGCTTTTCCTGCAGCTCTTTCCCTATAATCTCTATCTTGTTCTTGACTTTCGGTTCAAGGGCTTCGTACTCTTCTTCGCTCAATGCCTCACCAGTTTTCTTTAGCGGGACCAGTACAAGTCCGCTGACGGTTTTCCTGAGCGTGAATTCTTTTTCTTTTGCCTCATGTTCAAGTGAGGCGAAATGTCCCTTCTGCTTTGTCTGGAAGTCCGTGAGGATATTTGTCTTCTGATTCTCATATTCTTTGGAATCGAATATCTTGGGTATCTCCTGCTGCAGGACTGATATCATTTCATCCATGTCCTTCTGGAATGAGAGGCCCTTTCCGGGCGGCAGGCTTAATGCGTGGGGATTGTCGTTGTCCTTAAAATTGTAAACGTAGCACCAGTCCTTGGGTACCGGTTCTTCTTTGGATTTTTCTTCCAGGATATTCTTGATGGTGGTCATCTTGCCCGTACCACTCTCACCGAGAATATATATGTTGAACCCGTGGCTGTCTATGTCCAGTCCGAACTCCAGGGCGCTTAAGGCCCTTTTCTGCCCGATGGTCTCTTTTAAAGCGGAAATATCATCTGTAGTATTGAACGGTAATTCGGAATGTTTACAGCTGTTCTTAAGTTCTGTTTCCTTGAGTTCTCTTAGCAAATGCAACCCCCCACGTTATGTATGCAACTAAGTATAGATGTTGTCATTATAGCTTTGGAATGCTTTGTTTACAAGTTTTTTGTGGCGGGATATTGTCTGCGGGACGGTCTGTCGCTATCCCCGCGGGTGATGCTCTTTGTGGATCTTTCTGAGTCTCTCAGGCGTGACCTTGGTATATATCTGGGTCGTTGATATATCGGTATGACCGAGCATTTTTTGAAGGGCCCTCAGGTCCGCACCGCCGTCCAGAAGATGGCTCGCAAAGCAGTGTCTGAGAGTGTGAGGTGATATCTCTATTGATAACCCGGCCGAGTACTTTTTGATCAGCTGCCAGAGCCGCTGTCTTGTCATCGGTTTACCGCCTTTTGCAAGAAAGAGGTACTCGCTTGTTCTTTTCTTCAATATTTGGGGTCTTGACTCTTCGATATAATTCACGATAGTTCCTATCGCTGCGTCGTTTATCGGCACGACCCGTTCTTTCGAGCCCTTACCCTTTACTCTCAGGAAGCCGCCTTCAAAATTTATATCCCCCATTTTTATATTTACGACCTCGCTCGCCCTGAGGCCCGAAGAATAGATGGTCGCAAGCATTGCCCTGTCCCGCAGGGAAAGTTTCTGGCCCCCGGGTGTGCTCAGCAGGATTGAGACCTCTTCGATGCCTATGATCTTTGGTATGCGTTTCCAGCCTTTGGGTGTAGAGAGGTTCTCAATAGGGTCTTCCTTGATGATCCCCTCTATGAGCAGGAACTTGCAGAATCCCCTGAGAGAGGCGATATGGCGTGCCAGGGTCGATGCCTGGTTCCCTGAGTTGCGGAGCTTATCTATAAAGGATACAAGGTCATCTTTCTTGAAATTCGTTATTTTTCTCCCATTTTCCTTAAGGTATTCGCGGAATTTGAGGATATCTCGCCTGTAGGCATCCAGTGTATTTGGAGAGAGACCTTTCTCCACGGTCAGGTAATTCAGGAATCTTTCTACAGGGTCTATCATTATTCTCAGGATACATTATTGAATTTATTCATGCAACCAGTATTGATAACCCACTATAAGTAGTATCAATAGCCATATAAGGCCACAAAATATGGAATTAAGAAAAACAATGCTTTTTTCCCTTGACAAGCATTTCACAATATTAATATACTCAGTGGGTAAAAGTGGGGCAAAGTGGTTAAATAATGTCATAAAGTGGAGGTAAGGTGCCAGGTTTCTCCGGAACATATTATAACACATTAGATCCAAAGGGTAGAGTGATCATCCCGGCCCCATTCCGTGAAATTCTCTCGTCCACTCACAATAATTCAAAATTGATACTGGCGAACGACGTATTCGATAAGTGTTTGTCCGCTTATCCTGTCGATGAATGGAACAGGCTGGTCGAAAAAATGAAAGACAAGCCGCAGACGTCTGACGCGGTGAAGTACTATATGCGCAGGGTCATCGGGTCTGCCCAGGAGTGTGAGATCGACAAACAGGGCAGGATATTAGTTTCGTCTGTGCTCAGGTCAAGCGCCGGACTGAACAGCGAGATCGTCGTTATAGGGCTCGGCAACAGGATAGAGCTCTGGGACAGGAACGAGTGCGACAACATAGTAGACCCGCAGAAGATAAATAAAAAGGCAATGATGGAGGAGTTTTCAAAACTTGACATGTAAATGGATGTAATTCATGTCCCGGTAATGCTGGAGGAGGTTTTGGCGGCTTTGGAATTGAAGAGTTCAGGAATATATATTGATGCAACTTTAGGCCTCGGGGGACACGCGGAAGGGATTCTCCAGTGTGCGCAAGGGTGCACATTAATTGGTATAGACAGGGATGAAAATGCCATCGAGATAGCCAGGGAGCGTTTAAAGGGATTTGAGAAGGTTCACCTTATAAAGAATAGATTTTCCAATATGAAAGACGTTGTGAACAGCCTGGGTTATGAAAAGGTGAACGGTATCATACTCGACGCAGGGGTTTCGACGCTTCACCTGAAGGCCGAAGGCAGGGGATTCAGCTTTATGAGGGATGAACCGCTCGATATGAGAATGGACCAGAGCAGCGATCTTACCGCGGAAAAAGTGGTGAACAGTTATAAAGAAAAAGACCTTGCGGATATTATCTATCAATATGGTGAGGAGAGGTACAGCCGGAGGATCGCCAAGTCAATAGTCTTTGCGCGCCGCAAGAACCGTATCACCTCCTGTAAGGAACTCGCAACTATAATCGAGAAGGCTGTCGGCAGAAGGGGCAGGATCCACCCGGCTACCAGGAGCTTCCAGGCCCTTCGGATCAAGGTGAACTCCGAATTGGACGAGCTCTCGAAAGCTGTTGATTCAGGGGCGGAATTGCTTGAAGAAAAAGGGAGATTTTGTGTTCTCTCATATCATTCACTTGAGGACAGAATCGTTAAGAATGCTTTCAGAAAACTTGCCAAAGAGGGGTTGTTCAGGATCATTACAAAAAAACCTATAGTGCCTGAAAGGGAGGAGCAGAAGCTTAACCCATCATCGAGAAGTGCAAAACTAAGGGTGGCGGAGAAGATATGAGTAACATCAGGGTGAAAAATCGCAAAAAAAGAGGGGCTCTCATAAAGGTCAGCTTTGTAATATATTTCGCTTTCTGTTTGTTTGCCATTGTCTGGCTGCGGGCTTCTGTTGTCAATATTGAGTACGAGCTCGGAGACCTGGAGTCGCAGAGGGCAGATCTTTACCATAACCGCAAAATAGTGGTTGCGCAGAGGGCGAGTTATTATTCGTCAGAGAAGATCGAAAATGTCGCTATAAAACGCCTCGGGATGTCACTGCCTGAAAGGGAAAATGTCTTTTTTGTCAAAAGGACAGCCGCGGCAGTGGCTTACAAAGTATCTAACAATAACTCTTCGGGCAATCGCTTAAGATGATCAGCGGCTGCAACTGGACTTAAATGAAATTAATAAGATTCTGGGATGAGGAATAAAAAGAGGTAAAGCTTTATGTTGGCTTAAGATTGACATAATCTTTCCAGCAGGCAACTTGGCGGGGGGCGTCAGGACCTGATAAGGATTCTATGACGAAGAGAAGAAATCAGAACGACGAGAACCTGAAGCTTTTTGATCACAACCCTCACCAGGAGCATCTCAAAAAAAGTCGGAAGCGCGCATTGGTCATCATTACCGTTATCCTTTTCTGCTTCGTAGTGATATCGTGGCGGTTGGTGGACCTGATGATCTTTGACCACGATAAACTCTCCAGAAGGGCCGCACAGCAGTACCAGTTCAAGAAGACATTAAACCCCGAGAGGGGTGTGATCTGGGACAGGAACATGAAAGAGATGGCCACCAATATTGATACATATTCTCTATATGCGGTGCCAAAGCTGATTAAAGATACAAGAAGCTTCTCACGCGAAGTATCCCCGCTTGTGAAGGTCTCATACAAGGATCTGAGCAGGACACTTCTCAAAAAAAGGAAGAAGAAATTTGTCTGGGTCGACAGGAAAATGGAACCTGAGGCAGTCCGTAAAGTCCGCAAGCTGATGGATGGACCGGGGTTTGAGGCGCTTGGCATGATGACCGAAGCAAAACGCTTTTACCCAAAAGGGAATACCGCGTCGCATATACTCGGCTTTACCGATATAGATAATATTGGTATCTCCGGCCTTGAGCTTTACTATGATGAGTTCCTCAAAGGAAAGGGGATAAACGTTTCCGTATCGACCGATGCCCGGGGTAACAGCCTTTCGGGGGAGATTGATGACAATGTTTCGGGTAATAATCTTTTGCTTACCATAGACGAAGGTATTCAGCATATTGTTGAGAGGGAACTTGCAAACGCGGTCGAGAAATGGAAGGCAAAGGCGGCTGTTGCGATAATGATGGATCCTTCAACAGGTGAGATACTGGCAATGTCGAACAGGCCTACCTATGACCCGAACCTTTCCGTTAAAGGGCCGAATAGAAGAAACAGGGCAAAGTTTGAGAAGTTCTGGGGAGATAGGAGGAACAGGGCTATCACTGATATCTTCGAACCCGGTTCAACATTGAAATTGGTTCTTGCCGCAGCCGCGATCGAAGAGAAAGTCGTAAAGCTTGATGATATGTTTGATGTATCAAAGGGTTATATCGTGGTAGGCGGTAAAAGGATCAATGACGCTCATAAGATGGGTATCCTTAACTTTTCGGAAGTGATCCAGAGGTCGTCGAATGTCGGTTCCGTAAAGATCGGGTTCAGACTGGGTGAGGAGAAATATTATGACTATCTGAAAAGGTTCGGCTTCGGAGATAAGACCGGAATAGACTTCCCGGGTGAAGCGAGCGGAATTCTGAGGGAGACAGATGAATGGTCCGGCATTTCTCTGGCCGAGTTGTCGATAGGCCAGGAAATCGGAGCAACTCCGATGCAGATCATAAGGGCATTCGCAGCGATCGCCAACGGCGGGTTATTGATGAAGCCTTATGTTGTCTCGGATATTATATCGCCTTCGGGGGCTGTAATAAAGAGGACCACGCCCGAGGTCGAGAGGCGTGTTGTTTCGAGGGAAACGGCTGAAACTGTCAAAAATATCCTGAAGATGGTTGTGGAAGAAGGGGGTACAGCGACTAAGGCTTATATCAAAGGGAACCTGGTTGCCGGAAAGACCGGCACGGCCCAGATATTCGATCCCAAAAAAGGACGTTATTCCAGAACTAAATATGTGAGTTCCTTTGTGGGCTTCGTGCCTGCGGACGACCCGAAGGTCGCGCTTATTGTTGTTATTTATGAGCCGCAGAAGCAAATATACGGAGGGGTGGTTGCCGCCCCGGTATTCAAGAAAATAGTTGAAAATACTTTTACGTATCTGGGTGTCCCTATGGAAAGAGATGCGAATAAAATTTATCTTGTCACCAGATCGAGATAGGGAGGACCGCCTTAACGGGTTAAATGACCACGTTAGAACTTTTAGAAGGTCTCAATATAAGAAGAACGGACGGACCTCTAAATATTGAAATTAAAGGTCTTGCGTATGATTCGAGATTAGTTGAAAAGGATTTTATCTTTGTGGCTGTTAAGGGATTCAGGGTGGACGGCCATGATTATATAAAGGATGCATTAAGCCGGGGGGCTGCTGCAATAATTATGGAAAATGCGATAGTAGCAGATGCGAAACAACACGCTGATCTGAACAGTACCTCATTCGTTGAGGTTCCTGAAAGCAGGAAAACCCTGGCCCTCATTTCGTCCGCTTTTTACGGACATCCTTCAAAGAGTCTCTCCCTTATCGGAATTACCGGCACGAACGGAAAAACGACAACGAGCTTTATTACAAAAAGTATTATTGAGGCCGGGGGTAGTAAGGCGGGCCTTATAGGTACGATCTCATGTATGACTGGAGAGAGGACAGAGGTTTCGGTCAATACCACTCCTGAATCTCTTGATCTGCAGAGATATTTAAGCGAAATGGTGACGAATAAAATGGAATACGCGGTGCTTGAGGTATCATCCCATGCCCTTTCACTCGACAGGGTCAAGGGGTGCACATACAAGGCGGCGGCTTTTACCAATTTCACCCAGGACCATCTTGATTTTCACAATACGATGACTGAGTACTTCAGAGTCAAGACACGGATATTCGATTCCCTGGCAGAAGACGGGAAGGTCGTGCTGAACATGGACGACCCTATGATAAGGCCGATCGCTCAGGAAATTAAAAGGGATGTTGTGACATTCGGCATTAAGAGTAACGCGATGATAAGGGCGGAGAATATATCAGACAACAGCGTTGTTTTGTCGGGAGGTCTCTCTTTTGATGTAAGGACGCCTGATGGCGGTTTCAGGGTTGATTCAAAACTAATGGGACGATTTAATGTCTACAACATCCTTGCATCCATCGGGATAGCTTACGCGCTTGGGATCAATGAAGATACGATCAAAAAGGGTGTCCGGGCCGCGGAACCGGTGGAGGGTCGTTTCGAAAATCTGGACGAGGGTCAGGATTTTTTCTGCATAGTCGATTACGCCCATACCGAGGACGCACTCAGGAAACTTATAGATGAGGCGAGGTTCATGACAAAGGGCAGGGTCATCACAGTGGTCGGGTGCGGCGGGGACCGGGACAGCAGCAAGAGGCCCTTGATGGGGTTTGCTGCTTCTGAGCTGAGTGATCTGGTATTCATCACTTCGGACAACCCGCGTACTGAGGACCCGATGGAGATAATTAAAAATATGCTAAAGGGAATAAAAAAGGAAAATTATACAGTACAGCCTGACAGGGAAACCGCGATAAGGGAAGCTGTCTCGATCGCGCATGAAGGTGATACCGTTATTGTGGCAGGCAAGGGGCATGAAGATTACCAGGAGATTAACGGCGAAAGATACTACTTCAGCGACAAGGAAGTACTGAGGAAGGTGATAAGGGAGCATCTCGCAGGAGACGGAGAATAGATCATGGCAAATCTGACAATAGAAGAGATCATCGAGGCAACTGGAGGAGAACTTCTCTCTGATAGTTCCGTTGATTTCAGCGGTGTTTCGATCGATTCCCGCAGCATCTCGGACAATGAGATTTTCTTTGCCATAAGGGGCGAGAAGTTTGACGGGCATGAATTTCTCAATAACGCGCTTTTGCAGGGAAGCGGCGCGGTTGTGGATATAAGGCCGGAAAAACTGCCGGAAGGCAAGGCGATAGTCTGTGTTGAAGATACACTTAAGTCTCTGCAGGACCTGGCGCATTTTATCAGGATGAGACGCAGTATTCCTGTAATAGCGATCACGGGCAGTAACGGGAAGACCACGGTCAAGGAGATGATCCATGCCGTCCTCTCAAAAAGATTCAGGACCCTGAAGAATCAAGGGAACCTCAATAACCATATCGGTCTGCCTTTGAGCCTTATGAAGCTGGAACCTGAGGATGAGATGATCGTCCTTGAAATGGGGATGAACCATTCAGGAGAGATAAAGAGGCTCTGTGAAATTGCGGTGCCGAGCCATGGCGTGATCACTAATGTGGGCACTGCTCATATCGGAGAACTCGGCAGTTATAAGACGCTGAGGGCCGCGAAGCTCGAGATACTCGGGGAACTTGGTGTCGCGGTTGTTAATACCGATGACGACAGGTTAATGCAGGGTATACGTGAGGTCTCCTTTAAGGGGCAGATAATAACCTTCGGGATAGAGAACGAGTCCCATGTCAGGGCCAGTGAGATCAGGGCAACTGAGAACGGTACCGACTTTACGCTGGAGCTCGGAAACGCGGGAAGTATCCCGATAAACCTGAATGTGCATGGACTCTTTAATGTATACAACGCGCTTGCTGCTGCTACCGTATCTTTTTCGCTCGGTGTGACCATTGATGAGATAAAGGCCGCGCTTGACGGTTACAGCGCGTTCCCGATGAGGTTCGAGGTTATAAAGGAGAACGGTATTACAATGATAAATGACTCTTACAACGCGAATCCGACATCAATGGCCGAGTCGATAAAAGAGCTCGTCCGTATGGGCTCCGGGACCGGTGGCAGGGTGGTTGCCGCGCTCGGTGATATGAAAGAACTCCGGGACTTTTCTGAAGAAGCTCACAGGGAGATCGGCAGACTGCTCTCGGAGGCAGATGTGGATGTTTTTGTGGCTGTAGGAGAAATGATGGGCCTGGCAGTGGAGGAGAGTATGAAAACAGGAATGACACCAGAGGTCTTTTCCTTCAGGGATGCTGACGAGGCCGGGAAAGAGATCATGAATATTCTGAAACAGGGCGATACACTTTTAATTAAAGGTTCACGATCAATGCTGATGGAAAAAATAATCAGGAGCATAAGAAATGTTATATAAGCTTTTTTATTCACTTCACGAGGTCTATTCACCATTTAATGTATTCAGGTATATTACTTTCAGGGCGGTACTTGCGACGATCACGGCTCTGGTGATCACGTTCATATTGGCCCCCTGGCTCATCGCCATGCTGAAGAAGGCGGACTTCATCCAGCATGTCAGGGACGACGGTCCGAAAACCCATCTTAAAAAGACAGGCACCCCCACTATGGGCGGGCTGCTTATTATCTTTTCGGTGGTAATGAGTGTCGCGATGTGGGGCGACATGAACAATAAATATATCCTTATAATGATGGCCGCGATAGTCGGGTTCGGTTTTATAGGGCTGGCGGATGATTATCTTAAGGCAATAAGGAGAGACTCAAAGGGACTGCGGGGATGGTATAAATTCGGTGCACAGATCATGCTGGCCCTTGCGATAGGGGTTTTGTTCTATTCTGATCAGAGCGACCCGAATTTTTCAATGTTAAGTATCCCGTTTTTCAAGAAGTGGATGATCGATCTGGGATGGTTCTACATCCCCTTTTCGATACTTGTGATAGTTGGGGCCTCGAACGCGGTCAACCTGACTGACGGAATAGACGGCCTTGCCATCGGGCTGGTGGGCATTGCATGTCTTGCTAACGGGGCTCTCGTATATATATCGGGCCATGTCGGTTTTTCAAAGTATCTGCATGTTCTTTTCCTGCCGGGTACTGGTGAGCTGACGGTATTTTGCGGGGCCATGTTCGGCGCTGCACTCGGATTTCTCTGGTTTAACAGTTACCCTGCCGAGGTCTTCATGGGTGATGTTGGTTCACTCGGTATCGGGGGAGCGCTCGGCACACTCGCGGTAATAACCAAACACGAGATCTTGCTGGCAGTAGTAGGCGGTATATTCGTAATGGAGACCATCTCCGTAATGATCCAGGTACTGTCGTTTAAGCTTACCGGCAAAAGGGTATTTAAGATGGCGCCTATCCACCATCATTTTGAAGAAAAAGGATGGCATGAATCAAAGGTAATAGTAAGGTTTTGGATAGTGGGCATTATACTGGCGCTTTTGAGCCTGACGACATTTAAGATCAGGTAAAAGTATTAAGTTAAATAAATGATACAGGTGGCAGAGAAAATAATGAAATTTAGAGATAAAAAAATTCTGGTGGTTGGTCTCGCAAGAAGCGGGAGAGGCGCCGCCAATCTTCTCTCCTCGGCCGGTGCGCATGTAACGATTACGGACAAGAGGCCCAGGAGTTTACTTGAAGAACATATAAGTAAATTGCCGCCTGATGTAAAGATCGTTACTGGTGAAAACCCGGAAGAGGTCTTTAACGAAGCCGATCTGATACTGGTAAGCCCCGGTGTTCCTCTTAGTATCCCCCTGCTTGCAAATGCAAGGGCAAAGGGTATCCCGGTGATCGGCGAACTAGAACTTGCCTACCAAAGCGTGAGGAGTAATGAGTTCCGAATCATGAGCAGTAAGGTGGGCCTTGAAGGCTCATTAACCGGTACTCATTACTCCTTACCTGCCTTTATCGGGGTCACTGGCACTAATGGCAAGTCGACCGTGATCACACTTATAGACCTTATGCTCAAAGAGGCGGGGCGCAGGACACTGCTTGGCGGAAATATCGGCAATGCCCTTACAGAAGAAATACAGAAAATGGATTCAATGCCTGAATACATCGTGGCCGAAATATCGAGTTTCCAGCTCGAGACCATAAAGGAGTTCAGACCTGAAGTTGCTGCTATCCTTAATATAACCCCTGACCATCTTGACAGGTATGAGGGCATGCAGTATTACATTGACGCAAAGGTGAGGATCTTTGAGAATCAGACAGAGGATGATTATCTGGTGCTTAACGCGGACGATCCGTTGATAATGGAGTTGTATGACGCAAAGAAGGCGGAAATGCCGAATGTATTATTTTTCAGCCGCAAAAAAGAGGTCGAGGGAATATACATGAAGGGGGAAGATATCTATTGCAATATACCTCTCCCTTTGCGCGGGGTTATTGATTCCCCGATCATTTCGACTGATGAGATAAAAATAAAAGGAGTTCATAACATTGAGAACGCGATGGCGGCCTCACTGATAGCATTGCTTTCAGGGTGTCCGGATAAGGCCGTCAAAGATGTGCTGAAGAATTTTGCAGGACTCGAGCACAGACTAGAGTTCGTTGAGGAGATAAACGGGGTCAATTTTATAAATGACTCAAAGGGTACGAATGTCGGGGCTGTTGCAAAGTCCCTTGAAGGTCTTGAAAGAGTAGTGCTGATCATGGGAGGCCTGGACAAAGGCGGTGACTTTCCGGTTTTGCGTGATCTGATAGAAGAAAAGGTGAAGCTCCTGGTATTGATCGGGGAGGCAGCGGAGAAGATAGCTCAGGCCCTGGGAGGCACGGTCCGGACCATAAAGGTCAATGGTCTCAGTGAGGCGGTCAAGGTCTCTATGGCAAACGCATCCAAAGGTGATGTGGTGCTGCTTTCACCAGGCTGTGCGAGTTTTGATATGTTTGCTGATTTTGAGGAGAGGGGCCGTAAGTTCAAAGAGGTGGTAAGGGAACTCATAAAATGAACTCCAGATATACACGTGACATAGTTATTTCAGTGATGCTGCTCGTGTGCATAGGGACCGTGATGGTCTATAGCTCAACGGCACTCATGTCCATGAGGAAATACGGGAGCGGTTCCCATTATCTCTGGAACCATATATTTACTTTATGTGTCGGGATAGCGGCGATGCTTATTCTATCCAGGACAGACTATAAGAAGTTCAGGTCTTTTGTTTATATCATGATGGGATTCTCACTGTTTCTGATACTGCTTGTTTTTGTTCCGTGGATCGGGATATCAGCCAATGGTGCGAGGAGGTGGCTGCGGCTCTGGCCGACGACATTCCAGCCGTCAGAGCTTGTGAAGCTTGTGATGGTGATATTTCTTGCGGACTATATGGACAAAAACATTCATAGGATGAGAGAATTCAAGTACGGTATTCTGATCCCGGTCGTTATAATGCTCATCTTTCAGGGCATTATTATTGCCCAGCCGGATTTCGGGGCGGTGATGAGTCTCGGGATACTTACCGTGGGCCTCCTGATACTTGGAGGGGCGAGGTTAAGTCACATAGGCGCGCTCGTACTCTCTTCATTACCCGTGATATACATAGTTGTCTCCTCGTCCTCGTACAGGATGAAAAGGATAATGAGTTTTACCAATCCGTGGAAGGATTCGTTCGGAGAC
This sequence comes from bacterium BMS3Bbin09, assembly GCA_002897915.1. Lineage (GTDB taxonomy): Bacteria > Nitrospirota > Thermodesulfovibrionia > UBA6902 > UBA6902 > BMS3Abin09. The sequence goes on along the minus strand of BDTS01000055.1, from coordinate 68,791 downwards.
GGGTTCCAGCTCGTGCAGTCATTCATTGCATTTGGCAGCGGCGGTTTTTTTGGTGTCGGACTCGGGGGCAGTAAACAGAAGCTTTATTTTTTGCCGGAGGTCCATACGGATTTCATTTTTTCCCTCATAAGTGAAGAGCTTGGGTTGATAGGAGCCCTGACTGTGGTCGGCATCTTTGTCTGGTTTTTTATAAGAGGGGTCCAGGTATCTTTACGGACAAGCGACCCCTTCAGTTATTTTCTGACAATGGGATTGACCATGATGATAGGTGTGCAGGCCGTTATTAATTTTGCGGTATCCATGGGACTTATGCCGACAAAGGGACTGCCCCTGCCTTTCATAAGTTACGGAGGTTCGGCGCTTCTTATAAACATGTGCGCGGCCGCTATATTGATAAGCATATCGCGTCAGAATGAAAACAACGCATACAATAGCAACCCTGTGTATAACACTCATAGGAGAAGTCGCAGATGAATATTATAATTGCGGGCGGCGGTACAGGCGGGCATGTCTTCCCGGCGCTGGCGGTTGCGAGGGGGCTGAAAAAAACTCTACCGGGAGCGAAGGTCACATTCGTCGGTACTGTACGCGGGATCGAAGCAAAAATAATTCCGAGGGAAGGATATGACCTGAGGTTCATACGTTCCGAGGGGCTTGTGGGCAGGGATATTATCGATACGGTCAGGGCGGCCTTAAAAGTACCTCTTTCGATAATGGACTCGTTCAGGATATTGAAGGACATAAGACCGGAGCTGGTAATGGGAGTCGGCGGTTACAGTTCCGGCCCCGTACTTTTGTGCGCGAAACTGATGGGGATACCGACCTTGATCCATGAACAGAATACTGTCCCTGGTCTCGCTAACAAGCTGCTTGGAAAGCTTGTTGATACAGTGGCGGTAACGTACCATGAAAGCATAAAGTATTTTCCCCGTGAGAAGGTGTTCTTAACAGGCAATCCTGTTCGTGAGGAGATACTTAACGGTGACCGGGACAATGGCTGCGAGGTTTTCAGTCTTGACAGAAAACTTTTTACTATATTCATATTCGGCGGCAGCCGGGGTGCGAGCCATATCAATAATGCTATTGCTGAGGCGCTGACATATCTGGAGCCTTTAAAGGAGAATATCCAGTTCCTGCACCAGACCGGAGAAAAAGATTTTGATGTGATGAAGGAGATCTACAGTTCAAAGGGATTTAAGGGAACAGTCATCCCGTTTGCCTATCAGATGGCCGATGCGTATTCTGTTGCGGAGCTTATTATATCAAGGGCCGGCGCCACGACCCTCGCTGAATTGACTGCGTGCGGGAAAGCCGCTATACTTGTTCCGTTTCCGTATTCCGCGGGCAATCATCAGGAAATGAACGCGAGGAAATTATGGGACATGGGCGCGGCCCAGCTGATACTTGACCGGGACCTTGATGGTAAAAAACTTTTTGATATGATCAAATTCCTGATAGAGGACTCCGATGCGCTGTCGGAGATGGAACGTATAAGCAGGTCTCTGGGTAACAGGGGGGCGACCGACAAGGTCATTGAACTTATAACGGCCCTTTTAAAAAAAAAGCGATGAAAGGATTATTGGCCGTCGGGTATTAACGGAGAACGGATTTAAACATGTATAAAAGATTCGAAAGAGTTCATTTTGTGGGTATCGGAGGTGTCGGTATGAGCGGTATTGCCGAGGTGCTCAGAAATCTTGGTTATGAGGTTGATGGTTCCGACCTCAGGGAGTCTGAGATCACAAAGAGGCTTGGGGAACTGGGCATTAACATAAACATCGGACATAGCGAGGAGAATATAAAGAATGCGGACGTAGTCGTTATATCTTCCGCTGTGGCTCTGGATAACCCCGAGGTCATGGCCGCCAGGAAAATGTCTATCCCGGTCATACCGAGGGCCGAGATGCTTGCGGAGCTCGCAAGGCTCAAATACGGCGTGCTCGTTGCGGGGGCGCATGGGAAGACGACGACGACCTCACTGATAGCGAGCCTGCTTGGTGACTGCAACCTTGATCCGACTGTTGTGATCGGCGGCAAACTGAAGGGTATCGGCAGTAACGCAAAACTTGGAGAGGGCGAGTTTCTGATCGCGGAAGCAGACGAGAGCGACGGTTCCTTCCTTATGCTTTCGCCTACGATCGCGGTAGTCACGAACATTGACAGGGAGCACATGGACTTTTTTAAGGACATTGAGACAATACAGGAGGCATTTCTTTCATTTATAAACAAGGTGCCGTTTTACGGGCTCGCAATACTCTGCGGGGACAATGAATATATAAGGGAGCTTCTGCCTGATATCAGGAGAAGGTTTATTACGTACGGGCTGAGCGAGGGCCTTGATCTTGTGGCGAAGGATGTCAGGACCGAGGGGATGAATTCTGAGTTCGAGGCCGTGCTCAACGGGAGATCGCTTGGCCGGTTCGATATGCCCCTTGTCGGCGAACACAATGTATCCAATGCCCTTGCCGCGATAGCGGTCGCGAATGAACTTAAGTTGGATATCGAGAGTATAAGGGAGGCACTCAGGAACTTCAGCGGTGTTCAAAGAAGGTTCGAGCTGAAAGGGACAGCGGCCGGGATCAAGGTGATTGATGATTATGGACATCATCCCTCGGAGATCATGGCGACACTGAAGGCGGTCAAAGATGTGTTGAAGACCGGAGACGCGGGGGAAGACGGCAGACTTTTTGTTCTCTTCCAGCCACACAGGTACACGAGGACGAGGGACCTGCTCGGTGAATTTATTGATTCTTTCAGGGATGCCGACAAGGTTGTCCTGATGGATATATATCCGGCCGGGGAAAAGCCGTTGCCGGGAGTGAATTCGGAACTGATTTTCAGAGGGATAAGTGAGATGGGCAAAGACATTGAATATATAAAAGAGAGAGATCATATTCCGGGTTATTTCGATACGGAGCTTAGGGCGGGTGATATCCTTCTGACCCTTGGCGCGGGTGATGTCTGGAAGATCGGGGAAGAGTTCCTGAAAATGAAAAAAGAGAGTACGGAGGAAAAATGAAAGACCTGAACTCCAATATATGTGAGGCTATCCAGGGAGAGATAAGGTTTGACGAACCTATGTCAGCGCATACTTCCCTGAAAATAGGCGGGCCTGTCGATATTTTGGTCTTCCCGGAGGACCCGGTATCACTAAAAAATACACTGGTTGCGGCTGAAAAAGAGAATATCCCATTATTTGTCTTTGGGGCAGGGACGAACCTGCTCGCCAGCGACAGCCGGATCGAGGGGATCGCAGTATCCCTTAAGGCATTCAGGAGCATTGAATATACAAAAGAAACGGATGAAGAAAAAGTCGTCTTATGCGTCGGCGCTGGTACTCCGCTCGTAACGCTGATAAATTTTGCGTGTGAGGGCGGATATTCCGGAATAGAGGGGCTTGTCGGTATACCCGGATATGTTGGCGGTGCGGTTTTTATGAACGCGGGGTCATTCGCTACAGAGATCAAGGACGTGATAACTTCTATCGCGGTCATGAATGCTCAGGGAGAGATATTTGTCCTTGGCAGGGACGAACTCAATTTTTCATACAGGAATCTGGAACTGCCAGAGGGGATGCTGATCTTAAGCGCCAATATTGTACTCAAGAAGGATGTGCCCTCGGATGTGTCGGCACGGACCAGGGAATTCATGAACATAAAGAAGGCCACTCAGCCCCTTGGCGTACACTCGGCCGGCTGCGTCTTTAAGAACCCCGAAGCGGACGCCGCGGGTAAATTAATAGATGCTGCAGGGTGTAAAGGGATGAGGGTGGGCGGTATAGAAGTGAGCCAGATGCACGCCAATTATTTTATTAATAAGAACGGCGGGACCTGCGCGGAATTTTTACAGCTCATGGAGATCGTAAAGAAAAAGATCATGCAACGCAGCGGGATAGAACTCGAAACTGAGATCAAGATCATCGGGGGCGCAAACTAATGAGCAAAGGCCCGGTCACTAAAAAGAGAATAGGAGTATTAATGGGGGGCATATCATCGGAGAGAGAGATCTCCATGCGGAGCGGTCTTGCTATATATCAGAACCTGATGGAACTCGGTTATGACGCTGTTGCCGTGGATGTCGGCAAGGACATTGCCAATGTACTTAAAAAGGATAAAGTAAAAATAGCCTTCATGGCGCTTCACGGTGGGACTGGAGAGAACGGTGCTGTTCAGGGACTGCTCGAGGTGATGGGGATCCCGTATACAGGTTCGGGTGTGCTTGCCTCTGCCCTTGCCATGGACAAAGAGGCCTCGAAGAAAATATTCTCATATCATGGATTACCGATGGCGCCTTCCATAATAGTAGTAAAAAAGAAGGGTAAGAAAAGCAAGAGTGCGGAGAATCTCCCTGATGCCACCGGGGCTTACATGTTTCCCGGATTTCCCGTGCCTCCGTTCGGGCCGCCCTGGGTTGTTAAGCCTTCATCCGAGGGTTCGAGCATCGGTGTCGAGATAATCAAGGAGGAGAGCGGGCTGGAACCGTGTCTCGGAAAGGCCTTTTCATTTGACAACAGGGTCATAATCGAACAATTCATAAAAGGCAGAGAACTCCATATAGCAGTTCTGGGTAACAGGGTGCTTGGCGGTGTTGAGGTGAGGCCGTCGCTTGAGTTCTATAACTATGAGGCAAAATATACGTCAGGACTTACCGATTACATATTACCGCCGGAGATCGAAGAAGAGGTTTATGAGAATGTAAAAGAGATGGCACTCAAGGCCCATCTTGTTCTCGGCTGTTCGGGCGCGAGCAGGGTGGACTTTATACTGGACGGAAATAACTCCCCTTATGTGCTTGAGGTAAATACACTGCCGGGTATGACCACAACGAGTTTGCTTCCCAAGATCGCGAGATCGGGCGGTATGAGCTTTAACGACCTGATAGAGGAGATGATAAAACTTGCGCTCTAAGAAGAAAATAACCAGGAAAGTGCGTAAACCCGCCTACAGGCGTGGTGAGAAGCTCGCGATATATCTGAAAAGGGGCACCTTGGTTCTTCTGGCGTGTATAGTTGTCGCGGCACTTGTGCTTGGGACAAAACTGCTGACGCGCCATTTCAGTGTGAATGAGATAATCGTTTCGGGTAACTATCATCTGGATAAAGAAGATATTGTCAAGAGCATGAAGATAACAAAAGGACAGCCTCTTCTGGATATCCGTTCCGAGGACATTAACGAGAGGCTCAGGGAGAACCCCTGGATAAAGAGTGTCGCGCTTAAAAAACAGTTTCCCGGAACACTTCTGATAAAGGTCGAAGAGGCAGTGCCCAAGGCCCTTTTGAGTATAAAAAAGAAATTATATATCATTGATGAGAACGGCAATATTCTCGAGAGGATAAAAGGTGAAAGCACACTGTTCCTGCCAGTTCTAAAGGGGATCAGCCCGAAGAACAAAAAGGACATAACGGAGGCATTGAAGCTTATATCTTTGCTGTCTGAAAAGAACATTTTAAGCAGTATGGAGTCTGTAGAAATAGGGACAGAATCTTACGGGCTTTTTATAAATATGGACGGCGAGTTGATAAAAGTTGGTTATGGAGATTATTCGGAAAAGTTTGAGAGATGGATCGAGCTCGAACCTGAAATACGGAAAAGAGGTGTGCTGATCAAGTACATAGACTTAAGGTTCAAGGATTCAGTTATCGTGAAACCGATGGAAAAGATCAAAAAAGGGAAATTATCTTAATAATGCAACTGGGTTTATTGAAGGATACATCAATGAAGAACGGAAGGCTCTTGGTGGGGGTCGATATCGGCACGACAAAGATATGTGCTGTTGTTGGAGAGGTTTCTGGACAAGGCAGCACTTTTAATGTTATTGGTGTGGGTACGGTTCCTTCCAGGGGGATCAAAAAGGGTGTGGTGACCAATATAGAGAAGACGGTTAAATCTATCAGGAAGGCTGTCAGTGAGGCGGAGAGAATGGCCGGTGTTGATATAAGGGCCGCCCAGATAGGTATAACAGGAGCGCATATCAGGTGTCTCTCGAGCAATGGTGTAATAGCCGTGCAAGAAAAGGAAATAGGGCGCCGGGATGTCGATAGTGTTATAGAGGCGGCAAAGGCGGTCGCGATCCCGTTTGACAGAGAAATACTTCATGTTATCCCGCTCGGTTTCAGTGTGAACGGGGAGAACGGCATCACCGATCCCTGCGGAATGGAAGGAATCAGGCTTGAGACGAACGTCCAGATAATTACCGCCGCAGCTACCTCTGTACATAACCTTACCAGTAGCTGCCGAAAGGCCGGACTTGAATTACTCGATGTTGTGTTCCAGCCGCTTGCCTCGGCCAACGCGGTACTTACGCAGGACGAAAAGGACCTCGGAGTCGTTCTTATTGATATAGGCGGCGGCACGACCGATATCGCGCTTTTCAGGAACGGGACCCTCTGCCATTCGTCTGTGCTCCCAATAGGCGGGAACAACTTTACAAATGATATCGCTATAGGATTGAGGCTCCCTACACAGGAAGCTGAGAATATAAAAAAGAAGTTCGGGTGTTCAATGATCTCGCTCGTCAAGGAAGAGGAGGAGATAGAGGTCAGCTGTTCCGACACCAGTGTTAACAAGAAGATACCGAGGAGGTATCTTGTCGAGATACTGCAGCCGCGGGCAGAAGAGCTCTTTACCCTTATCAGGGAAGATCTCATGAACAGCGGATTTCATGAGAACATGAACTCGGGTGTGGTACTGACAGGCGGAGCTGTCCTGATGCAAGGAATGGACGTGATGGCCGAGAGCATCCTGGAGCTTCCAATCAGGATAGGGATGATCCCCGAAGGGGTAGAAAGCGTTACTGACAATATCAAGAGCCCGGCCTATGCAACGGCTGTCGGGCTTATGCTCCACGGGGTGAAAGAAGTTCTGCTCGAACAGGAGTACAAGGAAAAAGCTGTTATTGGCGCGGGGACAAGGGTAAGGAGATGGTTCGGGCAGATGTTCGGATAAGAGATGAAATATAAATACAACAAAAATAGATCACAGATAATAGTAAATTTTGAAAAGGGGGGAGTATGAAGATATTTGAGATGGAAGAGATGCAGAACACGGCCGCAAAGATCAAGATAGTGGGGGTCGGCGGAGGCGGAAGCAATGCTGTAAACAGCATGATAGCGTCCAGTCTGCAGGGTGTTGAGTTCATTGCCGTTAATACTGACGCCCAGGCGCTTGAATCCTCACTTGCGCACCAGCGTATCCAGATAGGCAGTTCACTGACAAAAGGACTCGGTGCCGGAGCGAACCCCGAGACAGGACGGCAGGCCGCGATAGATGACAGGGACATAATCGAAGAGGCCATTAAAGGCGCGGATATGGTATTTGTTACAGCCGGCATGGGCGGAGGAACAGGTACAGGGGCGGCCCCGGTCGTTGCGGAAACAGCCAGGGCCCTCGGGATCCTTACAACAGCAGTCGTTACCAGACCTTTTCTGTTCGAAGGGAACAAGAGGGGCAGAAACGCCGAGCAGGGAATAAAAGAACTTAAAAAGCATGTTGACTCGATAATAATTATTCACAACAACAGGCTGCTGGATATAACGGAAAAGAATACCCCATGGCTGCAGGCGCTGAACCTTGCGAACGATGTTCTGAGGCAGGCGGTAAAAGGCATATCCGACCTGATACTCGTTCCTGGTCTTATCAATCAGGATTTCGCGGATATAAAGACAATACTCACTGACAGCGGAAAAGCGCTGATGGGTATAGGCAGCGCGGAGGGAGAGAATCGCGCAAAGAATGCGGCCAAGATGGCTATAAGAAGCCCCCTGCTGGAGGAAACCTCCATTGATGGAGCAAAAGGAGTATTGATAAACATCAATGGGGGTTCCTCCCTATCCTTTCATGAGGTACACGAGGCGGCCAGCCTTATCCGCGATGCCGCGCATGAAGACGCCGAGATAATCTTCGGTTCGGCGATCGACACCGACCTTGACGATAAGATAATAATAACCGTAATTGCTACTGGCTTCGAGGAAAAACCGTGCGCGGTCATGCCTTCATACGATAAATGGAGGCCGTCAAGGGATGTGAATACACTGAAAGGCTCGGCACGGGTGCTCTCAAAGGATACGAAGGGCAGCGAGGATTATCTTGATATCCCGACCTTCATGAGGAAGGATGATTTTAGTGAAGAGAAGAAAGAGTTTGTGGTAAAACTCAAAGCAAAGGCAAATTAGGGTTTATGATGGTTGTTGCGTTAATATATTGAAACTCTAAAAAGAGGTAATTATGCGGTTTTCGAATATCTTTATTCCAACATTACGTGAGGCGCCTGCCGATGCCGAGGCCATAAGCCATATACTGATGGTTCGTGCCGGTTATGTGAGGCAGCTCGCGGCCGGTCTCTATATTTATCTTCCGCTGGCATTAAGGATCATGGAAAAGATAAACAATATTATCAGGGAAGAAATGAATGCGATCGGCGCGCAGGAAATATCGATGCCCTGCCTTCATCCGTCCGAGATATGGGAAAAAACCGGAAGGTGGGACGAGATCGGGGATGAGATGTTCAGGCTGAAGGATAGGGGCGGAAGAGATATGTGTCTTGGAATGACCCATGAAGAGATCATTACCTGGCTTGCATCGATGGAGATAAGTTCCTACAGGGACCTGCCGCAGACCTGGTATCAGATACAGACAAAGTTCAGAGACGAGGCCAGACCAAAGAGCGGGATATTGAGGACGCGTGAGTTCACGATGAAAGACAGTTACAGCTTTGACAGGGACGAGGCCGGTCTCGAAATAAATTATCAGAAACATGCAGGGGCCTACCATAAAATATTCGAAAGATGCGGTCTGAAATTTCTTCAGGTTGAAAGCGACCCCGGAATGATGGGTGGTGCAACTGCGCATGAGTTTATGGCGCCAAGCCCCGCTGGTGAAGATACTGTTGTGCTTTGTGATAAGTGCGGCTATTCAGCAAACGTTGAGTTGGCGCTATCAGTCCCGTCCCAACAAATAGTAGGGGCACGACATGCCGTGCCCGTACAAAATGAAATGGAAGATGTTGAAACACCCGAAAAAAGGACGGTCGCCGAGGTCTCGAACTTTTTGAAAGAGGCCCCGTCATGTTTTATAAAGAGTCTTTTATTGATTGGCGATGACGGGCCATTTCTCGCCTTGGTGAGGGGTGACCAGGAGCTCCATGAAAAGAAGCTGCAAAGGATAACGGGTGAATTCAGACCCGCGCAAAAAGACGAGGTCAAAGAGATACTTTGTGTCGAGGCTGGTTTTATCGGTCCCAATAACAGGGACATTAAGATCATTGCAGACGTATCATTGAAAGAAGGTGTCTATATTGCAGGCGCGAACAAAGCAGGTTTTCATACAAGGGGCATCAAACCGGGCGAGCATTTTACGGCCGAATGGCATGACATCCATATTGCGGGGCAGGGGGACACCTGTTCAAAGTGCGGCGGTCCGTTAACAGCTGAAAATGTAATAGAGATCGGCAATATTTTTAAGCTCGGCACAAAATATTCCAAACCGCTTAAGGCTGTGTACCTGGACGAGAATGGAAAAGAAGAGACTATCATAATGGGGAGCTACGGCATCGGTCCTGCTCGTATAGCTGCGGCTGCTATCGAGCAGAACAATGACAAGGATGGAATAATATGGCCATCGAGTATCTCACCATTTGATGTAGAGATCATTCCGCTTGGCTCCGAAGATGATGTCCTGAGCATAGCCGATACACTATATAATGACCTGATCAATGCGGGTATCGATGTGCTCATGGATGATCGGGACGAGAGGCCCGGCGTTAAATTCAAGGATGCCGACCTGCTCGGGATACCGTGGCAGGTGGTTATCGGCAAAAAGGGTCTCAAAGAAGGAGTGGTCGAGGTTAAATCAAGAAAGACAAAAGAGACGGACAGGCTCGCCCCTTCAAAGGTGCTGGAATATTTAAAAAGTGTCTAACGCCGAAATGAGGGGTGCGCAAAAGCGCCAGCTTTAGAGCCTCCTCTTAAGTGACTTGTTAGAACATTATTTAAGATGCTCTTTCAAGACGCTCTGCTACCCAAACCTTAATGATAGATTGACGAGGCACACCCAAACGTTTTGCTTCTCTGTCCAATTGTTGGATCATCCATAAGGGGAAGTCTACATTAACCCTTTTTTGTTCCTGCTCAGGTCTTCTGGCTTTTGAAAGGTCAAGATGTTTCGAAATATCCTTGCCTTCATCAAATTTCTTGTCAATGTCTTTAGCTTTCATATATATCAACCTCCTCTTTCCTGGAACGCCTAACAGATATAATCCTTATTATTTCTTCTCTATAAGTAATAATGCCTGACCAATGTTTCCCTGATATTTTTCCAATTACTAAATATCGTGACTCATCACTTGATATAATAGGAATTTCAATTAAATCAGGATCATCCCATAATTCCTGGGCTTCATTGAAATTAATCTTATGTTTCTTTTTATTGGTGTTGCTTTTATTATCATCAAATTCAAAATTCATAATATATAATTATTATACCTTAATTATACCTATTGTCAATATCTATTTGGAGTTTTAACGTCTTGATCATAGATGCAGAACCAGAAGCGTACTTTCTTGCTCAGAAAACAATTTACACATCATAAAATATTAAAGGTCAATTTGATGATTGAGGTTCTGCATTCTTGTGCATCAAATTGTTATATGCAGATTAGCACCAAACTGTTAACAAATTCAGAGGCACTTTAAAGAATAAACTATTCTTTATCTTTTGTCTTTTTTATATTTGCTGGCAATAAATATGATGTGATATTTCAGGAGCTACTACTACGAGGTTTTTCAATAGCTTTCAATGGGATTTTTTCTTCCTTAATCTCGGGAAGCAGGGGGATACTCCCTGCAAACCCCGAAAGACAAAGTACCAAATTATTCAAGTCACCAAAGGGCTAATTACGCTGTCTGTATCTCATTCGTCCTGCAAGCAATACTCCGCCGATCAGGAATAATACTGTCGATACCGGCTCCGGGGCAACGGCGAGTTGTCCGGATCGAACGGCTATACCTTGCTCTTGAAAGTACTTGCTGGGGACGCCCTTGTGGCCGTAGCTCGTACTGAAGTCCCACGCGAGCGTAGGATCGGGAGAATACTCAGTATCAGACCAATAGTAGCCGGCCTGCAGATTCTGAAAATTTCCGGTGTTTGTCAGACCCCAGCCGTCTTGATTTTCGTTGCCTAATGTGTCGTAATATGCCAGATTACCCAGCTCATCAAACCACAGATGTGCCATCTCTCCCGTGCTTGTGTCTATATTATAGCCACAATCTGTTCCACTGTAGCCAAAGTTACATCCATCATTCCCTGTGTCCGTTACTGTTGGCAGTCTCCATAAATTTGTGCCCCAATCCATGCTTAATCCGGCATTCAGATTATATGTCAATGTTCCTCCTGTATTTAAGCCCGATGCCCAGCCGTTCTGGCTTAACCAACGATGAATTGTCCGATGCAAGCCCTTGAGAATAATAACATGCTGAAAACTGATTTGAACATAAAAAAATAATGGAAGCAAAAAAAGCTTCCGCTGGCTTGCATTCGAGACCAATGAATTGTTCTGTGCTGCTCTATTTCACTCTCTTATGCCAATAAATGGGTTCTTTATTTAATTGCATGACTGCAATTATTAAAATATTATCTTTTATTTCTTGATAAATAATTCCGTACGGGAATCTATTCATTATGCATCGTCGGGTGTTTTTTGAAAAGGGGGACCAAGCTTGAGGAAACTGTGAGGATATACTATTCTTAGTTGAAAGTTGAAAGAGTGGCTCCCCCGTGGATATAATCCACGGGTAACCAATATCCTTAAAAAGGAGGAGCCACTAATGAAGAAAAGCACAAAGAAGAGAAAAAAAGCAACAAGAGGGATGGAAGAAGCATTGGGTAAACAGGAGATACTGGAGCAGATGTATGAAATATATGCAAAGGGCAAAGCCGGATTTGATGTATACATGAAGGGAATTGGAAGGATGATGGCAGAGACGATCATGTATATAGAGCGGGAGGAGATTGCAGGACCTGAATATCAGCCATTGAGTCCTGATGTATATAAGTGGGCAAGCCAGCCCGGATCAGTCTATATAGGAGATCAGAAGATAAGGGTGCAGCACCCGCGCCTTCGAGGGCCAGAGGGGGAGATAGAGTTAAGGAGTTACAGAAAGCTGAAGGAACGGGAGCAGTTTTCACAGGAGCTTCTGAATAAGGTATTGAGAGGAATATCATGCCGGAAGTATGCAGAGACGGTGGTGGATGCGGCAGGGGCATTTGGAGTGTCAGCCGGATCAGTATCCAGGCATATAGTTGAGGCAACGGCAAAGCAGCTGCGGGAATTTAAGGAGCGGTCATTATCGGAATATAAACCTTTTGCGATATTTCTTGATACGATCCATCGTGGAGGGGAGGCATTCATAATCGGACTGGGGATTGATACAGAAGGAATAAAGAAGGTATTGGGATTCTGGCAGGGAGCGACGGAGAATCATGAGATATGTGAAGAGCTATTTGGGGATATGGAGAGGCGCGGATTGAAAGTGAGCCGGCATATCATCTGTATCACGGATGGAGGCAAGGGAATTATCAAGGCATTGCGTAAGCGATTTGGCAAGAAGCTGATTCACCAGCGGTGTACTATTCATAAAGATAAAAACATTCAGAGGCATCTGGCAAAAAAGTACCGAAAAAAAGCGCATCGTCTATTCAGGACGGCCTTGGAGCAAAACAGTTATGAAGATGCCCGTCAGATGTTATTGGATATGGAGAAGTGGCTGCGCAGCATCAATGAGTCGGCAGCTGATTCTCTTATGGAAGCTATAGAAGAGATTCTCACCGTTCACAAGCTTAAAGTACCAGGCTTGCTGAGAAAGACTCTGCATTCTACCAATCCTATAGAGAGTATGTTTTCCATAGTGAGAGATGCTGAGGGTAATATCAAGCGGTACCGTAACAGCAGGATGATGCAGCGCTGGCTGGCATCGGTTCTTGTATACAGTGAAAAAAGGTTCAGGCGGATCAAAGGCTACGCTTCAATTCCTGAGGTTATAAAAAATATCGAAACTCAGCAGAACAAAGAATTAATTGACAGGAAGGCTGCATAAAAATACGAGATGAAGATGAGAGCCACTCAGACAGTTTCAACTAAAAACTTGACATTCTCGAAACTGTAGAATAAGTTGGATAGCTTTATAAACTTCTTCTGCGAATTTCAGACCTAATTCATCTTGGCACTCATTGTAGTAATCAATTGCATCAATCAACTCTTGTCTGGCCAGAGGATGAAAAGAATATTTCATTTATTGTATTTTTCTCGAATCTCTTTAAAAACTGCTTCCCCTGGAATTGCTTTTTCCCTTCCACTTCTAAAGTCTGCAATTCTTTCCTCTGCTTCCTTAGCCCATAAATCATCAATGTCTTTCTTTGATGGATTCAGGCTTTCAAGAAGTTTATTCACTAACATTATCCTAGTCTCAACAGGTAATGATACTGCTTCCGAAATTAGCTCATCTGTTTTTATCATAAATAACTCCTCGCTATTAATAGCTTTATTTATAATATGCTATTTACAGTACATTTATGCAAGATATTTATATTTCATAGACAGAACGTATAGCGTTTTATCCGTAGTGACGGAGTCATTATGGATAAAACGCTATACGATAGGTAGAATCGACATTTTAAGGTATTATTGTTATTTTCAGAAAATGAATCATGAATAACGACTTGTTACCTGATTATCAGAAGTATTTGCGTACCAAGTGCCTTGTCCAAGAGAAATATATCACATATTACGCTAATTGGGCAAGTAAATTCTTGGCTTTTTCTAATAATAACAAGGAGTTAAATCAAGCTTTGCAAGTGGAAAAGTTCATCAATTATCTTGCGACTCAAAACAAAATAGCTGATTGGCAAATAAGACAGGCGCATGATGCTGTTCGTTTGTATTTCAATCATGTTGATCCTGCAATTAACAACAATAGGAACGTTAAAGCGGTATGTTCTCGGCATGATATCAAAAGCCTGATTGATAAGGTGCGAGAGGCGATTCGTATAAGGCATTATTCGTACAGGACTGAACAAACATATACATATTGGTTGAAATGTTTTTTTGATTACATAAAGGATGTGAAGGTGAAACAGGCGGATGCTATTAGTATGGATTCCGCTGATGTGAAAGACTATCTCACATATCTGGCATTGAAGAAAAGGGTATCTGCCTCTACGCAGAACCAGGCATTTCTAAAAGCTATCAGTTTTCAGCTGTCAGCGTTCAGCAAAAGAATAAACCGGGCGAATATTGAAAGATTTCAAACAACTCAAAGTGTGGGTAAAAGCACACAAATTAACTAGGGAAGTATATCATGTAACAACCTCTTTTCCGAAAAACGAATTACATGGTCTGACAAGTCAGATTCGGCGTGCCGCTGCTTCAATCCCTACTAATATTGCTTATAAAGGATCTCGAAATGCTGAGTCAAACAGATTATGGCAACCTTATAAGCGTTGTCATAGAAATCAAACGAATGCTTGCGACATTTATAAAGCCGAATTAAGCGGTGCATAGCATCCGCTTCAATGAGACTTATATTAAAAAAGGGCCCCGCATTGCGGGGCCCTTTTAATTTGTTATAACTGATGCTTATTTAGCTGGCGCCGGCTCAGGTGCCGGTGCTACCGCTTTTTCCCAGGGAAGCACTATGGACTTAAGTAATTCCTCGTTCTTTTCTATTTTGCCCGTGCTTTTGAGGCTTTCAATGTATGTATCGAAGAGCTGCTTCCGTTTTAAGGAGATGAGCTGTTTCTGGATAGATCCCTTTGACTGCTCAAAATTGGCCGGTTCCCCTTCCTTTATATCAATGAGCTTTATAATATGAAATCCGAAACGAGTTTTTACAGGAGCGCTTAATTCTCCTTTTTTAAGGCTCAGTGCCGCGCGTTCGAATTCAGGGACCATCTTGCCCCTGCCGAAGTAGCCCAGATCCCCGCCTTTTTCTGCAGAGCCCTTGTCTTTTGAATATTTTTTGGCCAGCTTGGCGAACTTTTCTCCGTTGTTGATCTTGTTGATGATGTCTTTTGCCTTTTTTTCTGTTTCTACCAATATATGGCTTGCCTTGATCTCTGTACCGATCCTGAACTTCTCCTCATTTTTATCAAAAAAGTCTTTTATTTCAGCCTCGGATACAGTTGCCTTTTCTTCGACTTCTTTCTGCAGGAGAAGCGAGATCAGGGTCATTTTTTTGAATTCTTCAACCTTTGCAATATATTCTTCGTCGTTATCCAGTTTCATATCCAGTGCATTCTGGTAGATCAGTTCTCTTTTGATGATCTCATCAAGGAACTTATCTTTGCCTTCCTGCCCCTCGAACTGTCCTCTTGCCCATTCAGGCACACGGCTGATCTCCTTGAGAAAATCCTCCTGTGTAACCACATCGTTATTGACTTTTGCTATAACGGGACTGTCTGAATCTTTGCCCCCAAGGCAACCTGTAAGTAAAGCTGCTGTGAAGGATAATAAAATTACAGAATAGAAAAGTTTTTTCATGTTTATCTCCTTAATAAGTTTGAGTTAGCGTTATTTTATACCATAATAAGATTAGATTTTACAACAACTTGTTTGCCTGTCCCTATTTGAACATAACTATTAATAGCATTACCGGTGTTCTGATTTAACTATGCTCTTTATTATCATGAGAATATTGTCTCTATACATATCAAGATCATGATCCATTGCATGTGGATCTGTTTTAATATTGCCGGCAATGACTATTGTGGGGGTCTCACTGATCCCGATCTTTTTAGCCATATCCAGGGCCTGTTGTGTTTCTCCAGTTTTATCTCCGGCCCTGAGTTTTTTGCCAAAATCAGATCCGAGACCGACTTCCTTGCCTATGGATTCCAGGACATTGATGTCACCAATATTTATTTTTTGAACCATTTGGGCATCAAAGAGAGCTTTTTTCATTGCCTCGCCTTTGCCCATTTCTTCGGCTATAAGATATGCCTCTCCTGGCTTTGGAGAACCGTGATCCCCCCAGTAAATTGGAATGATCTTCCATTTGATCTTTTTTGGGAAGTTTCCTTTGATGACAGGGATTGATTTCTCAAAGTTATAACAGGTGTGGCAGTAGAAGCTCATAAACTCTACGATTTCAACCGTCTTTCCGTCAAACTTGAACTTTTCTCCGGGCAGAGTGTCGTATACACCCACAATGCCGGGTACTTTCTCTGCCTGTACGGACACGGACATTAACAACAGCGTTAACGACATTAATGTTATAGAAATTGTTTTGAAATTCATTTTCATCCTCCAATAGTTTAATGTTTAATCTTCTCCGGATAATCTATATAGTCAGGTTCATGTTAGAATAATCTATTATTATGAATAAAATATGAAGACCTGATAATAATGAATATGTTTGTTTGACATCTCGACATTGAAAATAGTATACTTGAACAATTGTTCAAATATCAAGGAGGTCTTCTGATGGCCGCAAAAAAGCAGCAGGATGTATGTGAAGTCAAGACTGTAGATAAAGCAAAGGTCAAAGCAGTAAAAAAAGTAATGCTCTCTGATAAAGACGTTTATAGCTTATCGGAGATATTTGGTGTGCTGGCCGACTCTTCAAGGCTAAAGATAATCTATGCCCTTTCTAAAGAAGAACTTTGCGTATGCGACATAGCAAGCATCCTCGGAGGCAGTATTTCCGCTATTTCCCACCAGTTGAGAATCCTGCGGAACCTGAGGCTCGTTAAATTCAGAAAAGAGTCTAAGAGGGTCTATTACTCACTGGATGACAAGCACATAAAAAGGCTTTTTGACCAGGGGCTAAAGCACGTAAGGGAATAGGACTGAGGTTGGGAGATTGGAGTTTAGAATCATTTAAATACTTAGAAATACTTTTTATCCCTAATGTCCTGTCTTATAAATTTAAGAGAGATGCCTGAATAATGCAAAACACAAAGCTCGAAATAATGAACAACGACTCCTGCCGGGAGGAATCTGCCTGTTCCTGCGGCGGTGGCAATGCGGAAGAAAAGTCGCCGCTCTGGATGCGCCAGCAATTGACTGCCGGCGGGATAGCGGCAGCGCTTTTGATATCCGGGTTAATGCTTGAATTTTTCACGGCCCTGAATATTCCTGCACAGATTGTATTCATGTCCGTCATTGCCGTTTCAGGAAGAGACATCCTGAAGAAGGCCGGGCGTTCAATTCTAAAACGGCGGCTGGACATTAATTGTCTTATAGGTATTGCGGCTTTCGGCTCATTTTTCATCGGACACGGTGAGGAAGGAGCTGCAGTTGTCTTCCTGTTTTTTGTCGCTGAAACCCTGGAAGAGTATGCGGCCGATAAAGCAAAGAAATCAATAAGCCAGCTGCTGAAGTTGGCTCCCGAAACAGCAAAAGTGAAGAGGGGCGGGAAGGAAATCGAGCTCCACGTACATGAAATAATAATCGGAGATATTACAGTAATCCGTCCCGGAGAAAAAATACCGCTGGACGGAAAGGTTTTAACCGGCCATTCATCCATCAATGAGTCGCCTATTACAGGAGAATCGCTTCCGGTTGAAAAGGAAGTGGGGGATGAAGTGTATGCAGGCACCATGAATGAAGAGGGCTATTTGGAGGTGAGTGTTACCAGAAAGTCCGAAGATACTGTACTTTCGAGGATTGTCAAACTCGTTGAAGAGGCTGAGAGAAAAAAATCAGAGACCGAAAAGTTCATCGATAAATTTGCCCGCTACTATACTCCTGTAGTGATCATTCTTGCATTTGGAGCATTTCTTGTTCCGACATTTATTTTGGGATATTCATGGGAAATATGGTTTTACCGCTCCCTGGTGCTTTTAGTCATTTCATGTCCCTGTGCACTGGCCATATCAACGCCGGTTGCCATGGTATCGGCACTGACCAGCTCGGCAAGACATGGTGTGTTAATTAAAGGGGCCTCTTACCTTGAAGAGCTTAGTAAGGTCAAAGTCATTGCCTTTGACAAAACCGGTACTTTAACGAAAGGAAAGCTGGAAGTTACGGACATTATCGGCTTTAACGGTCATTCCAGTGAAGAAGTGCTCTCTATGACTGCTACCCTGGAGTCACGTTCAGAACATCCTATTGCAAAGGCAATCCTGAAGAAAGCCGGGGCGGAAAATATTCATCTTAAAGAAATCAGCAGGTTCAGAGCAGTCAAAGGCAGGGGGCTGGAAGCCCTTATCGGAGGTCAAAAGTATTACGCAGGAGCAAGGAGCCTATTTAATGGCTTATCTATGGAGATTCCCGGAGAAATATCGCAGCTTGAAAGTGAAGGAAAGACTGTTGTATTTGTAGCCAATGAAAATATGGCAATTGGAGCAATCGCCCTCGGAGATGTCCTGAGAGAAAAGGCCCCTAAAGTTATATCAGATCTTAAGAAGCTTCATATTAAGACTGCAATGATTACAGGCGACAACAAAAAAGTTGCTGGTTCTCTGGCCGGCAAAGTCGGAATAGATGAATATCATGCGGAACTTTTGCCTGAGGACAAGGTAAAGGTCGTTGAAAAACTCGTTAAAAAGTTCGGCAGCGTGGCAATGGTGGGCGATGGTGTAAACGATGCTCCAGCTCTTGCTGTAGCCAATGTAGGAATAGCCATGGGCGCCATCGGCACAGACGTGGCAATAGAAACAGCAGACATAGCCCTGATGCATGATGACCTGAGCAAGATCGACTACCTGATGTATCTCAGCAGAAAGACAATGCGCGTTGTAAAGCAGAATGTATCTCTTTCGATACTTATCAAAGGGAGTCTTACAATCCTGGCTTTGCTGGGACTGATAAATCTATGGGTTGCGGTGGCTGTGGGAGATATGGGATTAAGCCTTGCGGTTATTTTAAATTCCATGAGGCTAACGAGAGTAAAGGCGAGGAGTTTATAGTTATGTCTTTTAATGCTGAAGTATCTTATCCATTGGCTTTACTTTTCCCTTTTAGATCGTCAAAACACTAAAGGTATAATGAAGCCGGATCGACTGCTGAAGAAAGATTGACAACATTAGACCAGGAATTTTATATTATGAAAGTAATCATTGTATTTGCCTGCTGGCAGATCGCTGATATTTTTTAAACTGATATATGATTAGTAATTTCAAGATAAAATCAACGCTTGTATTTTTACTCATAATCTACACAGCATTAAGTCAAAGTTCGTTATACGGATTTGTATTGTGTGTTGAAAATGAAGGTCATATTGCTATTGAAAACAATCATAATACTTCAGTATTTTCTGACCTTCCTTCTGAAGATAATAGAGTATTAAGCTTTAATCAGGAAAATAATATTCATAATGATTGTCTGGATATTCCAATCCTGACCAGTTCCGGCATAGAGAATGACATTTCACTCCAACGAATAAATTCCCATTTAGAGGAGGTATCATATCATGCTTTGCCAGAAGCAACTTTACCACTAATTCAAAAGATGAATAGTCCGCTGCAACCAAGCACTTTATTAAGTTCAGTTTTTTTGCCTCTCAAAAAAATTATCCTCATTATTTGATATTTGCAACCCCTATCCCCGGTCAGTGTTTGGCATTGACCATCCTTTTCAAAATTTAATTACACACCTCTAGTTGAGGTAGCCGTAGGAGAAATTTTAATGAGTAATAAATATTATCTAACTTTTGAGATAATTATTATCCTGACTGCTTTGAGGAAAGTTAAGGCGAGGAGTTTATAGTTATGTCTTTTAATGCTGAAGTATCCTATTCATTAGCTTTTTTCGCAGGGGTACTGTCTTTTCTTTCTCCCTGTGTGTTGCCATTGCTTCCCTCTTATGTCTCATACATAACAGGTGTTTCTTTCGAGGACCTTACCGGCAATGCTGACAGGCCAAGGGTAAGGTTTCTGACCCTGACTAACTCTCTTGTTTTTATTCTTGGATTTTCTTTTATCTTTATTCTGCTTGGAGCGTCATCCTCTGTTGTCGGAAAGTTTTTCTTTATGTACCAGGAGCATATCAGGATCATTGGAGGGGCATTGATAATTATCTTTGGTCTCTTTGTTGCGGGCTTTCTAAAGCTGGACTTTCTAATGAAAGAAAAGAAAGTCCATATGCAGTTCAAACCGGCGGGATACGTCGGGACATTTGCAGTAGGAGTGACATTCGGGGCGGGATGGACGCCCTGCATAGGTCCGATACTCGGTTCCATACTCATGTATGCAGGTTCGTCGGGTTCGGTGACTTACGGGATTAAACTCCTTTCGGTCTATTCCATTGGTCTTGGAATACCCTTTCTTTTGTCATCGCTCGCAATGAATACGTTCCTGACTCACTCAAAGAAACTTATGAAGCATATGAGAGTGATCATGGTTGTAAGCGGGCTGCTCCTTATAGTATTCGGTATTATGCTTATGACAAATATGATAACACGGTTCGTTGCGCTGTTCCCTAACTTTGTTATTATTTAGTGTCAGGAAGGGTTGAGAACTTTATGTGTAAACAGGATCTGAAAATTCATAAAAGAATTATACAGCACAAAGTAATTTGTTTTTTGCTTTTGCTTATTTTTATAAGCCCAAATACATCCTATGGGAGAGAAGTATCCCGTATGGAACTTGAAGAAGTTGCAGATGAGATCATGAGTCCCGGATGCGATTACGTTTATACGCTGACCAACTGCCCTTCCGCGCAGGCAGACCAGATGAAGGAGCTTATTAAGGACAGGCTTGCAAAGGGAGAAAGTAAAGAATCGATTCTTGCTTATTTTGAAGACGTTTACGGCCCGAAAATTCTGACGCAGCCGTCGAAAAAAGGTTTTTATTTCATTGCATGGTGGTTCCCTTATTTTCTGGTGTTAGACCTGTTTCTGGTGGTTGGAATTTTTCTCATTCTGTGGCGTAAGAAGATCAGTATAAAAGAGACCGTGCCTGATGATGTTGATCCTGAAATGGACGCTCTTCTGGAAGATGAGGTGCGCAGGTTCAGAGAAGATGAATAAAATGAACGGAAATTTATTATGAAGCGCCTGCTGAAGCTCTTAATCTGGCTGCCAATCATTATTATAATCGCAGCGGCTGTGATTGTATTAATAGGAGAGCAGGAAGACAGCGGAAAGAAAAAGCCCCGTCCTTCAATCGGGGAGCAGGCAAGGGATTTTACTTTTGCTGATCTTTCAGGGAAAAAAGTTTCATTGTCCGATTTCTATGGAAAGAAGGTTGTATTTGTAAACGTTTGGGCTACCTGGTGTCCATCATGCAAAGCAGAACTGCCAACCATGCAGAGATTATATGAAAAGTTCAGAGGAGACGACTTTGAAATCCTTGCTGTAAGCATAGACGCCGCAGGCGAAAAGGCGGTAGCGCCGTATATGAAGATGCATCGTTACACATTCCCCGCGCTGATTGATACATCCGGCTCTATTCAACTGCTTTACGGTACCACGGGAGTGCCGGAGTCTTTCATAATTGACAAAAAAGGCAAAGTAGCCTTTGTTGAAATAGGCCCGGGTGACTGGACCGACCAAGAGAGACAGGACCTGATAAGAGGGCTGACGGAAGAGCCGGATACGGAGGTTGAAAAATGAAGGGCAGGCAGATCACTATTGTTTTCTCAGTGCTGTTAATCATGGCGGCTTTTAGTTATCTCGTATTTCTCGGTATGAAGGAAGGCAGTATGTATTATCTTGAGGTATCGGAGCTTTTTGAAAAGCTTGATGAAATGGGAAACGGGAAAGTCAGGGTCAACGGTGAGATTGTACCCGGCAGTGTAAATTATGACCTTGCAGCCCTGACGCTTAACTTCACATTAAAAGATAAAGATATTGAGGATTCTCCCAGGCTTAATGTTATATATAAAGGCCCCCCGCCGGACATGCTCGAACAGGAAGGCGTTACCCTTGTTGCCGAAGGCTTCTATAATATGGAAAAAAGAATATTTAAGGCAAATAAGCTTCTTGTAAAATGTCCTTCAAAGTATGAAAAGAAAGAGGACGAAGCATGATTGATTTTGGAAAATATTCATTGCTGTTTTCATTAATTCTCTCAATTCTTGTTCTCATAGGGCTGATAATCGGTATCAGAAAAAAGGATGGAAGGTTTATTGAGATGTCATACAGGGGGACAAAAGGTATTTTTGCCTTCATGACATTTGCCTGTTCCTTTCTTGTATACGCTTTTATCATGGATGACTTCAGAATTGAATACGTTGCATCCTATTCCGAAAAGGCCCTCCCGATCTTTTACAAGATCACAGGATTGTGGGCAGGGCAGAAAGGCTCCCTCCTGTTCTGGGGATGGCTTCTTTCTCTCTTTACGTTTATTACGGTGCAACGGGACGAACACAGAGTCAATTCACTATATCTTCCATATACGCTTTTTTTTCTAAACCTGACATCGATGTTCTTTCTTGTGCTTGTCAACTTTGTGACCCCTCCTTTTGAATTGATGGCCGTGTTCCCTGCTGACGGCAATGGTCTTAATCCTTTACTGCAAAACCCCGGCATGGTCTTTCATCCCCCCACGCTTTATCTGGGCTATGTCGGATTTACCGTTCCTTTTGCCTTCGCCATGGCCGCCCTTGTGATGGAAGATTTAGGAGAATGGTGGATAAAAAAGACAAGGACCTGGATCCTGTTTTCATGGGTATGCCTGACCCTAGGGATAATCTTCGGGGGCTGGTGGGCTTATAAAGAGCTTGGGTGGGGAGGTGTCTGGGGATGGGACCCTGTTGAAAACTCTTCCTTTATGCCCTGGCTGACTGCAACGGCCTTTCTTCACTCAGTAATAATCCAGGAGAAGAGGCGAATGCTCAAGATATGGAATGTCTCACTGATTTTGCTGACATTCTCATTATGTATTTTCGGCACCTTTATTACAAGAAGCGGCATTATCTCCTCGGTCCATGCCTTTGGACAGTCGCCTGTTGGTTTTGTCTTTCTGGGGTTTTTAATCCTGGTCCTGGCTGCAGGGATATATCTCATATGGACCAGATATGAAAAACTGAAAGAACAAAACCCGAGGATCGAAGCCTTTCTTTCGAGAGAAAGCTCTTTCCTGTACAATAATATAATACTTGTAGGGATATGTTTCGCCACATTCTGGGGCACAATCTTTCCTCTGATCTCAGAGGCTGTAAAGGGCGTAAAAATATCAGTCGGGCCGCCTTTCTTCAATACGATTAACGCGCCTTTATTTCTCTTGCTCATATTGCTGATGGGTGTATGTCCGCTTCTTGGATGGAGAAAGACATCTTCAAAGGGGATATTAATAAATTGTCTACTCCCCTTTTCATTAACAGCCCTGTCACTGCCGGTTCTGTATATTTCAGGTATCAGGAGCTTTATGCCCGCCTTCTTCTATTCCTTCTCAGTATTTGTCATTACAACAATGCTGAGAGAATTTTATCTCGGCACGAAGGCCGGCGTAAAGAACAGTGAAAAAGGGTGGCTCTTATCATTCTGGACTCTTGTTACCAGAAACAGAAGAAAATACGGGGGATTCATCATCCATATCGGTATGGTTTTTATCGTACTGGGGCTTGCCGGTTATGGATATTTCCAATATAAAGAAGATGCTGTATTAAACATAGGACAGGAAGTCACCATAAAAAATTATCGTCTGAAGTATCTGGACCTGACGTCAAGGACAAAGTGGAACTTTGAAGGAGTCGGCGCCCGGATAGAAGTTTATGATTCGGGAGCGTTTAAGGGTTATCTAAGGCCTGAGAAGAGGTTTTACAAGAAGAGAGAAAATCAGCCTACGACAGAAGTCGCCATCATGGACGGTATAGCAGAAGACCTTTATTTAATTCTCGGCGACTGGGACAGAAGGAGTGGTTCAATTACGTTAACGGTCGTGATAAACCCGCTGATTTCATGGATATGGATAGGTACCGGAGTGGTCATGTTCGGTACTTTCTGGGCTGTACTGCCTAAAAGAAGGAGACAGGAAGATGTCGGTCTTCTTGAAAAAGAAATTATTTTACGTCTGAAAGGAATGGAAATCGAGTGATGGTTATTATTTTTTTTATTTTAATGCTGATCTTTCTCGTCTATATCCTTGTCCCTCTTATAAATGAGAGTTACTGGCCGTTTGTAAGCAGAGGAACTTTTGCCGTGATACAGGAAGAGAAAAAGGAGTGTATCCGGGCAATATCCGATGTAGATTTTGAATATGAAATGGGCAAGCTGACCAAAGAAGATTATATGGTCACAAGAGAATTTTTGAAAAGACAGGCCCGTCCTGCTCTGGAAAAAGAAAGAGATTTCTCGAAAGGGATTACATTAAAGCCCGGAAAAGAGATTTCAAAAAGCCTGAAAAAGAGTATCACTAAAGAGGTGTTAAGAATTTGCGGAAAAAAATTATTGTCATAGCATTTTTAGTCATATTAACTGCAACCAACGTCTTTGCGTTATCTGTAAGAGTAAGCCTGACCAATGCAACAAAGGGCGAAAAGTTGTCTGATTATCCATTTAAGATACTCGCTGTTGATCAGGATTCATACGGGAGAGTCAAAGTTTTAAAGGAGCATGAGTTCCGGACAGGGACTTCAGGATTTTATGACGGTAAAGTGGAAGTCGCTGCCGCAAAAGCAATCATGAGTGAGGTGAATTACAGGGGAGTATCATATTATTCCCCGTTAATTCAGATAAAAAACAAGCAGGATAAATATAATCTCGATATTAACGTATATGAAATAACCGATAAGGCCGATAGTGTAGAGATCACCGGCAGGTCCCTGACAATAACCCCATATGACGATAAATCGCTCAAAGTAAATGACTCAGTTACTTTTGTAAATGACAGCAAATTTACATATGTAGGAAAGTATGATAATAAGCTTAAGATCAATAAATCACTGTATATACCCATGCCTGCCGGATATGTTCTGATGAATGCCAACGGCATAGACCGCGAGGATCTGTATACCCTTGGAGGCGGGATAGCATTACACGAAAAGGTCGTGCCGGGAGAGAACTCCATCTTATTCAAATATATCGTTAAAAGCGATACAGGCGTGTTTGACATGTCTCTTCATAATCAAGATTACAGCTCTATTGCAAGAAACATATCATTCTTTTTTACGAAAAAGGGTGACTGGAAAGTCGAATCTACCAACCTTCAGCATAGAGGAGAGAGTAATGATCAGCAGGGTTTGTACGGGGACTACCATGCATGGGATGGCAATGATTTAAGAGGAGTTAAATTTAAAATACTCTCGCCTTTCCATAAAGGTTTCTTCAGTCTGTGGCAGGCCTCCATCGCGGCGGCTTTTGTTATGATCGGGACAGGTCTGGTTGTAATGAAGAAAAAAATTTATAGATGGAAACTGGTAAAGGAAAAGAGACGCCTGGCCAAGTTACTAAAAAAACTCGATGGCGAATCCGATGAGGAAGATTTAAGAGGTTATTACAAGTCATTTCTGGATGTCCTTGAAAGCAGAAGCAGAGAGATAGAAGAGAGGCTCAAGTCTTGAATCTCATAGAAATAAGGGGCTTAAAGAAACAGTATCATGCAAAAACCGCCCTGAACGGAATCGATATAGATATCGGCGAACGAGATTCTATTACAGTCTTCGGACCAAACGGCGCAGGGAAGACCACCCTTCTTAAAATAATATCGGGCATCATGTCTCCCACAGAAGGAAACGCATTTTATAACAATAAAAAATATTCTGAAAGTGAAATGAAAAAAGAGGTCTTTTATCTCGGGCATAAGACATCTCTGTATAATGCACTCACAGTGGGGGAGAACATGGATTTTATATGCAGGCTCTTTTCAATTAACCACCGTGGAGAATCCGTAAAGAATATTTTAAAAGAGCACGGGCTGTGGGAACGGCGGAGAGACCCGGTCAATGAACTTTCACAGGGAATGAAAAGGCGACTTGCGCTTGCAAAGGGATTTATGACAGATCCAAAGGTCTTTATTCTGGATGAGCCATTTACTGGACTTGATCTCAGGTGGAGGTCATCCATCCTTTCAAAGATAAAGGACATAAGAAGTCAGGGCAAGACAGTTATTCTCTCCACTCACCTCGTGGAGGAGGGCTTTGAACTTGCAACGCGTGTGGCCTTTCTGCACAAGGGGAGGTTCCTGTTTATTAAAAAGAAAGAGGAAGTAAAGATAGAGGAGATTTACGGACTGTTTGATTCCATGGGGGAGACCGGAAAATGAGATTTATGGGGAATGCCGCTGCAATCCTGAGAAAAGACATCCTGCTGGAGTTAAGGGGCAGGGAGTCTCTCAGCCTTATGCTTTTTCTCTCATTGCTTCTCCTTGTAATATTTAATATTGCCCTCGATCTTGATAAAGACAGTGTTTCATCTTTGGCATCCGGAATTCTGTGGGTGGTTTTTGCGTTCTCGGGAATTTTGGGGATGGGCAGGACTTCAATGGCTGAAAGGGATGAGGAAGCGTACCTGAGCATAGTCTTTTCACCTGCCTCTCCGGAGAGCTTCTATATAGGGAAGGCATTAAGTAATTTTCTTTTTCTCCTGATAATGGAATGCTTCACAATGCTGTCTTTTGTAATATTATTTGATTTTGAAAAGATTATAGGATTGCTCCCTCAACTGCTTGTCCCTCTTGTTCTGGGCACCATCGGATTTTCTCTTGTAGGCACGCTTTTTTCTTTTCTTACAACCGCCTCAAAGTATGGTGAAGTCCTTCTGCCTTTTCTCTATCTTCCCGTAGTAGTTCCGGTCATTCTCGGAGGAGTAACTTCCATGGGTATGGTTCTTAATGGCAATGCAGGCGGAACTTGGAAATGGATACAGATGCTCGCTGTATTTGATGTCCTGTATCTCGCTGTTTCCTTACTTCTTTTCAGGTATTTAATGGAGGACTGATAAAAGATGAAAACTGATCGCAGCATAACAATTATTTTTCTGTTTCTTCTGGTAATGATACCTCTGAATTTCTATCTGATATTCATGGTGGCGCCGACTGAAAAAGTAATGGGGGAGGTGCAGAGGATTTTCTATCTCCATATATCGCTGGCAGTCGGGGCATTCCTGGCGCTTACAGGAGTGTTTGTGTCGAGCATCCTTTTTTTGTGGAAGAAGAAATTCATATGGGACACAGCCGCATATACGTGCGCCGAGATCGGTGTGCTGATGTCCACCCTTGTTTTAACAACAGGGTCCATATGGGCAAGACCCATCTGGAATGCCTGGTGGACATGGGACCCGAGGCTTTTGACAGTGCTCATTCTCTGGTTTATCTATATCGGATACTTTCTTTTAAGAGGCGGGATTGCCGATAAATTCAAAAAAGCTCAATACTCGGCAGTACTGGGGATAATCGGTTACATAGATATCCCCGTTGTCAGGTATGCAACGAAATGGTGGAAGTCCATACATCCCCTTCTCACACAGGAAGGCGGCGGACTCGACCCTGTGATGAAAAATATCATGTTTTTCAGTATGGCTACTTTTATTTTACTCACAATCTTTCTTTTCCTTTTCAGATTCAGACTGGCAAGGATAGAAGAAAGGTTAGAGATAGTGAAGAAAAGGATGGAGGATTAATAATGGAAAACTGGAGTTACCTTGTCGGGGCCTACACAATCGCATGGCTGGGAGTTTCCCTGTACCTATTTGTAAACGCAAAAAAACAGAAAGGCATAGAAGAAAGACTGTCAGATATTGAGGACTTATTGAAGGACAAAGAGTGAACTACCCGTGTCGGGATAACTACCTGTTTTTAGGTTGTTATATGCCCTTAATGGGTATCGGGGTGAAGGTTAAAATAAAAATACAGAGGGAAACCCATCCTGTTATTTTCCTCTTCCTGTCCAGTTCGATCCAGGGATAGACTACCGGCGGATGGCGGTAACCTATGAAAAACATAACAATAACAAGCACTATCCAGGGCTTATAATAAAAGCCCATAAGGATCATGACCGGGATCATGATTCTTGATATAAGGGTATGTTTTTCGCCGAAGCATGCATACATAATGTGCCCACCGTCGAGCTGTCCTATCGGAAGCAGGTTGAGAGAGGTCACAAAGAGGCCTACCCATCCGGCAAAAGCGACAGGGTGCAGGATCACGGCATATTTGTCGGGGTCAATATTCAGGACCAGCTTGGAAAGGAAGGTGAAGAGCAGGGATTCACCGAAAGATATCCCTATTTGATGTTCCGGTATACCTTGAAGCGGCATTATGTTTGAATAGTTGAGTCCTATAATGACCGCGATGACCGCGACAATAAATCCTCCTATGGGGCCGGATGCCCCAATATCAATAAGCGCCCGCCTGTCCGGGATCGGGGGCTGCATCTTGATCACAGCGCCGAACGTTCCTATTAATGAAGGGGCTGGAATAAAGTACGGAAGGGTCGCGGGCACTTTGTGCCTGCGCGAAAAATAATAATGCGAAAGTTCATGAGTCATTAAAATAAGAAGTAGCGTCAGGGAGAAAGGCAGTCCCTTGTATATCATTTTCGGGTTCAGCCATGGGACCACACCGACCTGGATACATCCCGCAAACAGGGTTGTGAGGAATGTCAGGATGAAAAGCAGAATATGAATTCGGGTTATTTTATGATACTTCATGGATCTTCCGGTACCTGCCTGCCAGCCTTAGAATAATAAAATAACTCGCTATTGAGGAAATGGTACAGATGATAAAGGAACCGACAAAAAAGGCTGATAGCAAAGGCCATAAGTCTCTTATCATATGCATTAGTTTTTCAAAGTCTGTGAATTTCATTGCAATACTTGAAAGTGATATGTTTTCCCAGTCCACTACAGGGAGCACCTGTTTGATCCTGAGCAGCTTCGCACCGAACCATACACAAAAAGTGGATAGGGGGACGATGGTCCACGGATTATTGACACTGACCCCGATTATGGAAACTATCTTATTTAGGCGGAACAGCATTGCAAGTAAGACCGCGCCGATATAATGGAGGCCGAGTAGCGGCGATATCCCCATGAATACCCCCATGGCAAAGGCGAGGGCAATGCGGTGGGGCGGCTCATTGACCTGGAATATCGCCCTGAATTTATCTCTGAAATAAGCCATAGCTTGTTAAAATGTCAAATGACAAAATCCAAATTACAAATGAATGTCAAATGACTAAATGTTAGAATGGTTAAGTTTGGAGTTTTGTATTTATTTGATATTTGAGCTTTGACATTTGAAATTTATTTTTTGAAATGCTCGTACCCTTCCGCCTTGAAGGGTTTTTTCTTACCATCGGAATCTATTATGTAAAGGCCTCTTTCGATCATTTCTCCGATTCTGAACGCCCTTGTCCTGATATTCTTCGGAGCCGTGAAAAGCAGGGCATAATCTTCTCCGCCTTTTAACGCGAATTCGAGCGGGTCCTTTCCCGCTGTTTTTGCCTCTGCTGCGAGCGCCGGTGACACGGGCACATCGTCGCTGTAGATCAGCGCCCCAATATGGCTCTCGTCGCATATGTGGCCCAGGTCCAAAAACAGTCCGTCACTTGTATCGATCATGGAGGTTATCCTTGAAGTATTCCTGATCAAGGCAGGTTCCGGCATCAGATGTCGCTTTATGAGCTTTAAACGCGGGGTAAAATTGGAGAAGCTCTGAACTTTTTTACCCCCCTTTTTTAATAGTTCGAGTCCCATGGCTGAATCGCCCAGTGTCTTTGTTACAAAGATACCGTCACCAGGCCTGGCAGTAGAACGTGTTATTATCTTTTTTCCACTTCCGATAAGTGTACCGCTTAATACAAGTCCGCGTTCGGATGAGCAGGTGTCCCCGCCTATGATCTTTACGTTGAACTTCCGGGCAATATCCAGTATCCCGGAATAGAGTTCGTCTATGTCACGGGACCTGCATGCAGAGGGAATGCCCAGACCCGCGATGAAATAATCGGGCCTTCCGCCCATTGCGAAGATATCGCTGATATTTATCGCAAGGAACTTCCATCCGAGTTGATAGAACGTTGTCAGTGAAAGGTCGAAATGCGTGCCTTCGATCAGGATATCTGATGTGAAAAGGCCCTTGCCACGGATGGTTTTAACTGCGGCAGCGTCATCACCTATACCGGTGAGAATATCCGGTGAAGAATTTTTGCATCTGGTCCGGATATTTTTTATTAGGCCGAACTCACCAATTTTTGAAAGTTGCATAATGTTTGGAGATAGGGGACAAAGAGAGTAGGGGCACGGCATGCCGTGCCCTTACATATAATTATTTCTTTTTCTTCTTGACCTTAGCTTTTGGTTTAGCCTTTGTTTTAGCTTTAGGTTTTGCTTTGGCTTTGGTCTTTGGCTTTGCCTTGGCTTTAGTCTTTGTCTTAGCTTTGGACGGGGTCTTAAGGGCATACTTAAGTACCTCGTCCATGGTCTCAACCGGTATGAACTGCATATCCTTCTTGATATATTTTGGAATGTCTTCAAGATCCTTCTCATTTCTCTTCGGGATGATCACCGTCTTAATGCCCATTCTCTTTGCCGCAAGGGTCTTTTCTTTCAGCCCTCCTATCGGCAGCACGTTCCCGCGCAGCGTGACCTCTCCGGTCATGGCTATGCTTTTCCGAACAGGCTTGCCTGAAAAGGCGGAGGCCAGGGCGGTGGCTATGGTAATGCCGGCTGAGGGACCGTCTTTTGGGATCGCTCCGGCAGGGACGTGTATATGTATATCATTGTTTGAGAACATGGAGTTGCTTATGCCGAGGAACTTGGCCTTGGAGCGGATATAACTTCTGGCCGCGTGCGCGGACTCTTGCATCACATCTCCAAGCTGTCCCGTGAGGGTCAGCCCGCCTTTGCCCTTCATTATTGTAGCTTCGATATAAATAATGTCTCCGCCTGCTTCTGTCCATGCGAGACCGGTCGAGAGTCCTACCTCGTCTTTCTTTATCTCTTCCTCGGGAAGGAATTTTGGTACTCCGAGATATTTCGAAAGATTTTTCTCCGCGATCACATATTTTCTGACATGACCCTCGGCTGTTTTTCTCGCTACCTTGCGGCAGAGATGCGCTATCTCACGCTCGAGGTTTCTTACGCCCGCCTCGATCGTGTAATTGGTTATGACCTGCAGCAGGGCGTTGTCGTTTATCTTTATGTTCTTTTCGGTGATACCGTGTTCATCCAGCTGTTTCGGGATCAGAAAGTTCTTTGCTATCCCGATCTTTTCTTCAGCTGTGTAACCGGAG
The DNA here is from genome assembly GCA_002897915.1 of bacterium BMS3Bbin09. Taxonomy (GTDB): domain Bacteria; phylum Nitrospirota; class Thermodesulfovibrionia; order UBA6902; family UBA6902; genus BMS3Abin09. The sequence continues at coordinate 37,690 of BDTS01000055.1, read as the reverse complement.
AGGTAAAGTACTTCCATCCTGTCCCTCAGGGGACTGGGGATCGGGTCCATCTGATTCGCGGTTGTTATGAACATAACATTGCTCAGGTCAAAAGGAACACCCAGATAGTGGTCCCCGAATGCAAAGTTCTGTTCCGGATCGAGCACCTCGAGCAGGGCAGATGCGGGGTCGCCCCTGAAGTCCATACCTATCTTGTCCACCTCGTCAAGCATAAAGACCGGATTATTCTGTCCAGATGTCTTGATACCCTGAATGACCCTGCCGGGCATTGCGCCGACATATGTTCTTCTATGCCCTCTGATCTCGGCCTCGTCTCTCATTCCGCCGAGGGACATTCTGTAGAACTCCCTTCCCATTGCCCTGGCAATGGACTTCCCGAGCGAGGTCTTGCCTACGCCGGGGGGGCCCACAAAGCAGAGGATGGGGCCCTTCATCTTGTCTTTAAGCTTTCTTACGCCGAGATATTCAAGGATACGCTCTTTTACCTTCTCGAGGTCGTAATGGTCTTCGTCAAGTATCTTCTTGGCCCGTTTTATGTCCAGTTTATCCTTGGTGCTTTTTGACCACGGTAACTCTATCAGCCAGTCTACATATGTCCTGATCGTTCCAGCTTCAGCGCTGTCAGGATGCATTTTTTCGAGGCGGTTGATCTGTTTGATCGCCTCTTTTTCGACCTTTTCGGGCATCTTTACCTTTTCTATTTTTTTACGCAGGTCCATGATCTCCTCGGTCTTTTCGTCTATCTCACCGAGCTCTTTCTGGATCGCCTTCAATTGTTCTCTGAGGAAGTACTCACGCTGGGTCTTGTCTATTTCGCCCTTAACGTCGGACTGTATCTTTTGCTGCACCAGAAGCAGCTCGACCTCCCGGCTAAGTATATCGCTTATTTTCTTCAGTCTTTCGTATGGGTCCCTCTCCTCGAGCAGTTCCTGAGCCTGTTCTGCTTTTAGCCCGAGATTCGATGCTACCAGGTCAGCGAGTCTTCCCGGTTCTTCGATATTTTCTATAAGCACTATGATGTCGGGCAGAAATGATTTCCCGAGCGCCAGAGATTTATCGACAAGCTCCTTGACGTTCCGCATCAGGGCCTCGATCTCTATGCTCGTGTCTATCTCTTCACTGTCCACTATCTTTTCTATCTCTCCAATGTAATATGGTTCCGACTGTGAAAACTTGGTGACCATTGCCTTTGTAAGACCCTGTACGAGTATCTTCAGCCGCCCGTCAGGGAGTTTGAGCATTCTTAGTATAGTCCCAACGGTACCTACTTTATAGATGTCATCGTTGGTCGGGTTCTCTACGTTAATATCTTTTTGTGAAACGAGAAGGATCAGTTTGTTATCACCGGCCGCGTGTTCGATCGCCTTGATCGACATGTCTCTTCCTACAAAAAGGGGAAGTATCATATACGGAAATATGACAACGTCCCTCACAGGAAGGATCGGAAGTGATGCAGGGATCTCTATTTCACGATCTTCTAATGTATCTATTTCAGCCATTATTGCTCCTTTTCATTACTGATTCAAGATATTCTCTGAACTCATCCTTGAGGGAAGGGTTCTTAAGGGCAAGTTCTACAGTAGCCTTTAGATAACCGACCTTGTCACCGCCGTCGTACCGTCTGCCTTCAAAAAGATAGCCGTAGACGGGTTTCCGCTTTAACTGGGTCTTTAATGCATCGGTCAGCTGTATCTCACCGCCTTTTCCGGGCAAGGTCTTTTCGAGTATGTTGAATATGTCCGGCGTAAGTATGTATCTGCCAATTATTGCAAGGTCGGACGGTGCGTCTGATGCCTTTGGTTTCTCTACCATATCGGATATTTTATATATGTTTTTATCTATTTCCTTGCCTGCTATTACCCCGTAACGATGTATCTCTGATTTCGGGATCCTTTGGAGCGCAAGGACAGTTGCCTGGTATTTGTTAGATATCTTTATCATTTCACCTAAAAGGTTATCGTCAGGGTCTATTATGTCGTCGCTCAATATTACAGCAAAAGGCTCATCATTTACAAAGGCTTTTGAACATAGTATCGCGTGGCCGAGCCCGAGAGGGGCCCCCTGGCGAATATACGCGAACTGGTGCTTGGATAGACGCTGGATCTCCTTAAGTATTGCCTCCTTGCCTTTTCTTTTCAGGGTATGCTCAAGTTCGAATGCATGATCAAAATGGTCTTCTATTGCCCGTTTTGATTTACCGGTGATCACAATGAACTCTTTAATATTGCATGCTTCGGCCTCTTCAACCGCATACTGGATCATCGGCTTGTCAACAATAGGCAGCATCTCTTTTGGGGAGGCCTTTGTGGCGGGCAAAAACCTGGTGCCGAGTCCTGCTGCTGGAAATACGGCCTTCCTTACTTTCTTGATCATTAATTCTCCTTTGAGGCAATAAATTAAGAATACAAGGGAACAAAATGTTTCATATTGTACCACGATAAAAGAGTTATTGAAAGAGGTCAATGATTGACAAAAAAAAGATAATTTCTTGCATTTAAGGCAGTTAGTAAACAATAATATGAGCAAATCTCAGGAGGTTAATTATAATGAAAAGCAATGTTAAATTAATTAAAGATATGCAGTTTATCGCTACTGCTGATTCAGGTCACGCGGTCGTGATGGATGCACCCGTTTCCGTGGGCGGAAAGAATACCGCTGCAAAGCCGTCCGAGTTGGTACTTATGGGTCTTGGCGGCTGTACCGGGATGGATGTTATCTCGATACTCAGGAAGAAGAAACAGGACGTCACCGGATTCGAGATGAACGTGACAGGAGAGGTCCCTGACATCCAACCGCGTACTTTTACAGATATCCATGTCGAGTATGTTATTACCGGCAGGGACATTTCAGAGGAGGCAGTCAAGCGTGCCATAGACCTTTCTAGGGAGAAGTACTGTCTGGTCGGCATGACCCTGGCAAAGGGGACGAATATGACCTTTTCATATAAGATCGTACAGGAATAATTGAGGATATATTATTAGTAAACTTTCCAGACATATCGCGACGCTCGGTTTTATCGGCTATTTGCCCAAGGCCCCCGGGACCTTCGGTTCCCTGTTTGCGCTTTTTTTTATAACGCTTCTGCCCCTCGGTGACATAAAACTTCTGATATTCATACTACTTCTCTTTTCACTGGGGACCTGGACATCGGACGAGGCGGAAAGGTCCCTTGGCAAGGACAGCGGCCATATCGTGATCGATGAGTTTTGTGGTTATCTGATATCTGTAATTTTTATTCCGAAGACCATCGGGTATCTCTTTGCGGCCTTTGTATTGTTCAGGTTATTCGACATATTCAAACCTCCTCCTGTCCGCTGGATCGAGAAGGCCGTTCCGGGCGGGGCCGGGGTCATGATGGACGATGTTATGGCAGGGATCTACGCCAATATATGCATCCAGTTATGGATATATATTATCGTGCCGAAACTGGGTTAACTGTAAGAAATGACACCACACATTTAGAACCTGCTGTGTTATCCTATTTTCAGCAAATTTTATAATTTCATTTGATCGGGAGGAAACAGTATGGCAGATAAAGATCGTTCAAAGGCCCTTGAGGTAGCTATATCCCAGATAGAAAAACAGTTCGGTAAAGGTGCGATAATGCGGCTTGGTTCTGAAGGAATTGTTGAGATCGCCGCGATCTCAACCGGTTCGATCGGCCTTGACGCGGCGCTTGGTGTAGGCGGTTTTCCTAAAGGACGGGTTGTCGAGATCTATGGCCCGGAATCGTCAGGTAAGACAACGCTTGCTCTTAGCGCGGTTGCACAGGCTCAGAAAGCGGGCGGGGCAGCGGCCTTTATCGATGCGGAGCACGCGCTTGATATTAGTTACGCTCAAAAACTCGGCGTGAATGTAGATGACCTCCTGGTCAGCCAGCCCGACACGGGTGAACAGGCGCTGGAAGTCACCGAGACACTGGTGCGGAGCGGGGCGCTTGATATTATAGTTATTGACTCTGTCGCGGCGCTCGTTCCAAGGGCCGAGATCGAGGGCGAGATGGGCGACAGCCTTCCCGGACTTCATGCAAGGCTCATGAGCCAGGCCATGAGGAAACTTACCGCGGCCATCTCAAAGGGCGGGGCCACGATCGTATTTATAAACCAGATCAGGATGAAAATAGGTGTTATGTTCGGCAGTCCCGAGACGACTACAGGCGGCAATGCCCTCAAGTTCTATTCGTCCGTCCGGCTCGATATCAGGAGGATTGAACAGCTCAAGTCCGCTACGGAAGCGATCGGCAACAGGGTAAGGGTGAAGGTGGTAAAAAACAAGGTAGCACCGCCATTTAAGCAGGCAGAGTTCGACATATACTTTAACGAAGGCATCTCCAAAGTTGGCGAACTTATCGACCTTGGACTCGTGAAGGATATTGTCGACAGGGCTGGTGCATGGTACTCATACAGCGGGACCCGCATAGGCCAGGGACGAGAGAAAGCCAAAGAGTATTTAAAGGAAAACCCTGAGACCGCCCAGGAGATAGAAGCTAAAATACTCGAAGCATATAATTTCAAGAAGTAGAGTATATATGCCCCAAAGTCCTAAAGACCCAAGGATCGCTGCCAGGTCATACGCATACAAACTCCTCAGCTACCGCTCCAGGAGCAGGAAGGAAATGCTCGATAAGCTACGGACAAAAGGCTTTGAGTCCGAAGATGTAAACGCTGTAATGGAGTTTCTCGAAACATCCGGCCTTATAAACGACGCTGAACTCGCTTCAGAGCTCTTAAGCTATTCCGCAAGATCAAAACCACTCGGCAAGAACGGCATCAAGATGCTTATGCTCAAACGGGGATTGGATAAAGGGCTCGTCGATGAGACACTTTCCGGGCATACCTTGGAGATGGAAGAAGATGCGGCCATGGAATTCGCCGAAAGAAAATTCAGAGTACTCAATAACTACCCCGCAAAGGTCGCCAGGAGAAGGCTCTGGGCCATGCTTCAGCGCAGGGGTTTTTCGGCCGGGATTATCAGGAAGGCAGTTGATTCCGTGATCGGTTGATTTTATATTGAGAGATGCAGTTTCCACGGGCATCCAGAACCAATTGAAAAGACTGGATTTCTGCTTAAACAACTGCGGGAATGACAGACAGAAATAACAGACAAAGGAGCAGATCATTAACCCATATGCAAAGTATCGTGGAATTCTTTTGATTAAAATTATTCATATAATCGGGAAGATAAGGAGGCTATGTATTGTTCATTTCAAAAAGGACTATATCCGGAGCCAACTGAAATTGAGGAGGGGACAGTGCCGTCAATGTGCACGTTGCTGCTCACTGGCATTCAGATGTCCCTTGCTCACTAGAGACAACTTATGCCTGACGTATATGAAAGGCAGACCTGATGTATGCAAGCTTTTCCCAATAGACCGGAGAGATATAGAAGATGTGGCTGTCTTCGGAGGACAATGCGGTTACTGGTTTGAAGAGGATAAATATAAGAATGCTTAATAACATAAATATAGATCTATTCCAATGGATAAATGCAGCTGCGGGGAAAAACCCGTCACTGGATTATATTGCAATATTCTTTGCAGAAAGCGGGCCGTATATAGTAATGGCACTTTTTATCTTTCTGTGGTTTCTCTCCAATGAAAGAAGAAAGAATACACTGCTCCTTGCTACAGAGGCATCCGCTCTCGGACTCCTTTTTAACCTTGCCATAACCCTTATTTATTTTCATCCAAGGCCATTTATGACGGGGATAGGGACAACTATCTTATCCCATGCACCCGAGACCTCGTTTCCAAGCGATCATGCAACGCTCCTTTTCAGTGCTTCTCTTTATCTGCTCTTATTCAGCAGATGGGTATCCGCAGGCGTTGCCATGATATTCGTTGCTGTATTGACTTCATGGGGGAGGGTGTACTGTGGAATACACTTTCCGTTTGATATGGCAGGCTCATTATTTTTTAGTATATTATCCTGCATTATGATTTACAAAAGCAGGTCTTTACTTGAATATATAAACAGATGGATAATAAGCATTTATAAAAAACTTACAGCATGAAAAATATGCTGAAGATTTGATTGAAAATCTATTACTGCGTTTGAGGTGATTTTTTTAAAAAAACCTTACAATAAAAAATCGACCGATATTCGCGTGTAAATATTATTTCAGCTTATTATGTGATTAACAAAGAATAAGGCAAATAAATGACTGATTATATTGTCAACATTATTACACCTGCAGTCGAACACCTGGGGGTTCTTGGATATTGGATCGCGTTTTTCGCGGCCATGCTTGAAACCACAATCATTGTGGGGCTGTTTCTCCCCGGCTCAACGCTCATTCTTCTTCTCGGGGCCATGTCCGCCTTTGGATATCTCGACTTGGGGGACCTGCTGTGGTTTGCCATCGTCGGCGCCATTCTGGGAGATAATATTAATTATTTTCTTGGGAAAAAATATGGATCCAAATGGGCGCAAAAAGGTATCTGGTTCTTAAAGCAGGAACATTTTGAAAAGGCCCGGGCCTTTTTTGATGCACATGGGGCAAAGAGCGTTTTCCTGGGCCGCTTTGTTCCGTCAATAAAAGAGATCATGCCTTTTATCGCCGGGACGGTGAGAATGCGGCAAAGGACTTTTTTGCTCTGGAACATCCTTGGCGCTATTGGATGGGGATTTGAATGGATCCTTGCCGGTTATGTCTTTGCACAGTCCCTGAGTCTGGCCCGGATGTGGCTCTCCAGAATCGGGTTTCTTCTGGCAGCCCTTTTCCTCTTTTTCCTGGCGCTTTACCTCATAAAACTGGCTGTCCTGAAATATGGGCATCGGGTATTTTCTTTTGCAGCATCAGTCGGCCGCTCGATCAAACATGCGGTAATTACAAACCCCGATGTTGAAAGCATGGTTCGGAAGCACCCTTCTTTTTTCCAGTTCCTGGAGAAACGCGTCGCAAGGGACTCGTTTACCGGACTGCCGTTGACACTTCTCGGCATTGCTTTTTTCTATGTCCTTGTCCTTTTTGGAGGGATCGTTGAAGACTATCTGACAGGCGACCCCATTATTGCAGCGGATATTCGTATTGCGAATCTTATGCCCCTATTCCGGACCCCTGAACTCATAAGGTTGTTTCTCTGGATTACATTGCTGGGTAAGTGGCAGGTCGTAGTCGGTTTTACGGCTGCGATAGCCGGGACATTATGGATAACAGGAAAGCGATGGTATATTGTCCCCTTCTTTCTGTCTTTTGCAGGAAGTGAAATATTTACCATGCTCGGAAAGATCGCCTTCCACCGTCCTCGCCCGGAATGGCAGGTATATGCCGAACATTCTTTTTCTTTTCCCAGCGGGCATGCGACTGCCGCTGTTTCATTTTACGGTTTTATCATATACATACTTATAAGCTGCGCAACAAAATGGAAGTCGCGGATAAATCTCTTTTTTGCCGGGACCATACTAATATTCCTTATCGGATTCAGCCGGTTATACCTGGGGGTGCATTATCTAAGTGATGTGTGGAGTGGATATCTGATCGGCACACTCTGGCTGCTTATCGGAATCAGTCTCTCCAAATATCTGCAACCAGCTGACTCTTGCGCAACAACTTCGTTGTCCAAAGGGAAGTTAAAATATGTACCGGCAGTGTTGGTCCTTTCTTCGCTCGTATTTTATGCCGGTTATGCGGGCCGGTACAATCCGGGGCTTCTGATGCCGCATTCCGGGCATGGGTATGAAAGTGTAAATCATGCACAGGATATTTTTGTGGATGATCATATGAAATATACAGAAACCCTCCTTGGCAGGGCACAGAATCCGATAAATATCATTGTCATTGCAGGAAACGACAGGCAGTTTATCAAATCCATTCAGGATGCGGGCTGGTTCCTTGCCGACACACCCGGTTTTCGATCATTTGCAAAGATATACAAAGAGGCTTTATTCAATAAACCATATCCCACCGCGCCGGTTACCCCTTTGTTCTGGAATGCACAGACAAATGACTTCGCCTTTGAAAAACCGTCGGATACCAATGTTGCCCATACAAGACATCACGTTAGATTCTGGAAGACAAAATATGTAAGCAATAGCGGTAATGCCATATATGTCGGATCAGCAAGTTTCGATGCCGGGGTCAAGTGGGGTATTACCCATAGAATCAGTCCGGACATCGATACTGAAAGGGACTACTTGTACAACGATTTAGTTCAAACGCAACAACTTGAAAGTTTCAAAAAAATGCAATTAGTAAAACCGGGATCAGGGCGCAATTTTACTGGAGATCCTTTTTTTACTGATGGAGAGGCGTACCTGATAAAAATAAAGTCGGATTTGTAATCGGGCTGGAGACTAATGAGAAAAGACAAAAAGTTTTTTGGTTTTGGGAAGAATGTGATTGTCACCGGATTTGTAAGCTTTTTTATGGACTTCAGTTCTGAAATGATATATCCGCTGGTCCCCCTTTTTTTGTCAAACATACTTGGAGTGAACAAGTCCATTATTGGACTGATTGAGGGAATTGCTGAATCAACAGCCAGCCTGCTCAGAGTCTTTTCCGGCTGGTTTTCCGACAGAATAGGGAACCGGAAATGGCTCATGGCAGCGGGATACAGTATTTCTACCTTAAGCAGACCTCTTATTGCCGTCGCTTCAGGCTGGCATCATGTCCTGGGTTCCCGTTTTATTGACAGATTCGGCAAGGGAATTCGTGTTGCCCCCAGGGACGCGCTCATTGCAGAGTCAACTGATAAGGCATATCTTGGCCGGGCCTTTGGTCTTCAAAGAGCGATGGATACTTTCGGGGCGGTTGTCGGACCTGCGGTCGCATTTCTCCTGCTCGGATTATTATCAAATAACTACAGAACGATCTTCTGGCTCTCAATGATTCCGGGCATAATCGCAGTGCTTTTGATTGTTTTCTTTATCAAAGAAAAGAAGGAACCCACGACATTATGTTTAGAGAAACCAACGCTGACGATTAAACATTTTGATTGGAGGTTTAAATTTTTTGTTTTGATTGCCGCTGTCTTTGCCCTGGGAAATTCAAGTGATGTATTTCTGATACTCAGGGCACAACAGACAGGGGTTTCTGTTGTTATGATTCCTATAGTTTATTTAGTGTTTAATCTTGTTTATTCACTGTCCTCGATTCCAGCCGGTATTGCATCAGACAAGTTTGGAAGAAAGAGAGTTATCCTGTCTGGCTTTGTATTATTTGCAGTTCTATACTATGGCTTTGCTGTGGTATCTGATACAAAGGATATCTGGGGTTTATTTGCATTTTACGGACTCTTCATGGGGCTTACGGAAGGAACACAAAAAGCATTCCTGGCAACTATAATACCCCCGGATTTCAAGGCAACAGCCTTCGGTGTCTATAATACTGTCGTAGGCCTTGCAATGTTGCCGGCCAGCCTATTCGGCGGATGGCTGTGGGACCATATCTCGCCCTCGGCCACTTTTTATTTTGGGGCGGTGACATCGGTTCTGGCCGCGCTAATGTTTATGGTATTTATTTTAGCCGTCAAGAAAAATACTTAAATAAGATATTTCCATAGCCAAGACAATAAAGAATATGGTAATGGCGAATGCGTCCTGCATTACAGATCCCCCGTCTTTAAAGGGTTCAAAACCATAACTTCACGTGTCACTTTTTAACTAAAATTTCCTGTTCAAGGATTTTATACATGGTCAGGAGGGAAATAAGCCATGAAAGGGTTGACTCCGCGCCCTGATTGGCATTCACACTGGTAGGCTGGATGCCGTCACAGCAGCCCCCTGTTTCAAAATCATAGATCTGCATATTGAGGTCATTTCGTCCCAGAAACCAGCTGAGACAGAGGTGTCCCTCTTCAATCCACTTCCTCTCGCCAGTGGCACGAAAGGCCTCGGCACTGGCTTCGATCAGACACATGGCCTCAATGGGTTGTTGATCAAAGGTGGATGAATCGCCTTCCCTGTTGTGCCAATCCGTATTCCCGATGATGGAGAGGTGACCTTCAGGCGCCTTTTGCCTGGCAAGCAGCCAGTTCAGGCTGTTGATCCCCATCTCGAACATTTCCGGGTCCGGTATCCATTGGCCGACCAGGATCAGTGCGTGGGACAATTTTGCATTGGCATAGGTCACTTTATCTTCACACCACAGCCAGTCGTGAGAGGCCCCTTTCTTAAAGAGGTCAAACAGTTTTTCCCCAAGGACTGCGCGCAACCTGCGGGCCGTCGTGTCCCCGCCGTATGCTTCCATATAGGCCTGCAGACCTATAATGGCAAAGGCCCATGCTCTGGGTGACGTAAAGTTTTCCACTACCGGAAGGCCTTTTGAAAAGAGACCTGCAGCCATTCGCCGAATCGAGTCACTGGGTGCGCACTTCACGACAGTGCCCAGCCCCCAGAGGGACCGACCATGGGAGTCTTCACTTCCCATCTCTTCGAGCCAGCGCCTGTCATATGACATGAAGTTTCTGAAGCGCCCGTTTTTCGGATTAAAAGAATCGTTTATAAAGGAAAGATAGGTCTGAATCAACGGGACCACGCCTTTATCCTTGAGCAGGGAGTAATGCATGCAGGCAACAATGAGCGCCCTGGCATTATCATCGACGCAGTAGCCATGGCTTCGGTCGGGTATGGAGTATGTTGCATGCTGAAGAATCCCTGTGTCATCGGTCATGATTCTCAAATGTTTCAGGTTGATGTCAGGAAGTTCACTGACTATCCTGGCATCCGGCCTTTCCGCAAATTGTGGTATGGCCCGGTCATGTGTGTGTTTGAGCACCTTACTGGTAAGATTCAGGTAGCTTCGACCCACTTCCTTCCAGATCATGGAACGGCCGAACTGATAACACTTTTTGCGGATCTCCATTCGTTTTTCCTCGTGATCCAGTAAGTAGTTTACGGCTTTGGCCATGGCTTGATCGTCGTTGAAAGCGACAAGCCTGCCTCTCCCATCAGCCAGCATCTCTTGCGCATACCAGTAAGGAGTGGAAACAACGGGGGTGCCTATGCCAGTGGCATAAGCGAGTGTGCCAGATACGATTTGCTGTTCACTGATATATGGCGTGATATAGACGTCAGCCGCCGTTATATACTGAATTAAAGCGTCCAGGCTGACAAAACGGTTCCTGAACAGGACATGATTGTTCATGCCGAGCCGGTTGACCAGTTGATAAAGGCTTTGGAGATAGGCATCCCCTGATTCCTTCACAATTTGTGGATGGATTTGCCCGAGAATAATATAGACTGCCTCAGGATGGCGTTTAATAATCCCGGGCATGGCCTTGATCATCATGTCAAGTCCCTTTGCCGGGCTCAACAGGCCAAAGGTTAAAAGAATTTTATTGTCACTCAAACCAAGGTGATTTCGAAATGTATCGGATCTTTCAAAGGGAGTGTCAGGAATCCCGTGTGGAATGAATTCTATTTTTGAGTTGTCGATGCCGTACACTTCCTTCAACATCGATCGGGCCTTGTGGGCCATGACCACCAATGATTCGGAATATTTTGCCAGTTCCTGAATAATGAAACGCTGTTTGTCGGAGGGGTCCTGGAGGACGGTATGCAAGGTGGTCATCACCGGCATTCTGAGGTTCTTGACCAGACTAATAATGTAGGCACCGTCACTTCCCCCAAAAATGCCGAATTCGTGCTGGATGATGGCAACATCGAACTTGTGGACATTTAAAAAATCGGCGGCCCGGATATAATCAGGCTGGACATTTGCCCTGATCTGAAACTTGACACGTTCCGGGTAGACGTAACCTTCATCTATATCATCCATGGCCACTGAGATGAGATTTTCATCGCTTTTTCTCATATGACCTGCAAGGGCGTCACACAGATCGCTGGTAAAGGTTGCAATCCCGCACTGCCTGGGGAGGTAGTTTCCTATTACTGCTATTTTTTTCAATTCCCCTCCAAACCACTGGTGGTTCTGTTATTCAACATACTGGAGAGTAAATCCTTTACAGGGACAACTGCAATGCCTGACGAGGTATCCGACATGGAGTAGGGTATAATCAATTCCCCGTTGTGAAGTATGGCTCCGCATGTATACAGCACGTTCGGCACATACCCTTCACGCTCTTCTTCTGTGGGAGAAAGAAGCGGTTCAGACAGGCGGCCGATCACCTTTGTCGGATCTTCCAGGTCCAGCAGGCAGACCCCGATACAATATTCCCTCATGGGACCGACACCGTGAGTCAACAGGATCCATCCTTCCCTGGTCTCAAGTGGAGATCCGCAATTGCCGATCTGTATGAACTCCCAGGGATACTCCGGCTTCTGCAGGAGTTTGGTTTCCTGCCAGAAGTGAATATTGTCCGAAGACATGATAAACATGTTTTCACCGTCCTGACGGGAGATCATCATATATTTCCCATTAATTTTTCTGGGGAAAAGGGCCATCCCTTTGTTCTGCACGGCATCTCCGTTGAGCGTTCGAATCTTAAAATTATTGAAGTCCCTGGTTTCCAGCAGCATGGGTAGGATATTGAAACCGTTGTAGGCGGTGTAGGTCGCATAGTAGATGGGTTCGTCGTCACCATTGTAGAAGTGTACGAATCGGGCATCTTCAATCCCCCGGCTTTCGTTTTCAGAGACCGGGAAGATCACTTTCTCTGATATCATTTTATCTTTGCTGAATCTTAATTCGTAATTGGATCTGGCGAGCCAGAGCATATTCCCTGTCGTCTCATGAACTAAAGTAGACGGCTCTTCATACCAGGAATGGGTCTTCTTCTCGATAGCGGCTTGCAGTTCAACGAAAGAAAACCTGTCGGACAAGTCCTTCAGGATTTCGTCGGATACCTCGTTCTTTGACTCCATATCTTCCAGTTTCAACTGGAATACGTATTTGTCGTAGGTCGGGTTCTTTATCACTTCAGGGGTTTCTACAAACCGGCTGACTTCATCAAAGTGGATGTTGTTCATTTCATCAAGAATGCCGCTTCTGAATTCAATGGAGGATATGTGGCCTTCACCGGTGGAGCGAAAACTCATAATAACCCGGATGCACCCTTGTTTGAGATTGCTCTGATTCATATGCATAACGATGGAGGGGTTAAAGAAGGCAGCGGCTTGTATAGCGTATTCATGTGTAAAATAAGCCCCGATCAGAAACCGTCTCTCCTCTGAGAGCGTTGTGCCATACGGAATATAGTTCATGACTTTATTAAAGTTCCTGTCGAATACCTCCAGGATGTTCTCGTGGCGGGCGGAAAAGCCGGCGATGATCTGGTCCAGGCTCTGCTTGACCTTATCTTCTGTAAGACCAAGGACTCGATCTATAATATGGTTGATCTGCTCTACACTGCCCGGCATGTAGAATTGGGTTATGACTCTGGAGGACTCTGAGAAAAACCTTTCTTTCCTTCTTCGTATCTTTAAGGATGTTTTTATCATATTTGCTAATAAGGCTCCCTTGAATTATTCAGGCACATCTCCATGAGATCACTTATTTGAGCTGACCCGGCGCACATTACGGTGTCCGCTCCGCCCCAATAAATTTTTACAGTGCCGTCCTCTTCCGGGACCGCCCCGCAGGTGAAGACAACATTGGGTACATAGCCGGTCCTCTCCCAGGGATCTTCGGGCTCCAGTATCCAGTCATCAGAGATTCCGATCACCCTGGACGGGTTATCCAGATCGTGTAACGCCGCGCCTAACCTGTACACTGCACCTGCCATTGTCCGGTAGACCCCGTGATAGATATGGAGCCACCCTTTATTGGTCCTGAATGGCGTGGCTCCAGGGCCTATCTTCATTTCATCCCAGTGGTAAGTCGCCGGTTTCATAACCACCTTCGAGTCTCCCCAATGGATCAGATCAGGAGAATAAGAGATGTAAATGGACCAGGGGGATATCTTGGAATGAGGACGATCAAGACGGGCATATCTCCCGGCAAACTTCTGTGGGAAGATCACGACGTTTCTCATGTCCGGCTGGGAGATGAGAGCAATACGTTTGACACTGGTAAAATCCGTGGTCCGTGCAAGGGCAATCCTCACACCATGCCTGGAGTATGCGCTGTATGTGAGCAGGTACTCGTCATCCATGGCACAGATACGCAGGTCCTCTACTCCATACTCTTCGTATTCGGCGAAGATGCCCTGTTTTGCAGGAACAAGGAAAGGCTCCGGGCTTACAGTAAATGAGTAGCCATCTCCGCTTTCCGCCAGACCAATGACGCACCGGCCATTTAGAAGATGAGAGCGGAAGAGCATTATGTATCTCCCATTATGCCTGACCACACCGGCATTGTGAACGGTGGAAACGGGATAGGGAATATCATCCCGGGTCAGAATGGGGTTTTTTTTATATCTGATAATTACACGATCTTTCAAAACATTCTCCTTTACTTGCGACCGAAGTCATCCTCGAGTCTAACAATATCATCTTCACCAAAATAATCTCCAGTCTGGACTTCTATAAAAGCCATATTCTCGTTTGTCGTATTCTCAATACGATGGACCGCTCCTTTGGGAATATCGATGGAATCGGCCTTTTTAAGCCTGATCTGTTTCTCATTCAATGTGACCAAACCCTCACCGTAGAGCACATTCCAGTGTTCTGCCCGGCGCTGGTGCTTCTGCAGGCTCAGGCGCTTGCCGGGATAGACCACGATACGTTTGACTTTGTGGTCCTGTTCGTCAGAAAGGACCGTGTAGTATCCCCATGGGCGATGGTCTTCACGTTTTGTTAAATCAAGGATCTGTTCGTAGACTCTAATGTAATCGTTCACCATACGCTCAGTAGAAAAGTTCTCCACCACAAACCTGTGGCAGGTCGAGCGGTCTATTGTAGATAACTTTTTCACTGCGTCAACCGCTTCCTCCACATTAGAAACCAGGAAACCGTTAACACCATGCCGTATCAGTTCCGGCATACTGCCACGGTTAAAAGCGATCACAGGGGTCCCGCAGCACATGGCCTCAATGATTGAAAGACCGAAGGGCTCATCAAAGCTGATTGGGTGCAGCAAGGCGGACGCTTTGCCGAGGAGTTTATCCCTCTGCTCCGGACCCACACTTCCTACATAAGTGACATTATCGCCATCAATATGGGGCTGCACTTCAAACTCAAAATAAGCCTCATCCTGAATCACACCAGCTATAATTAATTTCTTGCCCGCGGCCCGGGCAATCTCAATCGCCTCTTTCGCTCCTTTTTCCGGGTGGATACGTCCGAAAAAGAGAAGTGTGTTTTCCGGTTCAGGTATGAAAGTAAAATCATCGAGGTCAATACCGTGGTGGATCGTCGCAATGTAGTTCAGACTTGGTGCACGGTCGGCCTCGCTGATGGCAACATAGAAGGCCTTTTCGTTATATTTTTCATAGACAGGAAGGATGCGGGAGGATGAAAAACCGTGAATCGTTGTTAGCACAGGTGTCATCACCAGTTTGCTGTATGTTAAGGGGAGAAAATCAAAATGGTTGTGAATCAGGTCAAATTCATCGGCCCGCTCAAAGAGTTCAGAAATGTGAAGGCATTCCCAGACCTTGGGTTCTATCGTTTTATTCTCTTCATAGCCCCCCTTGCAAACGGCATGCAAACGACCTTCTGTTATTGAATCTGTTGTGGCAAAAAGAGTAACGTCAATCCCTTTGGCAGCCAGCCCTTCCGTCAAGAGCGAGACCACACGTTCCCACGGTCCGTAATGCCGGGGCGGAGTTCTCCAGGCAATTGGTGAAAGCATCGCGATTTGCATAACGTTCAATTGTAACACATTTATTACAGGTTGAACGTTGTCCATATAGAGCTGCCGCCGTTAAGGGAAAGTGACCTGACCTACTATTGGCGGAGCAACTTTAAGATTTGCGTTTCAGAAAGAATTTTAAGAAATAGGCGTATTAATATTTGAGGAAAGGCAGGGTCATAAATGACTCTGCCTTTTTTATTGAGTTGCAGGTGAAGCCGATAATTTCGGAGACAATAAAATCTGAATAAATTGGCAGATCGGAAGCGCGGAAGAAATGGGATTTAAGAATGACAACCCGATCTTAGGGGTTTGATTAATCAAACCCCTACCGCATATCCCGCCCCTTCATTAAAACATATACACAAATTGTTACAATAACGTATATTATATAGCTAAATTACTTAAATACACCTTAGATTCGGAGCGATATAGACCCCTATGCAAAGCGCAGAGATAAGACAATTATTCCTCGACTTTTTTAAGGAAAAGGAACACGAAATACTTCCCAGCTCACCCCTTCTGCCACAGGACGACCAGACCCTTTTATTTACCAACGCGGGTATGGTTCAGTTCAAGACCGTCTTTATCGGTAATGCGGAGAGGCCGTCCGCAAGGGCAGTGACTGTCCAGAAGTGCCTAAGGGCAGGGGGCAAGCACAATGACCTTGAGAACGTGGGCAGGACTGCGAGACATCATACATTCTTCGAGATGCTCGGGAACTTCTCATTTGGCGACTATTTCAAGAAAGAGGCATGTGAATGGGCATGGGAGTTCCTGACCGAATGGCTGAAGCTTCCGAAGGACAAACTTCTGATAACCGTCTACGAAAAGGACGATGAGGCCGCCGAGATATGGGAGAAGCATGTCGGCATCCCGCCTGAAAAGATATTCCGCCTTGGCGAAAAGGACAATTTCTGGCAGATGGGCGATACCGGACCGTGCGGGCCCTGTTCAGAGATACATATAGACCAGGGGCCGGAGACCGGCTGCAACAAGCCGGACTGCCAGGTCGGCTGTGACTGCGACAGGTACCTCGAGATATGGAACCTTGTATTCATGCAGTACAACAGGGACTCTTCCGGTGAAATAACCCCTTTGCCGAAACCGAGCATTGACACAGGTATGGGGATCGAGAGGCTCGCTGCGGTCCTCCAGGGCAAGACGAATAATTTCGATTCAGACCTTTTTATTCCGATCATTGAAAATGTAGAAAATATATCAGGCAAGAAGTATGGCGCTGACGATGTAACGAACGTATCAATGAGAGTAATAGCCGATCATATAAGAACGACAGCCTTTGTGCTTTCCGAAGGGCTGATGCCTTCGAATGAGGGCAGGGGCTATGTACTTAGAAGGATCATACGCCGGGCTGCCCGTCACGGGTTTATGCTTGGGATCAAAGGGCCCTTCCTTTACAAGGTGATTGACGCTGTCTACGACAAAATGTCCGGAACTTACCCCGAGCTGCTCGAAAGTACGGATATGATCAAGAAGGCCCTCAAGTTTGAGGAAGAGAGGTTCGCGCATACGCTCTCATCAGGAATGGAAATTCTGGACAAGCTTGTGAAAAAAGTGAAGTCTTTGAAACAGACAAAGTTGCCTGGGAGCGAACTATTTAAACTCTATGATACATTCGGGTTTCCGCTCGACCTCGCGCAAGACATTGCGGATGACAACGGGCTAGAGGTTGACCATCAGGGTTTTAATGAAGAGATGGAACGCCAGAAGACCACGGCGAGGGCTTCATGGATTGGAACTGAAGATAAACCCCCTCAAGTATATAGTGAGATCAAAAAGGAGCTTGACCATACTGAATTCCTCGGCTACGAGACACTGCAGTCCGATGCCAGCGTTGTCGCTCTCATAAAGAAGAATAAGGCGGCTGATGAAGCGGGCGAAGGCGAAGAAGCGGAAATAGTGCTCGACAGGTCACCGTTTTACGGGGAGTCAGGCGGACAGGTCGGCGACACCGGCACAATAAGGGCTGACAACATGAAGTTTAAGGTCAGTTACACAAAGAAGATCAACAATATCCTGATCCATTCAGGGACCGTAATAAGGGGAACAATAAATAAAGGTATGTCCGTTCAGGCAGCCGTACAGGAAGATAGAAGGCGTGACATTATGAGGAACCACACCGCTACCCACCTCCTGCACAAGGCATTAAAGGAGGTCCTCGGGGACCATATCAAGCAGGCGGGTTCTCTGGTAGCTCACGACAGACTGCGCTTTGACTTCAACCATTTTTTTGCTATGGATGAGCACGAGGTGAGCGAGGTCGAGGAGATAGTGAATGAAAAGATCATGGAGAACATCCCGGTTGATGTGACCGAATCATCCCTTGACGACGCGATCTCAAAGGGAGTGACCGCGCTCTTTGGCGAGAAGTACGGCCAGAAGGTGAGGGTTGTGCGGGGAGGCGACTTTACCGCTGAGCTCTGCGGGGGGACGCACTGCCGCGCGACCGGTGAAATAGGGCCATTCAAAATAGTCTCTGAAGGGAGCGTTGCCTCCGGTATAAGAAGGATAGAGGCCCTGACCGGACTTTCATCCCTTGACTTCAACAGGGAACGTGAGAACGAGCTCAAAAAGGCGGCCGGTCTGCTTAGAGTAAATGAGATGGGTGTTTCTGGTAAGGTGAAAAAGATCATTGCTGATATGAAACAGAATGAGAAAGAGCTCGAAAAAATAAAGAACAAAGCCACTGCCGGTAATGCGGGCGGTATAATTAAAAATGTTATTGAAATAGGCGGGGTGAAGGTGCTGGCCTATAAGGCTGAAGGCATGGATATGAAGGGGCTGAGAGACCTTTCGGACAAACTGAAGGACAAAATGGGATCAGGCATTATTGTGCTCGGGTCCGTGCTTGACGGCAACGCGTATTATGTTTCGGTGGTCACAAAGGACCTTGTCCCTGCATTTAACGCTGGTGACATATTGAAGGCGGTCACGGGCGGTAAAGGCGGCGGAAGGCCGGACATGGCGCAGGGCGGCACAAAGGACACTGATGGAATAGACAAGGCGATTGGCTCGGTAGAGGGTATAATTAAAGATACATCTTTATAGGCATTAACCTTTATTTGTAATATAATAAAGTAAATCAGCTATGGCAATTATCAGGCTATTAAGATTCTGGAACACATACAAGAACATTAAGCGGATAAGGCAGATAGCTAATGTTTTCCTCCGCCACGGCTTCGGGCAGTTCATTGAGCAGATAAACCTCCAGCGTTTTATCCCCCTCAGGAAGAGGTTCAGGTTATTTGAGAGCGGGAACGAGGTCGAAAGACATACCATGCCCCAGAGGCTCAGGATCGCGTTCAGCGAGCTCGGGCCTTCTTTTATTAAATTCGCGCAGATACTTTCTTCAAGGCCGGATCTTATTACGGCTGAGTACGCGGATGAGTTCAAGAAACTCCAGGACAAGGTTCCGCCGTTTCCTTCAGAGAGCGCCAGAAGGATAATCGAAGCTGAACTCGGGAAACCCCTTGATGAGTTGTTCGATGATTTTGAGGAGGTTCCTGTTGCTGCCGCATCTATTGCCCAGGTACATAACGCGGTGCTCAAGACAGGGGAGAAGGTGGTAGTCAAGATACAGAGGCCCGGTATCCGTGAGGTCATAGAGACAGACATAGCCATATTGAACGCCATAGTGCCCCACATACTCAACTTTATCCCGGAAAGCAGATACTTCAATCCCCAGGGCATAGTGAACGAGTTCTCGAGATCGGTCAAAAAGGAGATCGATTTTGTTGCCGAGGCAAGGAACGCCACGCGTTTCAGGAAAAACTTTGAGGGGGACGATACTGTCTGTATCCCTGTTGTTTACTCCGAATTTCTGACCGGTAAGGTCATTGTTATGGAAAGGCTCGAAGGGGTAAGGATAGATGATATAGAAGGGATAGACTCGCTCGGTGTAGACAGGAAGGAGGTCGCGAAGAGGGGAGTGAATGCCTACTTCAAGATGATATTCGAGGACGGCTTCTTCCACGCGGACCCGCATCCGGGCAATATCTTTGTGATGAAAGACGGACGGATAGGGCTCATCGATTTCGGGATCGTCGGATGGCTGACCCCTGAGATGATGGAGAATATAGCCAACGCCTTTCTTGCGCTCCTGAACAGAAATTTTGACCGTCTCGTTGACCTCTATATAGATCTCGGGATAGTGACGGATGATGTCAATATGGAGACATTCAGGAGTGAGTTCAAGACCGATCTGATATACCTCCTGGAACCCTTATATGATGTGACCATCTCTGAGATCAGCTTCCCCGAATATCTCGAGGCGCTCACGCACCTTGTTGTAAAGCACGGCCTGAAGCTGCCTTCGGACCTGCTACTGATGGACAAGACAATACTGATACTCGATAACATTGGCAGGCAGCTCGACCCGAAGTTCAATGCGGCGACCGCTGCGGAGCCTTATGCGGCCAAACTTGTAAAGGAACGTATGAGCCCGGAGAAGGTCTTTGACAGGGCGAAGAACAATATGGCCGAGATCAGCGGGATACTGGTCAATACTCCGATGCAGCTGAACAGACTATTAAAGAAGACCCTAAAGGATGAACTGAGCTTTAAGATCGACCCTATCGGCATGGACAAGCTGATACGCGATATAGATCGTTCGAGCAACCGCATTGCCTTCAGCCTGATAGTGGCCTCGATCATCGTCGGCTCGTCCCTGCTCGCGCAGTCCGATATTGGCGACAAGCTCTTCGGGCTTTCGACCATAGGCCTGATCGGATTCGTGGTTGCTTTTATGCTCGGTCTGCGGCTGCTCATATCCATTATAAGATCAGGACGGATGTAAGTTGGGGCGAACTGCTGTTCGCCCATACAATTGAAAGGAGATTATTGATATGAAAATTGATGAACTGAAAAATTTCTGTGACAATGAACTGAAGAATATTGACAGGGTGACGGAGGAGATCTTTTCCGTGTACAAAGCTGATAAGACCGAATACTCCGTCACTGAACAGGTGGCGATAGGTGCCCTTATGATGAACGTATACACGGGTATCGAGAAGGCATTGAAACAGATGCTCTTATTTGACAAGCTTGATGTGACTGATGAACCTGGATGGCACGAGAAGGTACTTAGGAAGGCGGGTGAGATAGGTATTCTTCCCACTGAGCTTCAGCCGGTGCTTGGGAAGTTCCTCTTCTTCAGGAACTTCTTTATATATAATTACACCTTTGATATTAAATGGGAGGATATGAAGGTGCTGGTCGATGCTGTAAAGGATCTGACCATAAAGCTTCGTTCCGAGATCGAGGAATATTTACAGACAATATGATCAAAGCGCAAATCAGGAAATTGGTTGTATTCGCAACGGTACTGCTTGCCCTCAGCTTTTTTGCCTGCAAGCAGACCTCACCTCCAAAGGCCGGAAATGACAGCAGACTTAAGGTCGTGACAACTATCGCGCCCCTTTACAGCTTTACAAAGAACATTGCCGGTGACTCTGTGATCCTCGAAAATCTTCTGCCCTCCGGTGTCGGACCCCATGAATATTCTCTAAGTCCCGAAGACGCCAGAAAGATCGCAGACGCTGACATCCTCATAAAGAACGGGGTCGGTCTGGAGGCGTGGATGAATAAGCTGACAGATTCAGCTGATGAAATCCGTGGAGATTCGAAGAAGCTTATTTTAGTGGACACGAGCGAAGGTGTGGACATTATTGATAACGATCCCCATATCTGGCTCTCCCTCCGTAATGCCGTGCTTCAGGTAAAGAACATAGAAGCCGTGCTGGTTAAAGCGGACCCCGGCAATGCGGATTCATACAAAAAAAATACCGCTGATTATATAAGCCTCCTTGAGGACCTTGACCGTGAGATCGCGGAATCTGTCGCTACATGGGAAAAGAAAGAATTCATCACCTTTCATTCGGCCTTCGCCTACTTTGCGGAGGACTACGGGCTTGAACAGTCGGCCGTGATCGAGGGATCGCCTGAGGCGCAGCCTTCGCCCGCGCACATAGCGGAGATAATAAATATAATAAAGGAGTCCGGTACCGGGGTCATCTTTTCCGAACCCAATGCCTCACACAAGATAATGGATGCGATCGCAGGCGACCTGGGGCTCAGGGTGTACAGTCTCGATACTCTCGAGACCGGCAACCTCGTTTCGGGATGGTACATATCAAAGATGAGGGCGAATCTCAAAACGTTGAATATGGCACTTGGCAATAAATGAACGCGATAACAGTTGAAGGACTTTGCGTAAAGGCAAATAACCGTCACCTGGTCGAGAACATCTCTTTCTCGATCGAGGAGGGCAGCATTGTCGCTATAATCGGGCCGAACGGCGCCGGGAAGACGACCCTGATCAGGGCGGTCCTCGGGCTGATACCATACGAGACCGGGTCGGTCCTCATGTTCGGAAAACCATTCAAACATAACAACTCGCATGCCAGGGTAGGGTATGTCCCGCAGAAGATCGAGTTTGACAGGACATTTCCCCTGACTGTTCTGGAGCTTCTGCGCTTTACAGTGCCCCCGTTCTATTCTTTGCCGTTTCGTGACAGGAGCGGGGAGGAGCGTATCAACAGCCTTCTCAAGACCGTGGGCATGCAGGACCTTATTAACAGGAGTATAGGCAGTCTCTCAGGCGGAGAGCTCCAGAGGGTTATGATCGCCAAGGCGATCGTGAACGACCCGCATATACTTTTTCTGGATGAGCCTGCATCAGGTGTCGATATTGAAGGGCAGGAGCGGTTCTATGATCTTGTAAGGAGGCTCAATAAGGAGAACGGGCTGACCGTTATCCTTATCTCTCACGACCTGAACATAGTCTACCGTTTCGCGGACAATGTGCTCTGCATGAACAGGAGACTCATATGCACCGGGAAGCCGGCAGAGGCGCTTACGGATGAGGTCATCAAGAGTGTGTACGGAGAAATGATGGGAGGATATATTCACAGCTGTCATGAACACGATTAGCGAATTTCTGGCATACCCCTTTATACAAAGGGCGCTGATGGCTTCCATAATGGTCGGGATGTTATGCCCGTTCGTGGGGAACTTTGTGGTCCTCCGGAGGATGTCTTTTTTTTCGGATGCTATATCGCACGCAGCATTTGCGGGCATTGCCGCGGGCGCATTACTCGGCATAGACCTTTCGCTCTCTTCGCTCCTCTTCGCCATACTGATCGCCATACTGATCGCGTTCCTTTCTGAAAAGACGACACTCTCTCACGACACTGTGATAGGGGTCGCGTTCTCGGGCGCTATAGCCACCGGTATGCTGATAATAGGCATGATGAAGGGTTTTAGGGGGGACATCTTTACTTTCCTCTTCGGCGACATTCTCGCAATAACATCGATGGATCTTTTGCTGATCTTTCTGTTCAGTCTGCTGACCATCACGATACTGCTCGTCTTTCTGAAACCGCTCCTCTACATAACCTTCAACAGGGACCTTGCGCAGATAGAGGGTATCAATGTACGGCTTTACGAATACCTGTTTTTTGTAATTATAGCGGTCGTTATAACCGTAAGCCTTAAGATCATGGGGATAATTCTCGTAACCTCGCTCCTTATTGTTCCGGCCGCGTCTGCTAAAAATCTCGCTTCGAACATGAAGAGCCTTTTTATACTTTCATGTACCTTCGGTGTTGCCTCAGGTGTGCTGGGGCTGATGGCGTCAATATATTTGAATACCTCGTCCGGCCCGACGATCGTGCTCGTTAGTATCTGGATATTCTTTATGACGATGCTTAAGAAAAAATAGGTGAGAGGGGTACGGGTTTGATTAATCAAACCCCTACTTTATAAGCTTAAGCATTTCCTTGAACTCTTTTGTCCCCGCTTTTTTGAGTATCTGGAATATGACTGTCTCGGTCGATGTGATCACCGCGCCCGCCTTTTCCATGAGGTTTATGGCCATGAGCCAGTTCTCTTCTGTCCTTGAATCGACCGCGTCGCGCGGGATATGGACAATGTAGCCTTTATCAAGAAGGTCGAGGCAGGTTTGCAGTATGCATATATGGGATTCGACCCCTGTTAGTATTATGTTTATCAGTCCGTCCGATTTCAGTGCCTGCATAAAAGGTTCGACGGCGCAGCAGTTGAAGTCTGTCTTTTCTATAGGTGCTGTTTTGGGCAGTGCCTTTTTTATTTCGGGCAGGGTTGTGCCTATCATCTTCGAGCAGTGTTCTGTTACAACAATCGGGATATTGAAGAGCTTTGCGAGGTAGATGAGTTTGAGGGTGTTGCCGAGGACGCGGTCTTTTTGGCGCATGACATTCATGAGTTTTGTCTGGATATCGACAACGACCAGCCCTGTTTGCAGTTTGTCGAGGAGTTTAATAGGCATTTTGAATTTTATTAGGCCTTTTCTTCCAGCTTCTGCGCTTTCACCGATAAATAATGCGCTGCCATGAGGATTAGGATAACGACGGCGCTCAGGCCTATCTCGTAGAGCTTCTCTACCGGGGTATGAGCCATGGCAGAGGTCTGGGCCTCGATAAGCAGTATCCTCCGCACAGCGGCAATTATGCCGATGGCAAGGAACGGGGCGAGTATGAACTTCTGTTTTTTCAGGAACCTTATGACCGTCCATAAAAGTTCGAGTATGATCAATGACAGGAGCACGTCGTTTATCATTGCGATCATTGAGGCGCGTGAAGGCTCTAGTATATTGAGGGATGCATTGAACAAGATGAAGCCGCATGCCACGAGCAGCAGGAACGCGGCTACAATGTGGAACGTTATGTCGATACTGAGCAGGATCTTACGGAACAGCTCGGTAGTTTTGCCTGGCTCTTTCACGAGTATACTCCAATCGTCCCCATCTCCAGATTTACGAAGCCCCCGTGCTAAGTCCCCGCGTCTTAGATTTGCAAAGCAAATCTGCGGGGATCCTAGTTTTGAATATCAAAACTACGGGGATGGGAATTATTCAATATTAGTAGTTATTGGGAGAAAGGTCAATGGTTATTTGGGGGTGGCGGTGACTGGGACGCATCTCTAATGGCAGTCTACACATTTAATACATTAAGTTAATTGTGTAGACTTAACCCTGCTATTTTACAAAGGAATTACTTCTTGCAGCTAGTTATGCCAAAAGGTGCGTAAGCGGGACACCAGCCAATGGCAGCGGTAGCCAGCGGGATAATCCCTATTGCCCCCCACCATGATTGGAAATATACCCCGGCTCCAATGATGACGACACCAAGGATCACCCTAATGATCCGATCTGTTTTTCCTACATTACATTTCATTTGCTCCTCCTTTAATGAGATGTTAAACAAACCTGTAAGAAATGACACCTGTAAGAAATGAAAGGTGCAATAGTTCTATCACCCGATTATACATCTTATACATCTTTTCTTCCCTCTATCAGGTTATCCACAACCGAGGGGTCCGCGAGTGTCGAGGTGTCCCCGATCTCGTATTCCTTGTGTTCGATCACCTTCCGGAGTATTCTTCTCATGATCTTCCCGCTCCTTGTCTTGGGGAGCCCGTCCACGAACTGGATCGCGTCAGGTTTGGCTATAGGGCCTATGTCCTTCCTGATTTGCGCGTGGAGTTCTTTTTCAAGTTCCGGACTTCCACTTAACCCGTTGTTGAGTATCACGAAGGAATATATCCCCTGTCCCTTTATATCGTGCGGGAAACCGACAACCGCTGACTCTGATACCGACTTGTGCGCAACTAGCGCGCTCTCTATCTCCGCTGTGCCGAGCCTGTGGCCGGATACGTTTATGACATCGTCGATACGCCCGAGCAGGTGGTAGTCGCCGTCTTTGTCGACATTTGCTCCGTCACCGCTGAAATATGTTCCCTTGAATTGGGAGAAGTATGTCTCTTTGTAGCGCTTTGAATCGCCGTATATGGTCCTTGCTATTCCGGGCCATGCGCTTTTTATCAATAATGAGCCTTCTTCACCTGTATTCGCTTCCTTGCCGTCTGCGGTCATTATCATCGGCTCTACACCAAAGAAGGGCCTGCCCGCGAAGCCGGGCTTCATCGGTATAGCACCGGGCAGGGAAGATATGACTATTCCGCCTGTCTCTGTCTGCCACCATGTATCAACGATTGGGCATTTACCCTTACCGATATTCTTGTGGTACCACATCCATGCCTCCGGGTTGATCGGCTCACCGACCGAGCCCAGCAGTCTGAGGCTGCTCATGTCCCTCGTTTTTGTCCATTTGTCGCCTTCCTTTGCGAGAGCCCTTATTACGGTCGGAGCAGTATAGAAGATATTCACGCGGTGCTTCTCAACTATATCCCAGAACCTGTCGGGCGCGGGATAGGATGGCACGCCTTCGAACATAATGCTTGTCGCACCGCTGCTCAAGGGGCCGTATACAATATAGGAATGTCCGGTTATCCATCCAATGTCAGCAGTGCACCAGAAGGTGTCCTCGTCGTGATAATCAAAGATGTATTTAAATGTGGTCGTTGTATAGAGCAGATATCCGGCTGTTGTATGAAGCAGTCCCTTTGGTTTGCCGGTGCTGCCGCTTGTGTACAGTATGAAGAGAGGGTCCTCTGCGTCCATCTTCTCGGGTTCGCACCATGAAGATATATCGTCCCTGTTCAGTTCGTCCTTTGCAAAGAGGTCCCGGCCCTCCTTCATGGTTATCTGCATCCCGGTCCTGCGGAAAACGAAACACCGTTTTATACAGGGCGTCTCTTCCATTGCAATATCCGCGTTCTTTTTGAGGGGGATGTTTTTACCAGCCCTGAACGAACCATCCGATGTGACGAGTACCTTTGCCTTGCAGTCATTGATCCTGTTTTTTAGAGCTGCGGCGCTGAACCCGCCGAAGACTATGCTGTGTATCGCGCCTATCCTGGTGCAGGCGAGCATGCCGATGGCAAGTTCGGGTATCATCGGCAGATAGAATACAACCCTGTCGCCCTTCTTTACCCCTGACTTCTTGAGGAGGTTCGCGAACCTGCATACGTGCCGGTGCAGCTCCTGGTATGTATATGTTTTACTGGTGCCGTCCTCCGCCTCCCAGATAATGGCGGCCTTGTTCTTTCTGTGCGTTGTCAGGTGCCTGTCAAGGCAGTTGTAGGAGACATTAAGCTTGCCGCCGTTGAACCACTTGACTGGCTTTTTGAATTCCCTCTGTACGACACTGTTCCATTTCTTGAACCAGTCGAGGTGCTCTCCGGCCATATCCCCCCAGAAACCTTTCGGGTCCTCTACTGACCGCTTATACATTCTCTTATATTCCTTCTCACTGCTGATAATTGCGTTCTTTGAAAATGCCTTTGGCGGCGGGAATTTTTTAACGGCCATTGCTCCTCCTTGGAATATTAAGTTATATACATGTGCTTGATTGTATTACATATTAAAAGGATATTCGGATAATTACAAGTTGTTTTTTGGTGGAATAAGAACGGATTTTGTTGTAAAACATTGTTATTGCGATTATGATTTAGATAGATAGGGGGCCCCCACAGATTTGCTTGAATAATGAATTGACCCCCACCCCCGTAGTTTTGATGATCAGCAGGGGCTTTCTTCAGTTGTCCTGATCTTTATCCGTTTTCCAGTCTTTTCTTTATGATCATATAACCCGAGTACAGGATCAGTGCGCCTCCAAGCAGCGCCTCTATGCCAGGTACCTCATGCAGGAATATAAAAGCCAGTATTATCGCGCCGACAGGCTCGAAGTATCCGAGTACCGCGGCCTCGTTGGCCTTTACGCTCCTGAACCCCTGGACATAAAGAACGGGTGCTATCGTTGAATGGAATATCCCCATTATCAGCAGGTAAGGCAGGGCTTGCGAAGGCATGGTGACATCAAATATAAAAGGCAGGAGTATCAGTGTGGTGATGCTGTTCTGTATGAATATTATAAATAGTGATGAATAGACAGACGCAATCCTTTTGACGGTCAGGATAAGGAACGCGTAGCCGAGGCCAGACATTGCACCCGCGATTATGCCGAGGCTCTCCCGGCTGCCTTCTGTCATGCTTGAAAAGGGATTGTCGCTCCCCAGTATAAACCACAGGCCTAATGATGAAAAGGTGATCGCGAGCCAGGTGGTTCCCTTGATCTTTTCTTTCAGCAGTAGAGGCGCCATAATGGCCACAAATATAGGAGCAGTGTAGTGGGTGAGCACGGCGTTGGCTATCGTCGTATTCCTGAATGCAAAGTAGAAAAGCATTGTATTCGCTATGAAACAGAGAGGTGATAGAACGAGGAAGAAAGCACTCCTTGGGTCAGCGTTTTTCTGTCTTTCTTCTTTTAGCAGACCGGAGACCAGGAGTGATATTAGCTGGATGACCCCGGCGATCAGGGCCGAGTAGAAAATGATGCATTCGTTCGGCAGCTCGATCTTTCTGATGAAGATCCCGAGGGAGCTCCATATGAGGATAGCAACAATTATTTTCAGGTAGCCCATAGATTATAAAATCATTGAAAGATCGATAACAGGCGTGCCTGCTCCAGATATTTCAAGCATGAAGTCTGGTATTATCTGTAGATTTTCTTGTTTATCGCTTTTTCGACCGCTTGAGGCACCAAGCCTTTGACAGATCCACCGAATGAAAGAACTTCCTTTACAATGGTTGAGGACAAAAAGATATACTCCTGATCCGGCATCATAAATACGGTTTCGATATTGGCATTAAGGCGTCTGTTCATGAGCGCCATCTGAAGTTCATACTCAAAGTCTGAGACGGCCCTGAGACCTCGGACAACGGCGATGCTTCCGGTCTCTTCGGCATAGTTCATCAGCAGGTTGTCGAAGGAGGCTGCCCTTGCGCCTTTTAGCTTGGAGATAGACTGCTCTATTAACTTGATCCTTTCCGCTACAGTGAAGAAAGGCTCTTTCTTTTTACTCGGCGCAACAGCGACAATGACCTCGTCGAATATCCTGAGTGACCTGGTTATAATATCTATATGACCGTTGGTTATCGGATCGAATGTGCCCGGGTAAATAGCAACCTTACTCATGTGACTCCTCCTGTTTCAGAGCTTTAGTATAAAAGGTGAGGACTGTATCTCCGTAATGATAGATCCTCTCTTTTTCAAGGGATTTCAATCGTTCCGGCAGTTCTCTCTTTTTAAAGTGCTCCGCAATGACCATACCGTTATCATTGAGTATTGTCGATCTGTCGATCGCTGACAGGGCATGGTCCATATCATCCGTATGATATGGCGGGTCGAGAAATATTATATCAAAGGCGAGCTGATTTAGCTCGGCCCACTCAATGAACGAAAGGACCTTTTTCGTGTGGATCTTTACTTTTTGGGATAAATTTAACTTTCCTGCAAGTTCGATAATCTCCTTGCAGGAGGTCTTGTTCGCTTCGACTATCACGGCCCCGGAAGCCCCCTGCTTCACGGCATTTATCCCGATATTGCCTGTGCCCGAATAAAGGTCGAGGAACAAGGCATCCCTGATCTCTTCGCGTATTATATCGAAAAGTGCTTCCCGGACCTTGTTTGTAGTGGGCCTCAGGGACCCATCTCCTGTCTTTGATCTGTTTTTCATTTTGGATCCCATACTATCGATCCATTTTATCTCGGGCCTGTTATTGGAATACCAAAAGTTTAACGCTTAGGGGAAATATCGTCAAGATAGGAGAGGGCGGGCTGGTTTGTCTGTTCCTGGGTTTTCTTATTTAATATTTCGAGGTTATCAGGGGCTTCTTTAGAATCTTCTTTTGTTGCTCCGTTGTTGCCGTTCCCGTTTTTTGACTCCAGTTTCTGAACTTCCTTTTTAAGATTGATCATCTTCAGTTCCCTGTTTACCGCCATATCATAAAAACTCTCAAGCTCGTCGACCCTCTCGTTAAGTTCCTCTTTTGATTCCATAAGGGTCTGCTGGGTACTTTTGAGCTCAGTGATATCAGTTGCCGTGACGATCATGTAGAGAAATAGTCCCTGTTTGTCATATACCGGCAGGACGCTTACATAAAGCCAGTGCCCGTCGTATGTTTTTATCTCGATCCTTTTCGGCTGTTCTCTCTTTTCTTTTATTGCAGAGAGCCAGTCTTGATCGCAAATCATGAATTCATAAAATTTCTTACCTATAAGCTCATTGTCTGACGATTTTATGGACTCGGCAAAACTCTTATTGCATTTTATTATATTGAGGTTTTTGTCAACCAGTAGTATTTGTTCTATGACGGTGTCAAAGGTTTTTTCCCATTCATCTTTTGATTTTTTTAATGTCATAAGCAGGTGCTGTATCTTTTTTTCCGCGCGGCCCCGTTCGGTAGTGTCCCGCATAATAAAGATAAATATGGAGCTTTTTTCTTGCCTTGCAGATGAAATAGAGAACTCTACTGACATCTTGCGTCCGCTGCGGTGGTACGCGCTTATTAAAACCAGGCATTTATGGTTCTGACCCTTATTTTTGTCGATGATGTTCTGTATGGTGTCCATGTATTCTTTTTGGAGTTCAGGAGGAGCGATAACATCGTATATCGGCTTTCCGAGAGCTTCTTCGCTTGTCCAGCCGAAAAGTTCCCCGGCTGTCGGGTTCCATGTTGAAATAATACCATTATCGTCTGTGGTAACAATGGCGTCAAATGCTCCGTTGACTATATGGCGGGTCGTTTCCTCTGCCTGCATTTTTATTATTTTACGCGTGTCTATGATCTCTTTGGTCATTTCATGAAACCGTTCTTTAAGGGCATAAAGCTGGTCCCCGCTTTGCTGTGAGCTGGGCTTTAATCCCAGAAAGCTTTCCGAAAAATAACTGATATGCCAGCTTATTTTATTAATGGACCGGGTAATCCAGTACATGATCATTGCAAAGACCGCTATAAGAGTAATTGCGGTCACGGCACGCTCGTGTCTTACCCTTGAGATGACCGTTGCAATTAGCTCGTTGTCTTTGCTTGTATGTTCGCTGAGCTGTTCGGTCAACTGGGTTTGAAAGAAGTTTTTAAGACTATTGGTAAGGACGAAGTCCAGGGCAACCCAGAGGGCTATACCGACTAAGACAGTCAGTATCACCATTTTGATTGTTAAAGTGGTCTGCCTGTGCAATTCTCTGAACGGGTTCCAAAAATTGTCTGTTCGTTTTTTAGCTTTCATAAATATTGTGATGAATTAAGTCTGTTTTCTATATATTAATAGCTGATAATATTCTTATCGGACAATTTTATTAATAATTTAGCGGTGGTGCAACTTTTATTGCAGTAATATTTTTCGCTTGTTGCCGTGCCGGGAGACCTGACAAAAATTACAGGAAAGGTAAAAGTAGCCGAGTTTTACATTTTTAAAAACTTGTGATATGTTTATAAACCTAAGAGATGAAGAAAATGAAGATCAATAAAGTTGTACTCGCTTATTCGGGCGGACTGGACACATCCATAGTCATTAACTGGCTAATAGAGACCTATGGGTGCGAGGTCATCGCCTATTGTGCCGACCTGGGACAGGAAGAGGACATGAAGGCTGTCAAGAAAAAGGCCTTAAAAACCGGTGCTTCAAAGGCCTATGTTCTGGATCTGAAGGAAGAGTTTGTAAAGGACTATGTATTCCCTATGCTCAGGGCCAACGCGGTATACGAAGGGGCATACCTTATGGGTACCTCGATTGCGAGGCCGCTTATAGCTAAGAAACAAATTGAAATAGCCGTAAAAGAAAAAGCTGACGCTGTTTCACATGGCGCCACAGGGAAGGGTAATGACCAGGTGAGGTTCGAGCTCGCTTTCTATGCATTAAAGCCCGACATCAAGGTTATCGCGCCATGGAGGGAGTGGGACCTTGATTCCAGGGAATCACTCGTAAAGTATGCAAAGAATCACGGCATACCCGTTCCGGTTACAAAGAAGAAACCATACAGTACCGACCCCAATCTCTTTCATATAAGTTATGAGGGCGGTATTCTGGAGGACCCTTGGGCCGAGCCGCCTGAAGATATGTTTGCCATGACCGTATCACCCGAGAAGGCTCCGTCAAAAGCAATGTACATAGAGGTCGGGTATAAGAACGGTGACCCCGTAACCGTAAACGGAAAAAAGCTCTCTCCGGCAAAACTTTTAAAAAAGCTCAATGCGATTGCCGGGAAGCATGGCATAGGCAGGCTGGACATCGTTGAGAACAGGTTTGTCGGAATGAAATCCAGGGGTGTATATGAAACACCAGGCGGAACAGTACTGCAGGCTGCACACAGGGCCATGGAATCGATCACACTCGACAGGGAACTTCTGCATTTGAGGGATTCTTTGATACCAAAATATTCGGAACTTATATATAACGGGTTCTGGTTCTCCCCTGAAAGAAAGGCATTGCAGGGCTTTATGGACAATGCACAGAAAGGGGTGACCGGAACAGTACGGTTAAAGCTCTATAAAGGAAATACTATTGTTGCGGGCAGGAAAGCTCCTAAGTCATTGTATAATTCTGAACTTGCGACTTTTGAGGCGGACAATGTATACGATCAGAAAGACGCTGAAGGCTTTATAAAGCTTAATGCACTGAGGTTGAAACTACAAACCAGGAAAAAATAATGCTTTTATCCGCACACTAAATTATGTCCGATCTGCAGTATTTACTTGCCTTGAACTCAATGTCCGAAGTCGGACCAGTTACTGCCAGAAGGCTTCTCGCGGCATTCGGAACCCCTGAGAATATATTCCGTATGTCTGAGCATGAGCTCGGGCGGGTCGAGAAGGTAAGTGCGAAAAAGGCAAAGGAGATCGCGGGATTTAATAACTGGGACGCGGTCGAGAAGGAAATTGAAAAGGCGGAGAAGCACAATATCAAGCTCGTCACCTTTAAGGATGATCTCTATCCCGAAGGTCTCAGGCATATAAACGCTGCGCCTCTTGTACTTTATATTAAAGGTAATATCACAGAGGTCGATAGATATTCCGTAGCAATGGTAGGATCGAGAAGGGCGACGGAATACGGATTACAGGCCGCTGACAGGCTGAGTCAGGAGCTTGCTTTATCCGGGCTTACGATAGTAAGCGGTATGGCGATGGGAGTGGACACAATATCCCACAAGGGTGCGCTGAAGGCAAATGGCAGGACACTGGCGGTGCTCGGTTCGGGCCTTGATGTTCCATACCCGGCTTCGAACAGGGCGCTTATAGATTTAATAGCTGCTTCAGGTGCGGTTGTAAGCGAGTTCCCTTTCGGGACGCCTCCTCTCAGGGAGAATTTCCCGCGGAGGAACAGGATAATAAGCGCGTTAGCGCTCGGCGTAATAGTTGTGGAGGGTGCGCCCGGCAGCGGTTCCCTTATTACAGTAAAATACGCACTTGAACAGGGCAAGGAAGTATTCGCGGTGCCCGGCAATATATATTCGAGGAACTCAAAGGGCCCTAACGGACTTATTAAGAAAGGGGCGAAGCTTGTCGAGAGCGCTGAAGACGTTATCGAGGAACTGAGCCTGCAGATAAAGGGCATTATAAGGGAAGAGAAGCTTCAGTATGAAAGGCCCGTGCCGAAGATGAGCGGGGATGAGATCACGATATACGATTGCCTGAGAGATGAGCCCAAGCATATAGATATGATCATCAGGGGTATAGATATTCCAACGGGCAGGGCATTGTCAACCTTACTGAATCTTGAGCTCAGGGGAATCGTAAGGCAGGCGGAAGGGAAAGTATTTTCCCTTAATTAAGAATGTATACCGCAGGCATAAAATGGTGTTGAGAAGGAGAGGGTTTTAGATGAAGTCATTATTGATTGTTGAGTCACCGACCAAGGTAAAGACATTAAGTAAGTTTCTGGGTAAGGACTTTACTATTAAGGCGTCGGTCGGACATATAAAGGACCTACCCAAAAAAGAGCTCGGGGTTGATGTAGAGAATGACCTTGCCCTTACATATGTTGTGATCGAGGGTAAAGAGAAGATCATGAAGGATCTCAAAAAATCGGCCAAGAACGTTGATATGGTATTCCTCGCCCCTGACCCTGACAGGGAAGGGGAGGCAATAGCGTGGCACATTGCTGGAGAACTGGACGTAAGCCCTGACAAGATAGTAAGAGTCGAGTTTAATGAAATAACCGAGAAGGCCGTGACAGAGGCGATCAAGAATCCGAGGAAGATCGATATGGGTCTTGTTGACGCGCAGCAGGCCAGGAGGGTCCTTGACAGGCTTGTCGGTTACAAGCTCTCACCGCTTTTATGGCGCAAGGTGCGCCGTGGTCTCAGCGCAGGCAGGGTACAGTCCGTGGCACTGAGGCTTGTTGTTGACAGGGAAAAGGAAATAAGGGCGTTTAATACTGTGGAGTACTGGAGTATAACGGCAAACCTTGAAGGCAAAGAGCCGCCGCCTTTTGAAGCGAAACTCTTCAAGATAAACGACAAGAAGGCGGAGATCAATAATGAAGAGGAAGCAAAGGGAATACTTGATGATATAGATGGTAAAGGCTTTGGCATAGAAAAGATCGAGAAAAAGAAGAGGAAACGTTCCCCGGCCCCGCCCTTTACTACAAGCACTCTCCAGCAGGAGGCATCAAGGAAACTCAGGTTCTCCGCAAAGAAGACAATGCTCGTGGCCCAGCAGCTTTATGAAGGGATCGAACTCGGCGGTGAAGGCTCTACGGGTCTCATAACCTATATGAGAACAGATTCTGTAAAGATAGCTGATGAGGCTCAGCAGGAGGCCCGCGTATTAATAACATCGGAATTCGGCAAAGATTATCTGCCCTCAAAACCGCCGGTCTATAAAAGCAAGAAGAGTGCCCAGGAGGCCCATGAGGCGATAAGGCCTGCATCAGCCTTAAGGATCCCGGAGCATATCAAGGACAATCTTACCCGTGATCAGTTCAGACTTTATACACTCATCTGGAACCGTTTTGTAGCGAGCCAGATGGAGAACGCTCTCCTTGAACTTACATCGATAGATATTAAGCCTGCGGGCGCCGAGAAATATTTATTCAGGGCTTCAGGCACTGTGATCAAGTTCCCAGGTTTCATGAAGCTCTATATCGAAAGCGGGGACACTGACTCAAAGGAAGAAGGGTTCCTGCCTCAACTCTCTGAGGGCGATAAATTGCAGACGATCGGGATCATGCCTAAGCAGCATTTCACGCAGCCGCCCCCGAGGTTTACAGAGGCAACACTTGTTAAAGAGCTTGAGGCAAAGGGGATCGGGAGGCCGAGCACTTATGCCACGATACTCTCAACAATAGTGGACAGGAAATATACCGAAAAAGTCGATCGTAAATTCAGTCCGACAGAACTTGGAGAGGTCGTCAGCGACCTGCTTGTAGAAAGGTTTTCCGCGCTTATGGACTATAATTTTACCGCGAATATGGAGGACAACCTTGACAAGATAGAAGAGGGCGGACTTAAATGGATCGATATTGTTAAAGACTTCTATGGGCCTTTTGAAAAGGACCTGAAAGAGGCGATGGAGGTGCTCGGCAGGGTAAAGCCCAAAGACATCCCGACTGATGAGATATGCGAAACCTGCGGGAAACCGATGGTCATAAAGTGGGGAATGCACGGCAGGTTCATTGCCTGTACAGGCTTTCCGGACTGCAAGACCACAAGGCCGCTTGAGACCGAAGAGAACGGCACAGAGACACAGGTGACCGACGAGAAGTGCGAAAAGTGCGGCGCCCTGATGGTTCTGAAGACAGGGAAGTTCGGCAGGTTCCTGGCCTGTAGTAAATATCCTGAATGCAAGAGCACAAAGGCCATTAGCATAGGCGTTAAATGCCCTGATGACGGCGGAGATCTTGTTGAGAGAAGGACGAAGAAAGGCAAGATATTCTACAGCTGTGGTAATTATCCTAAATGCAAGTTCGCAACATGGTACAAACCGGTAAATAAAAAATGCCCCGACTGCAACGCCGATTTTCTTGCGGAGAAGAGGACGAAAAAAGTGGAACAGTATGTCTGCCTGAACAAGGAATGCAATTATAAAGAAGAGATCCTCGAAGACAGCAATGAAAAAAACGCGTAATTTAACGTAAGGGCACGGCATGCCGTGCCCCTACATTCTTAATGCCTCTATAGCCTTTTCCATATCCTCCGGGACCGGCGCTTTAAATTCCATAATATCCCCGTTAACCGGATGCCTTAATTTAATGGTGTATGCATGGAGCATCTGTCTCCTGAAAGGAATGGTTATATTACCTATCCTGAGAGAGGTCTTTTTGCCGTAAATTCTATCTCCAAGAACCGGGTTCCCGATGGACGCGAAATGGACCCTGATCTGGTGTGTCCTTCCTGTAATGATCCTGACCTTTGCCATTGTTGCCGGACCGAACCTTTCTATGACTTCAAACCGGGTAAGTGCCTCTTTCCCCTTTTTTGTCCTGGTCGACATCTTTTTTCTGTCCGAAACCGATCTGCCTATCGCGGCATTTATCTCCCCTTTTTCTTCCTTGAGCCTACCGGAGAGAAGTGCCAGATAATGCTTTTCGATCTCACGTTCCTTAAACTGGCTGATCAGGTTGTGGTATGAGAGGTCGTCTTTGGCAATAACTATTGTCCCTGATGTCTCCTTGTCGAGACGGTGTACTATTCCGGGACGAAGCGGTGCCCCGGCGGAAGCGGAAATAGTGCACTTTGAGACCAGAGCGTTCATGAGTGTGCCGCTCCGGTTCCCCACAGCTGGATAAACCACCATCCCAGGGGGCTTGTTTACAACTATTATATGTTTGTCTTCCCATAAAATCTCGAGGGGGATATCTTCGGGAACAAGGATGCCTTCGGGCTCGGCCGGGATGACAAGCTCCACCAGGTCACCGCCCCGTAGTTTATGGCTCGTTTTCATTTTGGGACGTGCATTAACGGTTACTGCCCCGAGTGCTATAAGTTTCTTGACCCTGGACCGGGTCAGGCCGCTTTCAGAGGAAAGGAACATATCGAGTCTTTCTGAGGATATTTCCGGGCCGACTCTATAAATGTTTGTTTTCATTTGATATATATTACTTATATCCCTTGATATAAAACAACTTTGTATTATTTAATCAAAAGAATTCCTCTGAGTCTATCAGGATAGTTACAGAAGATTTATTAAAGAAACTGGATTTCAATTGCCCTCTGAGTATTGCCGGGTATTGTATACTAGTTAATGCTTGGCGACCTTCTTTCTAAAAAACATACCCATTTTCTTCTGATCGTTCTCTGTACCCTGATAACGTTTGCTCTCCAATTTAACTTCCGCGCCTTTGATGACAACAGGCTGACGAGCTGGAAATGGGCCTTTGAGGATGCTAATATGGCGTGGTACCTTCCGGTCCTTCTTGTTGTCATATTCATTCTCTATTTTTTGATCAAATACTCTTCTGCGCGGCGCGGCCTTTTCCTCACGGTCTTTTCATTTGCCGCCAGTGCGGCCTTCTGGAGCACGCCCGAAGTGATCGTGGATGCGTCAAGGTACTTTACCCAGGCCAAACACCTTGAGGTCTACGGTATGGGAAGCTTCGTCAGGGAGTGGGGCGGGAGCATAAATGCCTGGACCGATATGCCGCTGGCCCCTTTTCTGTACGGTATTCTCTTCAAGTGTTTCGGAGAATCAAGGACCGTGATCCAGATATTCACAAGCTTCCTGTTTTCGATGACAGTTCTGCTTACGTACCTTACAGGTAAGAGGCTTTGGGACGAAGAGACAGGTTTTTTTGCGGGCCTGCTGCTTTTGGGTATCCCTTACGTTTTTTCACAGACCCCGCTGATGCTTGTTGACGTGCCTACGATGTTCTTCCTCACTCTTTCGGTATTTACGTTTATATGTGCGATCGAAAAGGGCGGTGCATGGACATTTGCGTCAGCTGCCGCTGTATTCTGCGCGGCCTTTGTTAAGTATTCGACATGGATGATGCTCTCGATACTGCCGGTTATATTTATTGTTTATTTTTTAAAAAAAGATGGGCCAGAGGCAAGAAAAGAAATATTATATCGGGGGCTTTCAATTGCCGCGATCGCCGGGGTGTTGATCGGCATTGTGATCATATATAAATACGATGTTATTTCCGGCCAGATGGCCTTTTTGCGTGAGTACCAGGCTCCCGGCCTGAGGCGCTGGGGGGAGAGTTTTGCCTCGACCTTCCTTTTTCAGGTGCACCCGTTTATTACATGTGCGGCGTTATTTTCTGTTTATGCTGCCGTCAGAAAAAGA
Organism: bacterium BMS3Bbin09; assembly: GCA_002897915.1. Classification (GTDB taxonomy): domain Bacteria; phylum Nitrospirota; class Thermodesulfovibrionia; order UBA6902; family UBA6902; genus BMS3Abin09. The sequence continues at coordinate 30 of BDTS01000055.1, read as the reverse complement.
GACCCGAAGTTCCTGATCATAAGCTGGCTG
>BDTS01000054.1 GCA_002897915.1 bacterium BMS3Bbin09 | reverse complement strand
CCAACTCGGAATCGAGTCTCGGTACGAGTCGCAACGACGTACCGACTTACCCGCAGACCTGCCTGACGGCAGACAGGTACAGGGGACTTTAACCCCATTAGTTCACGCCCATGCCGGGCGTACACAAGTTAGTGCATAGAATGCGTGACAGCAGTGTCGTTTTGATTTTGTTTAGTTTGTAATTTTCAAATCGTTTCTTTTGCAATTAATACGCTTCAGTCACGCATCTATGACCAGATCGTTATGTTTAAAAAAATTCTCTTGGTATGATATAATGTAATACTAGGAGGTGGCTATGAGTAAAGCCAAAATTGCAATAACTTTGGATGAAGAATTAATTGATGAACTTGACCGACTTGTTAGTAATCAAGTATTTCAAAACCGCAGCCGGGCAATACAACAAGCTGTCAATGAAAAGCTACGACACTTAAAACGTAGCCGGTTGGCAAAGGAGTGTTCCAAACTTAACCCTTCATTTGAAAAGGCAATGGCAGAAGAAGGTTTATCTGAAGATTTGAGCGAATGGCCAGAATATTAAGGGGTGAGATACGTTGGGCTGATTTAAACCCAGTGCGTGGTCATGAGCAAGCAGGGTTACGGCCTGTTTTAATCCTAAGTCACGATATATTTAATGAGCGTTCGGGAACTGTTATAGCTATGGCACTAACTAGTCAACCACAGCGTGCAGGCTTTCCACTGACATTGGAGTTGAAAACAGGAAAGTTGCCAAAACGTTCATGGGTTAAGATAAGCCAAATTCGAACACTATCTGTTGATAGGATTGGGAAAAAAATCGGTAGAGCGACACCAGAGGAATTACTACAAGTCATAGAAGGTTTAAATGAAATAATCGGAACATAATCGGATAAGCAGGGGATTTTCTCCCCCGCTCTCCACACCACCCGGCAAGCGGGTCCCTGTCTGCCGACAGGCAGGCGCACCGGGCGGTTCTCAAAGCATGTCGGCCCGTAGGCGGTCAATAGTATCAGAGACATCATAAGATGCCCCTATGGGGCGAGCGATTCAACTTCACGCCGTGTGGTCACTTATCCGTTCGGATTTAATGTGCCTCACGAGCTAATTGAAACTCGTTGTCCCTGCTCTGAGTTCGGCCCTTCACCACCTGCCTGCCGGCAGGCAGGTGTGTCAGGCATTACCCCGACCGTTAGGCTACTATGGCCTCTGTGCCTAAAGCACCTACTGTTGGCTGACTTCTGCCCGATCTCATCAAAGATTGCTCCCTGATGCGCTGTCTCCATCTGCTTCTGTCCGTTTTCTTTTTCGTTCGCTAACAGGTGAAAACGGTCACCTGATAACGCCGTAGGCTTCCTCCGGACAAAACCTCACGATTTTGCCCCGCGAATCGGGTCGTAGACTTGCCTTAGGCTATTACTTCTGCTAATATTCAAAATTATTAACAGGGTTCACGCCTGCCTGACGGCAGACAGGTACAGGGGACTTTAACCCCATTAGTTCACGCCCATGCCGGGCGTACACATGACATTGCTCTGAATGCCTGCCAGTAGTGTCGTTTTGATTTTGATTAGTTTGTACTTTACAAATCGTCTTTGGAGCATGTTGTAGTCTTACATGGCAGGCATCAGACATCATAGCGTTATCTCTACTTCCCCTTCTTCTTTTTGCCCTTAACCGCTTTCTTCTTTACAACCTTTTTCTTCGCGGTCTTCTTTTTTGCCTTCACGGTCCTTCCGAAGTCATCGTCAAAACGGACAATATCATCTTCCCCGAGATACTTGCCCATCTGGACCTCTATAATATGCAACGGGATACTGCCGGGATTCTCTAGTCTGTGACGATTCGTCTTGGGCACAAAGGTTGACTCATTCTCTTTCAATATAAAGACCTGGTCGCCATTTGTGATCTTTGCCGTGCCCTGCGCAACTATCCAGTGCTCACTCCTGTGATAATGCATCTGCAGTGACAGCTTTGCGCCCGGATATACAACGATCCTTTTTATCTTGGAATCATTATTTTCTTCGAGGATCGTATACGTTCCCCAGGGACGGTAAACAGTAACATGCGACTTGAATTCTTTGCGGCCAAGCTTCTTAAGCTTGTTGACAACCGACTTCACATTACGGCTCTCTTCAAGGCTCGAAACAAATACCGTGTCCGGGGTATCAACAATAACTATATTCTCGATGGAATTTGTCACAACAAGCCGGTTCTCGCTCCTGACAAAGGAGTTCCGGGTATCCTGCAGGATCACGTCTCCCTCTATAACATTATTGTCCTTGCCTTTGGGCAGGAAGTCATAAAGCGACTTCCATGAGCCTATATCGCTCCAGCCGAAATCTGACGGAAGGACAACGCCTTTTTTTGTTTTTTCCATAATGGCGTAATCGATCGAGATATCAGGTATCTTCTCGTAAAGGTCAAAAGGAACTGAATCGCCTTTAGAGACGATCTTCTTTATCCCCTTCAGTATCCCGGGCTCATATGCCTGGAACTCCTTGATCACTACAGATGCCTTGAAAGCGAACATGCCGCTGTTCCAAAAGAAATTCCCGGCCTTCAGATAACGTCTGGCGGTCTTTTCATCGGGCTTCTCAACGAATCTCCTGACCGCAAAAGAATCACCGTACATACTTTTGCCGCCCTCGATATAACCGTATCCGGTCTCTGGATAATTGGGCTTTATTCCAAAGGTCACTATCTTATCCATATTGGCAAGATCAACAGCCTTCTGCAGGCTCTCATGAAATTCGGTCTGGTCACTTATAACATGGTCGGAGGGAAATACGAGGATAACAGCATCTTTCTCATTCTTCAGGATCGAAAGCACCGCGAGGAGGATGGCAGGCGCAGTGTTCCTGCCGCAGGGTTCAGAAATAACCTTGCCGTCAGAGGAGACATTGATCTCTTCAAGATGGCGCAATACCTCATAATAGTGATCATCGCCGCAAACGATCCTGACGTTGTCAATATCGAGCACAGGAGAGAGTCTTTTAATTGTATCCTGGATAAGTGAATCGTCGCCGGCCAAGTTAACAAGCTGTTTCGGAAAAAGCTCCCTTGAAACAGGCCACAATCTTGATCCGATTCCTCCAGCCAGTAGAACCGGATAGATCTTAACTTCTTCTTTCGGCATAATAATGTGTCTCTCTTTCTTATCGGTCAACTGGTTATGAGATAGGCAAAAGGCAAGGGATCATGTCCGAAGTTCGTACCAACTCTCTTCGTCTTCTATCCTCGTGATTATGAGCTTTGAAAGTTCCTGTTCGGCTCTTGTCCCGTCATTGCCCTGGCTCTCCAGTAAGGCCCTGGGAATCTCGACAACACACATTTTGTCTTTCTTTATCAGCTGAAATTTGTAAACAAAAATACCCAGAAGATAATAAATTCTGTAGATAATTATGGTATGATCGATCTCCCTTATTATTTCTTCGACTACATTATATGCAGGAACCTTGTCTTCAGACATTAACGGGTCAAGAGGGTCTTCCATAATCGCTCCTTTAATAAATCCTACTCCTGAACATTTACTCATTATAACACCGTTGATTAATTCTGCAACTATAAAATTCAAGGGCTTTGGGGATACCAAAAGTTTATGTGATCTTTGCGATGATAGCGTCCGCTACGCCTGATGTGGTTGCAGCCGTCGGATCGTCTGGGGTTGGTTTCATGTCGTATGTAACATCTTTTCCTTCTTCAATTAAAGAAGCTATCGCATTATCAACTTTTACCGCCGCCTCTTTCTCCCCAAGATGCCTCAGCATCATGACACCGCTCAACATCATTGCCAGGGGATTCACCTTGTTCAGCCCTTTATACTTCGGAGCACTTCCGTGAGTTGCCTCAAAAACAGCATATTCCCCGCCGATATTGGCGCCGGGAGCAAGCCCGAGCCCACCTATCAGTCCAGCTGCAAGATCTGAAACAATGTCCCCGTAAAGGTTAGGTAAAACTAAAATGTCATAAAGTTCGGGCTTCTGCACAAGCTGCATACACATGTTATCTATGATCCTGTCCTCAAATTCAATATCAGGGTAGTCCCTGGCAACATCTCTGGATACATCGAGGAATAATCCGTCTGAAAACTTCATGATATTCGCCTTGTGAACAGAGGTCACTTTGCGCCTGCCGTTCTTCCTTGCATAATCAAAGGCGGCACGGACAATACGCTCCGACCCGAATACAGAAATGGGTTTTATGCTGATACCGGAATCCGGCCGGATGACCCTGTCTGACATTTTCTGGACCACATCTATGATCGCCTTTGCACCGTCAGAGCCCTTTTCGTACTCTATGCCGGCATAAAGGTCTTCGGTATTCTCCCTGAAAATAACCAGGTCGAGGTCTTTGTATTTTGTCCTCGCACCCTTATATATCTTGCACGGCCTTACACAGCTGTACAGGTCAAGCGTCTGGCGAAGGGTAACATTTACACTCCGGAAGCCTTTGCCAACCGGAGTTGTTATCGGCCCCTTGATGGCGACCTTGTTCTTTTTGATGGACTCAAGGACCCTGTCAGGAAGGGGTGAGCCTTCTTCTTTATAAACATCCTCGCCAGCGTTCTGGACATCCCACTCAAAAGGGACACCGGTCGCTTCGAGTACCCTTACCACAGCTTCTGTTATCTCAGGCCCTGTGCCGTCTCCAGGGATAAGTGTTATCTTGTACATTATCTGATCCCTGGTGAAGTCTTTAAGAGTTTGGCAATTACCCTGGGGTATTTCGCGATGAACCTCAGCTCATCGTCAGTAAGCGGCTTTTGATTATGCAGGTTGGCATACTGGACAAGGTCAAGGATCTTTCGTGCTTCCCCGTCGCCATGAAATTGAATGCCGAGATTCTCATAGACATGCCTGAAACCCTTGAGCCCGCCGTATTCACCAGTGGTTATCACCCTGCCTGTTTCAAAATGCTCAGTGGCACCCCTTCCAACGTCCTCGGGATCATAAAGCTCATAGTTACGCCTGTCTTTCAGGGCACCGTCAGCATGTATGCCTGATTCATGCGCAAACGCATTGGCGCCGACACCCACCTGCTTTATGGGGATGGGGATGTCGAAGGCATAAGACGCGTAACGGGCGATCTTCCACGCCTTTGTCAGGTCAACCTTGTCTTCCAGGTGCATCTTATCTTCAAAACCATGTGAATACTTAAGTGCCAGGATAATGGAGACAAGGTCACAGTTGCCCGCCCTCTCGCCATAACCGTTGAGTGTTGTATTAATATAGCAGTCAACACCGCTCTCGATCGCGGCCTGGGCGCCTACCAGTGAGACCGCCTCGGCCATGCCAAGGTCATTGTGGCAATGCATTTCAAGCGGGATCTGAGTAGCACTAGCTATTTTTTTGATCTTTTCATAAATAGTTATAGGGTCATCCGCACCAAGCGTATCGCAGTAGCGGAAACGGTCAGCGCCGTTCTCCTTTGCAGCCATTGCAAATTCAATAAGCTTATCGGTCTCTGTCCTGGATGCATCTTCAGCGTTCACACCTACAGTCTCAGCGCCGAGGTCCCTTGCCACCTTCAATGCCTCGACCATTGAGGTCTTGACATCCTGCCAGGTCTTTTTACCCTGGAACTTACCCTGGATCATGATATCTGATGTGGAAATGGATATATTCAGGTGCTTAATATCCGGGCAGTTCTTAAATGTGAGCTTAATGTCTTCAGGAACAGCCCTGCACCATCCTTCGAGATGGATGTTCTTGAACACACCCATTTTGGCAAGTTCAAGGTTTGCATTTATATAGTTCACCTCATGCTTCAAGGTAGGGAACCCGACCTCGCTCTGATAAACGCCCATCTCGTCAAGATAGACATTGATCATTGTCTTTGCAAGCTTGCTTAGAAGTATACGGGACGTCTGTACACCGTCTCTGTTTGTTACGTCAATTAGATATATGTTATTTTTCATAGGATGGATATTAAACCATATTCGAAGCTCAATTTCAACTGTCTGATCTAATTAGGCTGGCAAATACATTGGAAACATTGAGGAAAATCACTCCCATCTCTTAAAGAGATCGTGCTTAACGCCCGCACTGTCAAGGAGCTTTCCGACCACAAAATTCACAGCATCATCAAGGGTTTGGGGGCCCTGGTAAAAGGCCGGAACAGGCGGTGCAATGGTCACGCCGATCCGGGCAAGTTTAAGCATATTCTCAAGGTGTATCGCACCAAAGGGCATTTCACGGGGCGCGAGAATGAGTTTCCTCCCCTCTTTTATCACAACGTCAGCGGCCCGCTCGATCAGGTTATTCGCGTACCCGGAGGCAATACCCGAAAGTGTCTTCATGGAGCAAGGGACAACGAACATCCCATCCGTTATAAAGGACCCGCTTGCCACAGGGGATGCGAGGTTGTCCTCACCGAAATATTTGATTTTCCCGGAAGAATAATATTTCCGGATCTTCTTTTCTATCGCGGCATCGGTCTTTCCGGACCAGTCCGCCCCTGTCTCCATCTTAATGATGGAAAAGGCCTGGCGGGAGACACAGAGGTACACATTGTCTGCCGACCGGAGCAGTTCCTCTATCAGCCTGACACCGTATATCGACCCGCTTGCTCCTGAAATTGCAACAATAAATGATTTCATCAGTTCATTTTAACACGAGGATCGTTATATATGTCTGTTCTTCATTACGATCCGACGCCCCCGTGTCCTGTTTTTCGTAGAAAACTACGGGGGTCATTTCATTATTTACGCAGCAAATCTGCAGGGGTCTTAAGCTCTGTTGCACTGAAGTACTACCAAATTTCTCACGGCATCAGCAAGCGGCAGCCTTAACTCGATCACCTCTTTTACCGCATTACGAACAGGCAAATCATCTTCCTTAAGCTCTTCATGCACCTTCGGACCCTTGCTCACTATAAGCAGTCCCTCTTCCTTGATATAAGGGCAGGTCATTTTAAGAAATTCCCCCAGGCTGAATGTAGCTCTTGAAACAATAATATCAAAAGGCGCTTCATCCTTACCAATCTCTTCAACTCTAAGTTCCAGAACATTTATCCCGCTCAAACCGAGCAGTCTTATTATATGTCTTTGAAATAAAGCCTTTTTTCCGGTCGGTTCAATAAGGGTCATATCTATTTCCGGCCTCGCGATCTTAATAGGTATTCCTGGAAAACCGGCGCCCGCCCCCACATCAGCGATTCTCAACTGCCCATCCGGGATCGCTTTCAAATACAGCAGAGAATCTATAAAATGCTTTATTATAATGTCCTGATCCGTCTTTAAGGCGCTGAGATTGTAAGTGCGGTTCCACTTCTTCAGTTCCTTAAGAAAGACCATAAAGAAACTTAGTTGTATCTCAGAACATGAAATGCCCGCCTCTTCCAGCCCCTTTTTCAGAAGTTCTTCGTTTTTCATGATATAACGATAAAACAAAAAAGCGCCAAATATCAAAAAATCAAACAATATTGTATCGAACACTTGACATAATTTCATTGAACCTTTAAAACATTAATAACAGAAAAATGGAGGGCAGCATGAAAAAAAGCTTGATTTTGTTACTTGTTCTTTTCTCTCTGATTTTATTTACAGATTTTTCATATTCATTGTGCGTCAAAGTTCCGGATGCCAATTTAAGAAGCGGCCCAAGCACAAAAAGTAAAAAAACATGGGCAGTCTTCAAATATATGCCCTTCAAAAAATTAAGTAAAAAAGGAAATTGGTACAAGGTCCGGGACGTAGACGGCGATATCCACTGGATCTACACGAAGCTGGTCACCAACAAGTTCAAGTGCGCGGTCGTAAAGGTAGAAAAGGCAAACATAAGGAACGGTCCCGGGACAAATTACAACACAAATGCGCTAAGCCCATCGTTAAAATATGACTCCTATAAGGTACTGCAGACGAAATCATCATGGGTAAATGTGATCGATGAATTCGGTGATAAGGGATGGATATACCGAAAGCTCTTGTGGATATACTGAAATATCCGTAAGATATAAGTGTACTTTGATTTCGCAAACAATTATATGGGGAAACCCTATGTTACAGACGGGAGGTGACAATGTTTAAAAAATGGGGACAAAACTCTGAGATCAAAACCGAAAAACCAGAAGAGATCAGCAAAAACATTTCGGAAAAACCGATCATTCACGAAAAAAATACAATACTAAAAGGCAGCAAACTTATAGGGGATATCAATGTAACCTGTGATCTTGAGCTAAGCGGTGAGATAGAAGGAAATATTACCTCCGAGCAGAACTCCAATATTGTCATCAGGGGAAACTGCAAGGGCAACATCTCTACAAGAGAAGGAAATGTTGTCATTGATGGAGAACTGAACAGCGGAGATATTATTGCCGGCAATAACGTAAAAATATCGGGCAGGTTTAACGGTGGAGAGGTAAAGGCAAAAGGCAAGATACATATAAACGGCGAGTTTCAGGGAAGGCTCGAGGCAGATGAGATCGAGATAGGCCCCGGTGCATCGGGTAACGGAGAACTGCTTTACAGGGAGTGCATCTCCATCGCAAAAGGTGCAAAAATAGAAGGCCGGATCAGCAGGATCCAGGAAGAACTTAAACTGGTAAAAAGCCCGCCAAAGTCAAATACGGCGGATATTAACCCTGCAGCGGGAAAAATAAGCGAAGCAAGGTGATACTTATCGGCGTTCGTCACACGACGCTCGTCGAACGGCGAATGATTTACTATCCTCTCCAGTAGCGTACCTCTCCAACATCAACATGAACAAAGTGCGCCTGCGGATAATATCCGACACCGCCCAGTTCAAGCTTCTTGGCCTCACGCCTCAATGTCCTCAGGCTGAACCCGGGCACACGTATATCCACGGCCTTACCATACATATGGAGACTGTTCTTTGCCACGCCTTTTTTCAGCTTTCTAAGGATCGCGTTTGATTGTGGAGTGCGGTAGCCAGAGACGATCTGAAACGGCGCATCAACATTGATCTTCTTCCTTATATTGAAGAGGAGGTCCAGCAGTTCCTTATTGATGGCCTTAACCTTGCCAGTCCGGATATCCCGGAATATATGGTTTATATCGGAGAGCGCTTCAGGGATATACCACCCTTCTCTCCAGTAGGTTATCTTCAGGTCTTCGTAGGTATATAAATTATAGAAGTGGAGCTCTCTTACGTCCGAAGCAGATTCATAAACCGAGGCCAGGGCATTGCAGGGGATTACGGCCGCCGCCGCGGTTATAAGGCCCATACGGATAAATTTCCTGCGGTCTATTAAGGGGGCCTGCATTAGCTCTATTTTTTTCTTTAATAAATTCAACTACTTGTGTCCTTTTGTCCGCCTAAACGAGATAATTATAGCATTTAAGATCAAATTTCATCAATTGTTAATTCCGTCTGAACAATGACATTGAATTTATTACTGAAAGTTATTAGTATTAAGAATATATAGCTGAGTTGAATAGTGAAATTTTAATTTCATCTATTCTTACGAAACTTATGCCTGTGGTAAAACAGGGAATGCAATATGAATAAAGTTAATAAAATAGTGAATGACGAGCTCTTTGAGTGGATCAGGGACATCAGGAGAGAGATCCACCAGTGGCCCGAACTCGCGTTCAAAGAAGAAAAAACCGCTGAACTTATAGCAAAGAAGCTGAAGAAGCTCGGGATAAAGTATCAGACCGGCATTGCAGGGACAGGAGTGGTCGGGAAACTGATAGTTGACGAGAGCGCCCCGACTGTTGCGATCAGGGCAGATATGGATGCACTGCCGGTAACCGAGAATACAGGTCTCCCCTATTCTTCGCAGAATCCTGGAATAATGCATGCCTGCGGTCATGACGGTCATATAGCTATCGTGCTGGGCACTGCCGCAGTACTTAAGCATAATCCGCCGGAAGGCAACGTGGTTTTCATATTCCAGCCAGCGGAGGAAGAACAGGGCGGGGCAAAACCCATGATCGAACAGGGCGTCCTTGACGGGGTAGACGCCATATTCGGCGGACATATCGAGAGGCATTATCAGGTAGGCCAGATAGGAATAAAGACAGGGATACATACCTCCCATACTGACACCTTTGTCATAAAGATCATTGGGAAGGGCGGGCATGCTGCCCGTCCCCATCTGGCCATAGACGCCGTACTCATAGCAAGCCAGCTTGTCGTAAATATCCAATCGATCATTTCACGGCAGATAGACCCTATCCACCCCTCTGTTATAACCATTGGTTATCTGAAATCCGGAACCGTGGATAACGTGATCGCTGAAAAGGCGACCCTTAAAGGCACCATAAGGACCACCAACGAGTTAATACGCGAGGAGATCATAGAAAAGATCAGGAAGCTGGCCTCATCCATGACAATCTTTTACGGGGCTGAGATAACGATCGAGATGAAACCGGGCTATCCGCCGATAGTCAACGAAGAGCGTGCCAGCAAGTTCGCGGTACAGGTTGCTGAAAAGCTGCTGGGCAAGGACAATACAATAGCGATCCCCTACCCGAGCCTGGGCGGCGAAGACTTTTCCTATTACCTGCAGCAGATACCGGGATGTTTCGTCAGGTTCGGGGCGGCAAAAGAGGGTCATGAAACAGCATCCTCCCACAGTCCCGATTTCGATTTTGACGAAGAGGCTCTGAGAGTCGGCGCGGCCTATATGTCCGAGCTTGTCCGGTTCACAATAAAGAAGCTGCGCAAGGGATGATCGCTACCTATTATGAAAAAAATTACTTTCAATAGATCTTCAGGACCGACCATCGGGGTAGAGCTTGAGGTCCAACTTCTCGATCCCGAAACCCTTGAACTGGTTCCGCTCGCGCCAGATATACTGAAAAAGGTCCCCCAGGAGCTAAAGGACAGGATCAAGCCCGAATTTATCCAGTCGATGGTAGAGATAAATACTGATGTCTGCTCCACAGTAGCGGAAGTCGAGAAGGACCTGAAAGGGACCTACAATAAACTGAACGATATCGCCGAAGGGCTGGGGACGGTACTCTCCTTATCAAGCATACATCCTTTTTCGAAAAGCAGTGATCAGAAGGTCTCGGAAAAATTGAGATATAAAAAAATAATGGACGAGCTCCAACTGGTCGGAAGACAGTTTATAACACAGGGTCTGCATGTCCATATAGGCGTCACGGATGAAGAAGAGGCGATAAAAATCAATAACAACCTCAGGATCTATCTCCCGGTACTTCTGGCACTTACCGCCTCTTCACCCTTTTATGAATCAGAAGATACAGGGCTGATGTCGTACAGGTCCAAACTTTTCGAGGCCCTTCCATTTGCGGGTATGCCCGATTCATTAGACGGTTGGGACGAGTACACCCGCCTTGTCACCCTCCTCAAGAAGAGCAGGGTGATCGAATCGGTCAAGGACATCTGGTGGGACGTGAGGCCGCACCCCTATTTCGGCACGATCGAGGTAAGAATATGTGACCTGCCCTGCTTTTTCCGCGACGTCCTGGCGATAACCGCCCTTATCCAGGCGCTCGTGGTCGCACTGGCGGACCAGTTCGAGAACCCCGAACCACATATACAGATACTCCGCTCGAACAAGTGGCAGGCCGCCCGGCACGGACTCGACGGTTTTTACATGGACCCTTTCTTAGGCAAAAAATATACGATGAGAGAGGCCGCGACCTATCTCTACAAGCATGTAAAGCCAGTGGCTAAAGAGCTTGGATCAACAGATTATCTTAATGGAATACCCGGTATTCTTGAGCGTTCAACAAGCGCCTCGATCCAAAAAAATCTCTATTACAGTAACGGCAGAGATTTTATCGGTATGATCAGGTCAATGCAGGGACTCTTCTTTAAATGAAAGGCGCCGTTGCAACAGGACATCCCCTGACCGCAATGGCGGCCACAGAAATGCTTTCCGCCGGTGGAAACGCCTTTGACGCAGCAGTTGCCGCCGGATTCGCCTCGGTAGTTGCCGAACCTTCCCTGACAAGCCTCGGCGGCGGGGGATTCATGCTCGCGCATATTGAAGAAAAAGAAGATATCCTTTTTGACTTCTTCGTGAACACCCCTGGTCTCGGGAACAATGAAAAGATCAAACCGGTCATGACACCCGCTAATATAGTATTCCCGGAATGCTCACAGGTATTCCATATAGGCCTTGGCTCTGTCGCAGTGCCGGGAATGTTGAAGGGCCTGCTCCATATCCACAGGAGGCTCTGTACTCTCCCGATCAAGACAATTCTTGTGCCCGCCCTCTCTTATCTTAAAGAAGGTGTCGAGACTATAGGCCCACAGGACATATTCCTTGACCTTTTAAAACCAATATTCACATCTACCGATTACGGCAAAAAGATCCATACCATAAACGGTCAATACATTAAACTGCACGACAAAATTTTTAATCCTCTTTTAAAGGACTTTTATGAGGAGATCGCGGAGAACAGGTGCAACATTTACAGCGGGAAAACAGCACAAAAGCTCGTTGAAGCAATGAAAGAACATAACGGCATGGTCACACTTGAGGACCTTGCCGCATATGAAGTTATTGAGCGGAAGCCGCTGCGGATCAAATACCGCGACAGGGAGATACTTACCAACCCGCCTCCTGCCTCGGGAGGGATCATGCTTGCGCTCTCAATGCACTTCCTGGAGAATATCGATCTTTCCAGACATCCCCGTAACAGTGAAGAAATTTTAATAACGCTTGTGGAACTTATGAAAGAGATGCAGCCCTCGAGGATACTGAAAAACGGCAATCACATAACATATCCTTTTCTCAACGATGTAACAGCTCCCTTAATTGAGTCCTTTAAAAAGAGCGTCTCGAAAAAAACCTTTATCTCCACACAGGGCACAACTCAGATAAGCGTTGTCGATGAAAAGGGGAATGCCGCGTCAATGACGACCTCTAACGGCTCTGGTTCCGGCTGTTATATCCCGGGAACAGGTATAATGCTCAACAATATGATGGGCGAGGACGATCTCCACCCTGACGGTTTTTTCTCGTCTCCCCCGAACATCAGAGTCTCATCAATGATGACACCGACAATTACCTTAAAGAACGGCCGCGTCAGCACGGTCCTCGGAAGCGGCGGGAGTAAGAGGATAAAAACAGCTATCCTGCAGGTCCTTATAAATATTATCGACTTCGAATATTCACTAAAAGACGCCGCGGAGTCACCCCGGGTGCACTTTGAGGACGGAGTGGTACACGCAGAACCCGGTATCCCGGCCGGGACAATCGAAAAGCTGAGAAAACATTACAAGGTGCACCAATGGGACAAAAAGAACATGTACTTCGGCGGAGTGCATTGCGTAAACACTGAAATGGAAGGCTGGGGAGACAGCAGGCGGGGAGGAAGTTTTTTAATAGAGTAGCCTCCTGTTTCGGTGTAAAGGCTTAACAGTAATAAAAGTTGAAATTTTAAAAAACTGATCATGAAAGATCGGTTTTTCGGAGACCTTCGGAACCAGAAGATTCTAAAATTTATAAAGAATTTTAATACCCTCATTCCTCCTTGACATAAGACAGGTACTATATTATTATTTATAGACTTTCGTTTACTCCACAAACATTTCCACATCAGGAGGTAAGTACATGAAACTAGTAACATTTGTGAGTGATTACAAGATAAATGTAGACACTCTCGACAGACTAAAACCTGAAAAACTCGGCATAGTGCTCGTTGAGAACGGAGTCTACCATGCTACTACGAAGGAAAACGGCAATCCTTCCTCTCTCTTGAATCACTCCGCCGACTATTACGTTCTTCTGAACGACCTCGAGACAAGAGGACTCACAGCCGATGATGTTATCGATTCAAAGGTCAAGGTTATAGGCTTCGGTGATATAGTTGACTTAATATTTAACGATTACGATAAAACTGCTTGGTTATAGGAGGCTATTAGAAATGGGAAAACTTACAATAGGCTGTTTTTCTTCACTGGTGGGATCGATGACCCTCGACTGGGCCGTAAAGCTTTCAGGGGCTGCAATCGAAAAAGGACACAAGGTCGACCTATGGGTATCCGGTAACGCCACAATGCTCTCGATACAGGACCAGCGCGCGTTCAAGGATTATTCATCTCTCGAAAAACCCTTAAAAGAACTTATGGCTAAAGGACTCAATGTAACGGCATGCGAAGCATGCGCTGAAGCCAGAGGTTATAACAAAGATAACACAATGGAAGGCTTTAAGAGATTCAGCATGGACTGGTACCTTGCCAGCACTTTTAATGCTGACAGAGTTCTTCATATAGGAGGTGAGTAAGCATGGCAACTACTAAATTAGGATTTATAATCCAGAGACCTGGATATAAGAGTGAGAACCAGAAGCTTGCACTTACACACGCGATCGCTTCTCAGAGCGTTGAGATCTATCTTGATGACGATGACGAGGTCATATGTGATGTCGCCTTCACCGGCGATGGGGTACTTAACTGCATCAAGGACCAGAAAGCTCTTGAGAATTATGACCTCAGCAGCACGGAATCACATATCAAAATGGGCCTTTTATGTGATCTTAATATTTTAGTATGCAAAGAGGACCTCGAGAAGTTCGGACTTTCCAAAAGTGACATCGTGATCGACGCTGAAGAGTTCGGTGCCGATGTAGAGGTCAAAGTCGTGCCTTTTGAAGAAATAAATAAGATGATGGATGATGTGAACCATCTCCTATTCTTTTAAAAAATAAACTATTACAGGAGGTAATAATGGCTGATTTAAAATCACAGGAACCAACTCAGGAACTCGATGTGATGGGAAGAGTTTGTCCGTATCCGCTCGTAATAACAAAAAAGACCATAGAGAAAGCTCCGGACGGCACACTGCTAAAGGTGCTCTGCGATGCCCCGGCATCCGCAGAAGACACGATCCCCAAGTATTGTGACAAGCAGGGATACGAATATGAACTGGTCAAGATCGAAGATAAAGGATACTGGGAAATCTATATCAAAAAAGCATAACATATCGACCTGAAAAGATAAAAAAAGCGTTCCGATTATCCGGAACGCTTTTTTATTTGGTTAAAAACTGAATTATACCCTTTAATTCGACTTTACATCTCGGTTACAGTAATAGAACCTTGAGGACATGATTCTACACAGGTCAGGCAATTAGCGCACTCTGAAGCCTGATAAGGATCTGATTTTCCATCAACTAACTGAAAAACTTCAGACGGGCAGAGGTTTACACACTCTTCACAGCCATCACATTTTTCTGTATCAACTTGAACATCGATCATCGTTTTCGCTTCCTCCTCTCATTGATTTACTCATAAAATTTCACTATTTAACTCAGCTTTATTGTCAACAAAAGAATCTGCCTATTCTTCGTCAGCTGTAACAAGCTTCACACCCACATATGTATGACAATTATTACATGAAGTGCTCTGGTCATGACAGCCAAGACATTCCTCGTCATTGTCAGCCTTCAGCATAGGATTATGCGTCCCGCTGACGAGTGTAGGATGATATGCCCTCCAGTAATCAAGACCATCAAGGCTACTCGAAGTGAACATATCGGCCTTCAGTGACGCACCTTCAGACGTTGTACCCTTGGAATGTGAATCAGGGGCATCCTCTGGATCTCCGTCTATCACTATCGTCAGAGGGCCCGAACCTTCCTCGCCCCTTACAGGTTTGTCCACCTTCTGACAGCCAAATGCCATTACCAGGAATAGCATAAGGAGAGGTACAATGATTTTGGTATTTGATATTTGATATTTGGTATTTGTCATTGTTATACCTCCTCCTTTGCACCCATAACCAATGCATTACTGATAAGCTGGTGGACTCCGCCTACTTCCGCCATCTCATAGCCGTAGTATGGAAATACTTTTGTAAACTGTGCCTTACAAATTGCACAGATAAGGGCGAAAAAGTTCGCTCCATGTGATTCTTTGATCTTCGAATACATCTGCATCCTCGGCATCGCGCCCTTTACTCTGATCTCGATAACTTCATCTGTCAGCACACCGCCTCCGCCTCCGCAGCAGAATGTCTTCTCTCCGCAGGTCTCGGGATCCATCTCAACGTACTTGTTACAGCAGGCATTGATAATTTCACGAGGGATCGTAAACTGGTCACCCGGTGTACCCCCGATAGTCGTTGCCCGTGCAACGTTACATGAATCGTGGAACGTAACAGTGAATTCATCATTTGCCGATTTATCAAGCTTCAGTGCGCCCTTTTTGATTAGGTCAAGTGTAAGCTCACAGATATGCTGAGGGGATTTCTCCTTCAGAAAATCGAACGGGCCGTTAAGCGTGTTACTGAAGCTGTACATTGCCCTCCATGCGTGTCCGCATTCTCCGGCAACGACCTTTTTAACTTTAAGGTCCCTGGCCGCGTCCCATATCCTCTTGTTAATGGTCCTCATGTGGTCGTAATTTCCTATGAACATACCGAAGTTACCGCCCTCTGAAGCATGGGTGCTGAGCGTCCAGCTGATCCCCGCCTGGTGGAATACCTTCGCATATCCTTCAAGTGAATAAATATGCGGCTCGGCAAAGAAGTCAGCAGAAGGAGTAACCAGTAAGACATCAGCTCCCTCGACATCGACAGGTAATTTGACTCCTACACCAGTAATCCCGACTTCCTCCAGCTTTTCCTCGATCTCTTCCTCAACAAACTCCCAGGTGCTCTCAAGCGCGACAGGTATCATACCCAGGTTGTTACCAAGGGTCATGGCCTTGTTCACGATCTCGTAGTTATACTTGGAAGCAACTCCTATCCTGGCCATTATCTCTCTGGCGGCCATTGTTATCTCGGCCGTATCAATGCCGTAAGGACAGAATACGGAACAGCGTCTGCACTCGGAACACTGATAGAAGTAGGTAAACCATTCGTCGAGCAGGTCATCATCCAATTCTTTGGCCGAGGCCAGTCCGCCGATCAGCTTGCCAGCGGGTGTAAAATACTTCCTGTAAACACTCCTCATCAGCTCCTGCCTGTATACAGGCATGTTCCTGGGGTCCCCGGTGGCAATGAAATAGTGACACTTGTCGGCGCAGGAACCGCACCTTACGCATATGTCGAGAAATACCCTCACTGATTTATATTTCTTGAGGATATCCTCCATTGCTAAAAGAAACTTTTCTTTCCAGTCAGAACCTTTTTCAGCAGAGAATTTCAACTCTTCCATCAACTCCGGTTTCGCCTTAAACTGCTGTATGTGCCTACTTGCGCCCGGTGATACTTTTGGTATTATTATTTCTCCTGTCAATTCAGGAACTTCAAAATCTGCCATTTTAGCTCTCTCCTCTCTCAGAGTCGCGGACTATTATGCCCACGGGTTTACGTGTCTGATTTCCCTTGGATTGTCAACCTGCACCCTTGTCGGGCTGATCAGTACACCCCATGCATGCATTAATTTGCTGAACGGGAAATACACGAGAAGGACCAGGATCAGACTGAAATGGATCAGAAACATTGTACTGTCAGGCATCTGTGTGGGGCTGAAAGTTACCAGCCCGAGTATGAACGCCTTAACATCCACCAGATTGGTCCTGGTAATATACTTCAACATCAAACCTGTTGCTCCGATCGCCGTGATCAGAACCAGAACAAAGTAATCCGCAAAGAGTGTGATTATCGCAAGCCTTTCATTCGTAAACCTTCTGACTATAAGGATCAAAAGAGCTATCGGGAAGACAAGCCCGGCCCATATGCCGATCTGCTGGATACTCATAACAAAATCGGGAACAGGATATGTGAAAAATCTTAGATGCCTTAAAACGATCAATAAAAATGAGACGTGAAAAACCCACCCTCCGAGCCACAGTATTTTTTCCGTTGTACCGCCCTTCAAAAGGCTTCTGAAAAAAAGTATCTCGGGAATCAGTCTTAATACAACACCAATGGAGGTCGTAGGAGCCGGCGTAACCGGTATCTTGAGCGGTGAAGGTGTTTTAAAATATAAAACAACTTTACTGAGAAAACCCAAGACAAAAACAGCTGCGGCCAAATAGGCGAGGAGGTTAAAAACGCTGCTAAGTCCGTTCATACAAAAAGCCCCCCTTCAATTCGTTATTCTGATGTTTGAAATTGAAGATAGCCCACATAAGTGGGCTATCCAGGTAATGTTCAACTAATCCGACGGTTAAGCTCTATACGCAACCAGTCGGTTTCGGAAGCCCGGCATATCTACAAGCCTGTTTTGCAGGACCGCCCGGGTAAAGTTCGTAAAGGTACTTTGTGCTGCCCTTTTCTTTACCATATTTCTTTTTCAGCTCTTTTGTGAGGATCTTGATCATCGGAGCGATCTGGTACTTTTCGAAGTACTCTCTGAGAAACTTGATGACGTCCCAGTGTTCTTCTCCCAACTCCAGACCATCCTGTTTTGCCATAACGCCGGCCATCCCTTCTTTCCATACTGACCAGTCCATGAGGTATCCCTCCTCATCGACTTCGTAATCTTGTCCTTCAAATTCCATAGTTGCCATTATACTACTCCTTTCTTATACTCGTTTTTAGATATCGCCTTCTTTATCGAAAATTAACCCCAGATTATTATACTTAGAAAATAATAGACACAAAGACAGATTAGAAAATATAATATAAATTCCCCCTTCCGGTCAAATAAAAAAATCTTATATCCCGTTTACCTTAGTTAATAAATATTCCAACTTTCTAACTCTTTGTTTTTATGTCTTTTTTTTATCAGGCTCTTTTAGCCTTACAAAAAGTAATTTGCTTATTTTTGCGGGACTGCCCCTTCTGCCGATAGTATTTGCATGCGAGTCATAATCCAGCTCCACGGTCTCATACTCATCAGGGTCCAGTTGAAGGGACCTGTCAATATCACCCTTGCAGACAAATGCCAATGCGTCCAGAAATATCTCCCCCATAGCGCGGCCCGATTCATCCAGGACATAAACTGCCCTGCATGTACAAATGCCGCCCGTAAAGCTCAGGTCCTTGAAATTGATATCGATCGGCGCCCTCAAATAATTTTCACAAAATGGACATTGTAATGCCCTTGCTCTTGCCACTATATAAACCCCTCATGGTAAGGGCGTATCGCGATACGCCCCTACATTATTCCCTCATGTTTATGTCTCAATGCACATCTGACCATGCCATCCGCCCATTCAGGCGCCCCGACAGCATGAAGGTGCGTATACGATGCAAGAACATTTTTATAGCATATCCCATCTTTATTATCAACAATACCCTTGCCTCGCTTCATATTAAAGGCAAAATCAAATCCGTCTTCCTCTATTTCAAGTACATTCGAATAATGGAACTCATGCCCCTTCATAACCGTTTTTTGCTGGAAAAAGGGATTCCGGGTGACAACCTCTACGATCGTATATCCATGGGCCAGCGGTCTTTTCTGCAGACCGAAGACTATCGGGAACGCCCCGACCATAGGATATGCCCGGTCTCCCATTACAAGACTCCTGCCCAGGTACATCAGCCCCCCGCATTCGGCATATACCGGGAGCCCGTTCTCGATCGCCTCTAACAGGAAATCCTTGAATGCCGTATTCCCGGCCAAGGCTATGGCATGTGTCTCCGGGAAACCGCCGCCGATATATAACGCGTCAATGTTCGGCAGACTTTTTTCTTTCAAGGGACTTACCTCTACAAGCACGGCCCCCCTCTTCTCAAGGGCATCAAAATTTTCCTGATAATAGAACTGAAACGCGGAATCCCGAATGACCCCGATCCGAGGCCCGTCGTCCAACGGCCGTTGGCCGTTGCTGACAGCTGACAGCTGACAGCTGACAGCTTTTTTTAACTCCCCTGTGCTTTCTATTACCTTCATTATCCCGTCAAGATCGAGATACTCTGCCCCTATTTCAGTAACCGTGGCAATGGAACCTTCGATCTCCGCATGTTCCTGGAACGGCGTCAGCCCCATATGTCTTTCGGGAAACGGATCCTTCTTCAATCGCGGGATGGCCCCAAGGACCGGCAGGCCGCATCTTTCGGCAATTGCCTCTCTTATGACCGATTCCTGCCTCTTTGTCGCAACACGATTAAGCACCACTCCCCCGATCCGAACGTCAGGGTCCATCATTTGGCAGCCCAGTACTAATGCGGCTATTGTGTTGGTCGTCTTGGTGCAGTCAACGGCAATAATAACAGGGGCATCCAACAGCTTTGCGAGTTCCGCGGTGCTGTATGTACCCTTGTGGTCAACCCCGTCAAACAATCCCCTGTTGCCCTCTATAACGGCTATCTGCGCGTTCTCAGAATGGTCCGAGAACGATCCGGCTGCCTGTTCCGGTGTCATCATAAATGTATCAAGGTTGTAGCATGGGGACCCTGACGCCTTTGCGAGCCAGCCGGCGTCAATATAATCTGGGCCTTTTTTGAACGTAATTACGTTATAGCCCCTGTTCTTTAGTAATGCTACGAGTGATAAAGAGAGAACTGTTTTTCCCCCTCCGCCCCTGAGGCCGGAGACAACTATTCTTGGGATCGCAGTATTTGACATTTAGGTGGGTACAAAAAATATCAGGATTCAGGGAACAAATACTAAACTATATCTGAGCCCTGAATCCTGAAACCGTTGTTATATTAATCCTTTTTCCTTGAGGTACTCTTCGCTCGGGATCTCGACAGAGCTTGCGCCGCCGCCGTAAGAATACATCACTTTTCCTACATTGATCATTGCCCTGAGAGCGGTCTTCACGGTATTCTTGTCAAGTTCTGCATGGTCAGCCATCATCTTCTTGTAAATATCTTTTTCTTTGAGCTTCTTTTTGCCCTTCATCTTTTCCAAATATGCAAATATTTCGTCCTGAATTTCCTTCTCTTCCATATCTTCACCTCGTTTTAGACTTTAAATATTAAAGGCTATCACAAATAAACTAACCCTTTTAATACGGTTTGTCAAGTGAGAAAAAGCTTCGTGTAAAAAATGACCAGCGGTCCCCGTTTTTCAGGGGACCACTTGCCATTCTGCTTGTAATTCTAGTACTTAAACGCTGCAGAGGTCCTTAAGGTGTCCCTCATAAACGTGAAGTCATCGATGTGCTGGAATGTGAACTCGATACCGGTGAGCTTAAAGAAATCTTCCCATCCGATCCTCTCGATCCATTCGCCGACTCTCTCATGCTTCCTGGCATTAGCTGCGTATACATCCAGGATGTTCTTGATCGCGTCTACAACCTTCGGCCACCTTGGGGGCTCATTGTGTAAGAACGGGATAGCAAGTTTAGAGAATTTAGGAGATGTCCTGAGACTTCCGATCTTTCCGCCGACCACGATCGCTACGCCGTCATGTTCCGGGTTATGGATATTGATCGGAGGACAGACTGTGAAGCAGTTTCCACAGTACATGCACTTCTCTTCATTGATAGTAACTGTTTTGTCCTTCGGGTTCGGCCTGATAGCTGATGTCGGGCAGGATCCGATAACAGTCGGGATCTCACACATCTTTCCAACGTTCTCATCATCTATCGCAGGAACTTTCCTGTGCACGGCAACAACAGCTATGTCGGAGACGTGAACCGCGCCGCACATGTTAACACAGCATGCAACAGCGAGCCTTACCTTGTTTGGGAGCGTTTTTGTCGTAAAGTACTCATGAAACTCGTCCATCATTGCCTTAACGATTCCGGAAGCGTCCGTACATGCGCCGTGGCAATGCACCCATCCCTGAGTATGGATAACGTTACTGATACCAGGTCCGATACCGCCGACCATGTAGCCCTTCTCTTTCAGCTCGGCTACGAGCGGGTCCATCTGGGCCTTGTCAGACACGAGGAACTCAACATTGTTCCTTGTGGTGAAACGGATAAATCCGCCGCAGTACTTCTCAGCAAGATCACACATCTCACGGATCGTCTCGGTAGCAAGGATCCTCGGGGAAGCAATCCTTACAGTGTGTATCTGATCGCCGCTCTCAGCCGTGTGCACCATTGTGCCGGGGGTGAGAACTTCATGGGATTTCCATTTGCCGTAATTCTCTTTAATTACAGGCGGTAAAAATTTCTCAAAATGAGGTGGTCCAACATCTGTTTGTCTCTCTGGTAATGACATTGATAATTCCTCCTTTATCTATTCTATATATTTTAAATTTATTTATCGAAATCGCTTTCAGACCAGAAGAAGAACGGGTCTTTCCTCGGCTCTCTGACCTGCTGCGGCTGAGGATCGACGCCTATTGCTTCAAGAAGGGGCCTCATGCCTTTAACCTCAATAAGCTCACCAAGTCTCTCTCTCGGTTTCGCGTTATCGTCCCACCACTCAATGATGTTCTCAGTGAGTTCTGTTAATAATGCAAAGTCCTCATCATCGCATTTAATGAAAGGTACGAGTACCCATGAGATGAGTGAACCAACAACGATAGGAGCCTTACTTCCTACAAGGATAGTAGCGCCTTTTTCTTCACCCGGCCTGAGGGCCATTGTCATCTTCGATATGCAATGCATGCACCTGGAGCACTGTTCGTTATTGATCGATAATGTTGTGCCGTCTAAAGTCATACACTCAGTCGGGCACATTCCGACGATCTCGCTCTGGATGTCCATACCGCCGTCAGCATATTTCTTTACTTCTGCCTGGTCGATACGGATGTCGCCTTTCCATGTTCCGATGATCGAAAGGTCGGCACGTGCGATAGCTGCAACACAGTCACATGCGCAACCGGAAACCTTGATCTTGAACTTGTAAGGGAATGCGGGTCTGTGCAATTCGTCCTGGAAATGCTGTGTCATGTGGTTACAAATTCCCATTGCGTCGATGTTCGCCCATTCGCAGCGAGCCATACCAACACAGCAGCTCGGTGTCCTCATGGCTGATCCTGATCCGCCAAGGTCCCATCCGCGTGAGGAATATTCGGCAAAAAGAGGCTCGAGGTTCGCAGTTGTTGTTCCGAGGAGAACAAGGTCACCTGTGGAACCGTGCATATTCGTAAGACTGCTTCCATACTTGTCCCAGATATCGCATATCTCTTTTAATGCGGCAGATGTGTAGAAGAATCCGCTGGGCTGATTGATCCTGTAGGTGTGAAAGTGTGCTATCCCGGGGAACTCTTCAGGAAGGGAAGAATATCTTCCGATAACACCTGATCCGTATCCAAGAACGCCGACGATCCCACCGTGTTTCCAGTAACCTTTTTTAGTTACATAAGATTTTTCAAGCTGGCCCAGTTCATCTTCAGCCATCTCAGGCATTGCACTGGTATTCATCGCCTTCCTTATCTCTGTGACAAAACTCGGCCACGGTCCTTTTTCCAACTCATCCAACATTGGTGTCTTGTACTTACCCATTTGAACCTCCTTTTTTCTTTTTCCTCACCAATCTCGCAAGGAACTATTTATTTAAAAAGAAAATAGTGAAACTACGTTTCTTTTTCTATAGATCGTAATTGAATTTACGGATTGAAAAAATACAAAAATCAGTTTTTCATAGTAGTATATCTGTCAATGAACGTCAAATAAAAAATATTAATTCGCTCATTTGAAATTATTTTTCCTGAAAAAACAGATTGTTATCAAAAAACTATATTCTATCTCCCAAAGATTCAGGTGAAATATCCTCTGAAATTGCTTCAATCACCTGATTTCTTCATATTATCAGATAGTTAAGAGTTTTTCTTATAGGCCTCGAGAATCTCTTCCCTGGTCAAAAGCGTCCTGACCGGTACCCCAAGCTTCTCGATCGCCTCCCTGCCGCCTTCCTGACGGTCAATCAGTACGACCACCCCAAGCACCTTTAGCCCGCACTTCCTCGCGCGGTCGATCGCCTTTATGGTCGAACCGCCGGTCGTGATCACATCCTCGGTGATGACCACACTTTCGCCTTTCATGACGTTACCCTCGACCCAGAGCATGGTCCCGTGCTTTTTCGGCTCTTTCCTGACAACAAAGGACTCAAGTGAGTCGCTCTTTAGATATGATGTATAAGCAATGGCATTCGAGAGCGCATCCGCGCCAAGCGTAAGACCGCCTATGCCTTTGGGCTTCCATTTCTTCTGCTGCCTGATTATGTCATACAGAAGGTGCCCTATCAGGTACATGCCTTCCGCGTTCAGGGTCGTAGGCTTGCAGTTGAAGTAATAACTGCTCTTTTTGCCGGAAGCGAGCTTGAATGTCGGCTTGTCCGTAAATTTGAACGTCCTCTCAATAACCAGCTCAATGAGCCTTTTCTTCATTGTGGTTACTGACCTGTATCTTTTCATGTTTTTTATCTCCTTTACAAAAGCTATCAGCACTCAGCAAAAGAAAAAAACTGACTGGTTTATTCCTGCGCCTTCCCAACCATGAATCCTTCGACCATTATCAGGATAAATACTACTGTGAACCCGAACAACAGCCCGAATACATTAACAACATTATAATAAATAAGAGCGAATATCGCGGCACCAAGAAAGAGCAGCCTGAGCATGCCGGTAATGAGCATCTTGGCAGTGGCACCCTGCGAACCTAAAAAGCCCTCCACATTCCTCGATAGCTGCCTCAGATTAACGATCCCGAGCAATGCACCCATAAATATTCCGAGCGGAACCTTTCGGGGTTCTATACAGTACCCGGCCAGAAGCATCGCGGGTAAAATTATAAATATGCTCTTTTTAAAAACCCCCTTAAGTATCTCCATCCTCGTCCCTCTCTTCTGCCTTCTTCGCTATTTTGAATAAGTATTTAAAGCCCGCAAAAATACCAAGTGCGGTCATCAGGATCGTAAACCACGGATGAGTGTTCAGATATTCATCAAAAACATAGTGCCCGAGCGCAAAACCGACACAGGTACTCAAGACCATGTTTATGCCAACAGTGCTCGCCATTCCGGCAAACCGGACAAAGTCGCCCCTTTTCTGTCTCTCTTCTTTGGTCTTTTTCTTTTTGTTATCTGGCATCAGATAAGAAGTTTAGCAAAAGAGGGCATAAATTTCAGCAGGGAATGTATAATTGCCTCCGTTTTCTGTTATAATTTCCGATGCTTAATGCAATAATACTGGGGATAGTCGAAGGCATTACCGAGTTCCTGCCGATATCTTCAACGGGACATCTCATACTCACGGGCGATCTGCTCGGATTTACAGGCAATACGGCAAAGACCTTCGAAGTTTTTATACAGCTCGGTGCAATCCTTGCGGTCGTCTGGCTGTATCGTGAAAAGGTGCTATCCAGCATAAAGGGTTTCGGCACGGAAAAGACAAACCGCTTTCTGCTGAATCTCCTGATCGCATTCCTTCCCGCCGCATTTTTCGGACTCCTCACGCACTCTTATATAAAACACTACCTCTTTAATCCCGTAACGGTCGCTTCCGCGCTTATCGTCGGGGGCATTGCCATATTCGTGATTGAAAGAATTATTAAAAAACCGGTTGTCCGGGATGTGGATGATATCTCTTATAAGCAGGCCCTCGGCATCGGATTTGCGCAAACTCTGGCTCTTTTTCCGGGTGTGTCACGAGCCGGGGCGACCATCATGGGCGCAATGTGCTTCGGTCTGGACCGAAAGGCCGCGACAGAATTCTCCTTTTTTCTTGCGATCCCGACCATGTTTGCCGCAACACTCTTTGATCTGTTGAAAAATCTCGATGGCCTGAGCACGGACGACATTACCGTTTTTACGGTCGGCTTCCTGGTCTCTTTCTTTTCAGCGTTAATCGTCATAAAGGCATTCCTCGGTTTCATCAAAAAACATACGTTCGACTCATTCGCCGCATACAGGATCATATTCGGTGCCATCGTGCTTTTTTATTATTTATGATGAAAATGCGCCGGGGCCCTCAACCTGTTATCGTTTTTTGTCGTCTTCTGTTATCATATTAGCGATATGGAGCGGGGAAGAATAAAGGATGAAATAAAAGGTGTCCTGGCTATTCTTGCCGGACTAATTGTCACTATCAGTCTCATAAGCCACAATACCTGGGACCAATCACTCTCTACACAAAGCTCCGAACTTAACAACCTGCTCGGCCGTTTCGGCTCTTATCTATCTGACATCATGCTTCAGTCAGCAGGTATATCTTCATACATATTGACGGCAATCCTTTTTATTTACGGGTACAAAAAAATACGTGGCAGGGAGATAATCCACAGACTGCCGGTACTCATCGGAGCGGTCACGGTCCTTGTGATCTCTACATCTTCACTGGCCTCCCTTGTGCTGGGCGATCACGCCGGGGGAGTAGTCGGCATATTCGCGACCAGCCTTACACTCAGGGCCGTCTCGACCACTGGTTCATATATGCTCTTCTGCACTTTCACGCTTATCACTCTTATGTACCTGTTCCAGTTCTCGATCGTGAGCATTTCGAAGCTTATCTTAGAGAAGATCTCATCCGGCAAAAAAACATTGTCGGATGCCAAGTCTAAGAAGAAAGAGAAGAAGGGCCCGACGATCATGGAAGACGATTTCGATGAAGAGGTCGTGCCAATTCAGGAACCGCTTCCTCTGTCCCCGCCGGTGATACAATCAAGACCGGTGCTGAAGAAGCCAGTCAAGCGGCCCAAAGGCATACCCGGAGATTTCGAACTCCCGGGGATCGACCTGCTCGAGAACCCGCCGCCTTCGATATCGAAGCCGACAAAGGACGAACTGATCGATAGATCGGACCTGCTTGAGAAAAAGCTCAAGGACTATTCTATAGAAGGCAAGGTAACGTATGTATCCCCGGGACCGATCGTAACCATGTTCGAGTTCGAACCCGCGGCAGGCATCAAGATCAGCAAGGTAATGTCTCTTGCGGACGATCTCGCGATGGCGCTTAAGGCAATCAGCATCCGTATCTCCCCGATACACGGCAGATCTACCCTCGGTATAGAAGTACCGAACAAGATCAGGGACTCGGTTTTTTTGAAAGACATCGTATCCAACGAGGCATTCCACAAAAGTTCCTCAAAACTGACGCTCGCGCTCGGCAAGGATATATTCGGCATACCGGTCATGACCGATCTAGCGAAGATGCCGCACCTGCTTATAGCAGGGGCAACCGGTTCAGGTAAGAGTGTCGGTTTGAACACCATCGTCCTGAGCATTCTGTTCAAGGCCTCTCCCAAAGAGGCAAAGATGCTGATGATAGACCCGAAGATGCTCGAGCTCTCGGCATACGAAGAGCTCCCTCACCTGCTGATGCCGGTCATTACATTACCAAAAGAGGCGTCCAATGCGTTAAAGAAGCTCGTATTCGAAATGGAACGGCGTTACAAATTATTAGCGAAATCAGGCGCAAGGAATATCGACGCGTACAATAAAAAGTTAGTGGCGGAACAGAAATCCGGCAATAAAGCCTACCTTGACATTGAACCCCTCCCATACATCGTAATATTCATCGATGAACTTGCGGACCTCATGTTCGCATCCGGCCGCGAGGTCGAGGACTCTATCGCAAGGCTTGCGGGCATGGCGAGGGCCGCCGGTATACATCTCGTACTTGCGACACAGAGGCCGTCCGTTGATGTCATCACCGGAATAATCAAGGCGAACTTTCCTTCAAGGATATCCTTCCAGGTCTCTTCAAAAATGGATTCGAGAATAATACTCGACACATACGGAGCAGACCAGCTCCTTGGAAAAGGCGATATGCTATTCACGAGCCCGGGCAAGAAGATCAAGAGAATACACGGCGCGTATGTAAGCGGTGAAGAGATCAGGAACGTCGTTGATTTTATAAAGGCGCAGGCCGGACCGGACTATACATTGTTCGAAGAACTGGTGACCGAAGAATCTCTGACAGCGGGCCGTGACGAAGACAGGGATGAGTTTTACATGCAAGCCAGGGAGATCGTACTCTCTTCGAACCAGGCCTCGATCTCATACATCCAGCGCAGGATGAAGATAGGCTACAACAGGGCAGCGAGAATCATGGAGATGCTTGAGGACGAGGGCATTGTGGGCCCGCCCGGGGAAGCCGGTAAATCAAGAGAGATACTCAGGAGAATCTAAAATGAAAAAAAAGCTATCATCTAAAACAATACTAAGCAGTTTTGTATTTTTGACGCTCATTGTTCTGTTCATTTCAGCAGTAACCGCAAATGCCGCCACTCTTGATGAGACGGTAGAGATGATACAGAAAAAGTTCGAAACCATCAAGGACATCAAGGGCAGCTTTTCACAGACAAGCTATATCAAGGACCTCGAAGAGACACAGGAGTTTTCGGGCACGTTCTTTCTTATAAAACCTTCACACATGATGTGGGAATACAACAAGCCCCGCGACGAAAAAGTTGTGATAAACGATACCGAAACATGGATATATAAAAAATCGCAGAACCAGGTGATAAAAACGACATTTAGCAAGGAATCCTACAGCCAGGTGCCGATCGCCATACTGCAGAGCTTTGAGAATATTCGGGATGATTTCGATATCACCATGCCCGAAGAGAGCGCGCTCCAGCTTATACCGAAACAGAAGCTCGGCTTTATAAAGACACTTGTCCTTGAGACCAAAACAGACGGCTTTCCTATCAAGATGTTCACGATCATCGATACATACGGGAACATAATAATGATCGAGATCAAGCAGATAAAAACGAACTCGGGTCTCGACGCCTCTATATTCATATTTAAAGTACCTCAGGGCGCCGAGGTATTCGATATGAGCAGGTAAAATAAAGGAACAAAGTGGCAAAGTGGCAAAGGGACAAAGTGGCAGAGTATTTTTCCTCTGTGCCTTTGTGCCTCTGTGCCTCTGCCCCTTTCAGTTAAACCATGCCCCCTAAAAAACGACGGGTCAAAAAACGGAAGAATAAGCGGCATATCATCTTCGTCTTATTCCTTGTCGTAGTATGCATATTCCTTTTCTTTGAAGAATCCGGCAAGGACAATACCCGGAACTTCCTTCCCGGCATCTTCAAGGCCGGACCAAAGGCAAAACATATTCCTTCAAAAAAAGCTCCTTCCGGAGGCCTCTTGAAGGTCTCGATAGTTATGGATGACCTCGGGCCGAATAAGAGTAAGGCCGAAACAGTGCTTGCCATAAAAGCTCCCCTGACGCTCTCCATTCTCCCGCACGAGACATATTCCGTATGGATCGCAGAAGAGGGACACAGGCTCGGGCACGATATCATCGCCCATGTTCCAATGGAAGCAATAACGCCTCACAAGCTCGGCAAAGGTGCGCTGCAGACATGGATGACCGACAGTGAAATAACAGATACACTCTCCGGTGACATCCGCTCGATACCGCATATCTCGGGGATCAGCAACCATATGGGTTCGGCCTTTACAAAGGACGAGAGAGCAATGCGCGCCTTTTTCTCGGAATTAAAAAAATACCGTCTCTTCTTTCTCGACAGCGTCACGATCTCCGAGTCCAAAGGTTATAGACTCGCAAAAGAAGAAGGTCTCGCGGCCCTGCGCCGGGATGTCTTTCTTGACAATAAGGACGATCTCCATGAAATAGAAGTGCAATGGAAAAGACTGCTGAAGATCTCACGCGAAAAGGGGTACGCTATCGCCCTGGCACATCCGAGAAAGAAGACCCTGGAATTCCTGCAAAAAAAACTCGAAAACAACAAGGAAGTAACAGTTGTACCTATCACAGAACTCATCACCGACTGACCCTACCTACCGCCTGCCTGCCGGTAGGCAGGGCAGGCAGGCCTGTCTTGCCCTCCCAATTCTTTTGACATTTAAAAAGATTTGATATAAATTTAATAAGAACTATTAAAATCAAATATGAGGGAGGACTAGTTATGGATATTAATTATATTTTAAAAGTTCAGGATGCAAAGGCAGTTGATATTCAAAAGGCCCTGAAGGCCGCCGAAATAACCGTTACAAGCATCACCGAGATCCATAAGGACAAAAGCGAAGCAGCGGAAAAGGCATCATAAAGATATACATTCCTGAAGGAATCAATGAACCAGACCGACACGCTCCAACTCAGGTGGTACGCGATCCATGTCAGATCAAGGCATGAGTTTCAGATATTTGACAGATTAAAGTTAAAGGGCATTGAGGCCTTTCTCCCGACAGTAGAAAAACTCAGAAAGTGGAAGGACAGAAAAAAGCTCGTCACCTTTCCCCTGTTTCCCGGCTATCTATTTGTCCGCATAACGGAAGACGCCCGGAACATGCTGGAAGTGCTAAAGATCAGGGGCGTTGTCAATATGATCTGTACACTCCCGCACACACCCACCCCCATCCCGGATGAGCAGATAAACATGCTAAAAAAACTTGTCGAGAACAGTGATACCCTCGACCCTTATCCATATCTCACCGAGGGCCAGAATGTCAGGATCATAAAAGGCCCAATGACAGGCATTGAGGGTATCCTCGTTGAAAAACTCGACAAACACTTCCTGGTTCTTTCGGTAGATGTTTTACGTCAGGGCGTTGCTCTTACAATAAACGCTGCCGACGTGGAAAAGACATAAAGCTGAGTTGAATAGTGAAGTGTTAATTTCATCTATTCGTACGAAACTTATGCCCTTTGGTATAAAAAAAGACTGAGTCCTTTTTACATCAGCATCATGGTAACAACACCACAATGTTATCAGCTATCAGCCATCAGCCATCAGCCCTGCCTGCCGGCAGG